>NC_016745.1:740000-857500 GCF_000243075.1 Oceanimonas sp. GK1 | reverse complement strand
TGCGCATTATAGGGAGCCGCGGTTTTTGCGCAAGGGCTTTTTGAAGAAAAATCCCGTCCGCCGCGCCAAGTGCTCAAAGGTTAACCAAAGTGATGGAATTTACTGCGCCCTGGCCAGTTGCCGTGCAAATTCCACCAGAGAAGGATAGACGCTTTCCGCCAGTTTTTCCCCTTCCTCGGTAATTTCCTTGCCGGTCCGCACCAGTACGGGGTGGCCCACACCGGCGGCAATGGCTGCATTCATGTCCGATACCTTGTCACCCACCATATAGGAAGCAGCCAGATTTATGCCGAGTTCCCTGGCGGCGTCCAGCAGCATGCCGGGAGCCGGCTTGCGACAGTCACACGCTTGCGTGTTGGGGCCGCTGCCGGCAGAAGGGTGATGCGGGCAGAAATAGATACCGTCCAGATCCACGCCCCTATCGGCCAGGGACCAGTCCATCCACTCGGTCAGGCGCATAAAGTCATCTTCACTGAACAGGCCGCGAGCGATACCCGACTGGTTGGTGACCACCACCAGCAGATAGCCTTTTTCCTTTAACTCTCTGAGTGCATCAATGACGCCATCGATAAAGATAAAATCATCGGAATGGGACACATAGCCGCTGTCCTGATTGATGACGCCGTCCCGGTCGAGAAAAATCGCTGCCTTTGTCACTGCATTACCTGTCTTAGAAAATGGTTACCGGCCGCATGTTAGCACAGGGCTGCAGCTCGCCAGAGGCGATTTGCTCGTGAAAATGGCAGGCCACCCGATGCCCCTTGCCCATAAGCCCAGGCGACTCTTTGGCACACCGTTCCTGAGCATAGGGGCAGCGAGTGCGAAAATGGCAGCCGCTGGGGGGATTGGCCGGAGACGGCAGCTCGCCACTCAGCATCATCGGAGGCTGGCGATCCCGGGGATCGGGTTTCGGGATCGCCGAAATCAGGGCGCGGGTATAAGGATGCCGGGGCTGGCGGTAGAGCTCCTCGGCCGGCGCCAGCTCGACGATGCGCCCCAGATACATGACGGCGATGTGATCCGAGATATGCTTGACCACCGACAGATCGTGGGCGATGAACAGCATGGCCAGCCCCCGCTCCTGCTGCAGCGACAACAGCAGGTTGAGGATCTGGGACTGCACCGACACGTCCAATGCCGACACCGCTTCATCACACACCAGCAGGCGGGGGCTGAGCGCCATGGCCCGAGCAATGCCGATGCGCTGCCGCTGACCGCCGGAAAACTCATGGGGAAACCTGTCCAGCGCCGACACCGGCAGCCCGACCCGTGCCAGCAAATCGGCGGCCCACTGACGCCGTTCGCTGGCACGGCCGATCCGGTGGATCACGAAGGGCTCCTGCAGCAGGGTGCCTATGGTATGGCGACCGTTTAAAGACTCTTGAGGATCCTGAAACACCATCTGCATCTCCCGCCGCAGCGGTTGCATTTGGCCGCGGCTGAACCGGCTGATATCGACGCCGTCAAACAGGATCCGCCCTGCCGTGGGCTCATGCAACTTGAGCAGGGCCCGGGCCAGGGTCGACTTGCCGCAACCCGATTCTCCCACCAGCCCCAGGGTCTGCCCTTCTTCCAGTTCAAAGCTGACACCGTCCACCGCATACAGGGTGCGGCCCCTGCGCAACAGGCCTCCTCCCAGGGTAAAGTGCTGTTGCAGGTTGTCCACTTTCAGCAAAACACTCATGACGACAGCTCCCGCCAATGATGGCACCAGACATAATGCCCGTCTCCCGCCGCCTCGCGGGGCGGCTGGACTCGGCAGACGTCGGTCATGTGCGGACAACGATTGGCGAACCGGCAACCGCCCGGCAGCTCTTCCAGGGAGGGCACCTGACCACGAATGGCCGGCAGCTCGGTTTTACCGGCCCGCTCCAGGCGGGGAATGGAGGCCAGCAGGCCTCGCGTATAGGGATGGTGCGGACGCTCAAAGAGTTCAAACACCCCGGCCTGCTCGGCGCTGCGGCCGGCGTACATCACCAGCACCTGATCGCAAATCTGGGCCACCACCCCCAGATCGTGGGTAATAAAGATCACCGCCATGTTGTTTTGCTGCTGCAACTGGCGGATCAAATGCAGGATCTGCGCCTGTATGGTGACGTCCAGTGCCGTGGTGGGCTCGTCGCAGATCAGCAGATCCGGCTCGCAGGCCAGCGCCATGGCGATCATCACCCGCTGCCGCATGCCGCCGGACAACTGATGGGGATAAGCGCTCAGCCGGGCTTCGGCTTCCGAAATGCCCACCTGGCGTAATATGGCCAGGGCCGCCTGCCGGCGCTGGGTCTTGTTCAGCTCCGGCCGGTGCAGCTCATACACCTCCATCAGCTGGCGGCCGACGGTGTGCACCGGGTTGAGGGCCGTCATCGGCTCCTGAAAGATCATGGCAATCTTGTTGCCGCGCAGGCGATAGCGTTCTTTCCGGTTCAGGGTCAGCAGCTCCTGCCCCTGAAACCGGGCCCGGCCCCCCACCACTCGTCCGGCGGGCTGAGGCAGCAGCCCCAGCAGGCTGAGCGCCGTCACGCTCTTGCCACAGCCGGACTCCCCCACCAGGCCCAGGGTCTGGCCTGGCGCCAGCGAAAAACTGACATCATCCACCACCCGAAAGCTGCCCGCCTCGGTGGTAAAACTGACCGCCAGGTGCTCTACCTCCAGCAAGGCACTCATCAGGGCGCCTGCCGCCGCCAGGTTTCCACCACCTCGGTCACCGGCTCATGGCGCTGGCCGCCGGCCTTGATCTTATCCTGCTCGGCCTGGTCAATCCAGAACAGACCACCGGTGCTGTGGGGATAGCCTTCCATTGGCCAGAACAGGGAGGGGGAGCGGCGCGTGCCCCTGGCCTCGGGCAGTTTGACATAACGCCAGTAGGCTTCCCGGGTATAGGGCACCTGGTAGCCGGGAATAAAGAGGGCCAGCTCATGCACCCGACGCTGGATTTGCCGGGAGATCGCGGCCTTGTCGTCGAGATCCATGGTGCGACGATAGGTCTCGATCAACCGATCCAGCGCGTCGTCACTGATATTGAACAGGTTGTTGGTCTGCGGCTTGTTGGCGTTGGCGGAATGGAAAAACTCCCAATACTGGGGATAGAGGCCACCACCGCTCCAGCCCAGCCAGGCCGCCTCGTGTTTTTTCTCCAGCATCACCTTAAAGCCGGTGGCGCCGTCCACCAGGTTGAGCTGCAGATCCAGCCCCGCCTTGCGGGCCTCTTCCCGCAAAATGGCCAGCCGGGCAGTGTGTTCCTGGGTGGTATAGGTCACCGCCAGGCTGAGCCGGTCGCCACTGGCGTTCATCAGAATGCCGCCCGGGCCCTGCCGATCGTAACCGGCCTCGGCAAACAGCGCCCTTGCCTGCTGAATGTCGTACTCCCGGGCTTGAATCTCGTAATCGGTGAAATCCCCATAACCGCTGCCAAAGCTGTGCATGCGCTCATAGTCGCCGCGCAGTATGGTGTCGAGCATGCGCTGCATGTTGATGGCATGGGCAATACCCTTGCGCACCCGCACATCCGAAAGCCGGGGATGGGCGGTATTGAGGTGCAGTCCCTGAGCCCCCTGCTGGGTATCGTTGTAGAACCAGATGCGTTTGATCAGGCCGTTGCGGTATTCGGGGGTGCTGGTCTTGTCGTGCCACCATTCCGGCAAGATCAGGCCAAAGGTATCCACATCGCCCCGCAGAAAATGGCGATAGGCAATGTTGAGATCCCGCACCACGGTCAGGCGGATTTCATCCACATTGAACCGGTGCCGGTAGTAGGTAAGATCATTGCCCCACCAGTCGTCCAGTCGCTTGAAGGTAATGGAGCGGCCCCGTTTGACGTCGCTAATCACATAGGCGCCGGTCACCGGCACCACTTCCCAGTTATAGCGGCGCACCCAGTCGTCGGTCATTTCATAGTAATGCTCGGGCTGGGGCACCAGGCCAACGGTATTGAGCAGCTCGCGCCGGCTCTTGGGGCTGCCGGCGGTCACCGAAATGGTGTGGTCGTCGTACTTGGTGACGTCGGTGAGTTCTTCGGTGAAATAATTGTTGTACCAGGGTGCCCGTATCACCTTGGAGCGCATGAACTCCAGCGCAAACACAAAGTCGTCGGCGGTGACCGGCTCGCCATCGGACCAGCGCGCCGCCGGATTGAGTTTGAAATACATGGTGCGGTTGTCGTCGCCAAAGGCCCAGTGGGTGGCCAGGGCGGGAATGGGGTTTTCGGTTTCCGGGTGCAGGGCGTAGAGGCCGAGCTGATTTTCCAGAATAAAGGAACGGAACGCCGTGTTGGAGTCCGGTCCCACGGTACGGAAGGTCAGCGGAAAGGTCATCAACGTCATATTGAACTGGCCGCCCCGCCTGGCCTCGGGTGAGGCAAAAATGGGATCCTCGTGGTTGGTTTCCCATGCCAGGTTGTCGGGCAGCTCCGCCGCCTGCACCCACAGGGCCAGGCCAAAGGAAGTCAGTATCGCCAGCAGTTTGTTCATCGCAGTCCCTGCCTATTCGTAACGAGAGAAGTGTTTGGGGTCAAAGGCCTCACGAATGGCCTCGCCGATAAAGGAAACGGTGATCAGCACCAGCGACACCGCCACCACCACAGAGCCCACTATCCAGGGCGAGTCCAGATGATTGACCCCCTGACGCAGCAGCTCGCCCCAGCTGGGGGTCGGCGGTGCCAACCCGAAACCCAGGTAGTCGAGGGCCGTCAACAGGGAAATATTGGCCACCACGGTAAAGGGCGCCAGGGTGACGATCATCATCAGGGTATTGGGCAGAATATGATGCACAATAATGCGCCAGGTACCGGCTCCCTGGGCCCGGGCCGCCAGCACATAGTCCCGCGCCTTTTCCTTGTAGGTCAGGGTGCGCATGTACCAGGTAATACCCATCCAGCCAAACAGCACGTTGATGCCCACGAACAGTGCGAAATTGGGCTGGGTCAGGGACACCAGTATCATGATCACGTACAGAAACGGCACCTGGGACCAGATTTCGATAAAACGCTGGAATAACAAGTCAAAGCGCCCTCCCCAAAACCCCATCAGGCAGCCGAGCAGCACGCCGATGCCATAACTGGCGGTAAGCGCGATAAAGGCAAAGCCCACCGCGGTGCGAAAGCCGTACACCAGGCGGGCGACGATATCCCGCCCCGAGCTGTCGGTACCCAGATAGTGACGACTGCCGGCATCGGGCGCCGTCGGTGGATAACTGTCGCCGCTGTAGTCCTGCTCATAGGGGCTCCAGGGCACCGGCGGCAACAGCACCCAGTTGCCGGGCTGCCCGGCCAGAGCGTGTTTCAGCTCCCGGTAGTTGGTTTCGTACTGGTAGCCGAGATCAAAGGTGTTACCCGGGATCACCGCGCCATAGGTAGGAAAATACAGCCGGCCTTCATACTTCACCAGCAGCGCCCGGTTACTGACCCACAGCTCGGCGGCCAGCGACAGCAGCACCATGATCATGAACAGCACAAAGGCGTAATAGCCGCGCTTGATACTGCGAAAGCGGCGCAGCTTTTTTCGAGTCACATCGGAAAGCAGCCTAGCCATCGAACCTCACTCGCGGATCCACCAGCGCCACACAGATATCCGACAGGATGTTGCCCACCAGCATCAGTAACGAGGTCACCGCCAGTATGCCCATCACCACCGGGTAATCCCGCTCCACCACCGCCTCGTAACCCAGCAGGCCCAGGCCGTCGATATTGAAGATCACCTCGATCAGAAAAGAACCGGCGAAAAACACCGAAATCACGTTGCCAAAGTGGCTGGCAATGGGGATCAGGCTGTTGCGCAGGGCATGGCGGGTAACCGCCTGGCGAAAGGGCAGCCCCTTGGCCACGGCGGTACGTACATAGTCGGCGGAGAGGTTTTCCATCAGGCTGTTTTTCATGGTCATGGTCAGCACCGCAAAGTCGCCGATGGCATAGGCAATCAGCGGCAGCAGGGCATGATGAAACAGGTTGAAGGTCTTGGGCCAGAATCCCTCCAGGTAATAGAAGTCGTCGCCCACAAACCCGCCCATGGGAAACCAGCCCAGCTGAAAGGCGAAAATGGTCAGCAGGAAAATGCCCACCACATAGGCCGGCAGCGCATAGCCGGCATAGATCAGCATGGAGCTGATGCTGTCGAAGCGGCTGTTGTGCTTCAGGGCCTTGAGAATACCGAGCGGAATGGACACCAGGTAACTGAGCAAAAAGGTACAGATGCCGAAAAAGGCCGACACCGGCAACCGCTCCTTGATAAGCTCCCACACCGGCAGGTAATAGCGGGTCGAATCGCCCAGGTCCAGCCGCACCAGCTTGCCCAGCCAGTCCAGATAGGCTTCCGCCACCGGCTTGTCGAGGCCGTAAAAGGCCTTGAGTTCGTCAATTTGCTCGGAAGACAGCACCTGGCCGCCCCGGCTGCTCTGACTGTATTCGCTGCCCGCCAGCTGGCTTTCCATCAGCATGCGCTCCACCGGCCCCCCCGGCACGAAGCGGGTAATGGCAAACACCACCAGGGTAATGCCGAGAAAGGTGGGGATCAGCAGCAATAATCGACGCAGAAAATACTGGCCCATCGTTTTCCTTGTATTCGTTCCCTGAAACAGAATGAAAGGCACTCGGCACACTGGCCGCAGGATCCTTGTCAGCTTACGGGTTATGGTGCTCTTTTTCATCCTATATCAATGCATTGGCAAAGCGCGCCTTTTTCCTTGTCGCCCCGAGGAGGGAAATACTCGTTGACTCGGACGTCCAGACGGCTTAGCATCCTCTGCTATTCGTCATGGTTTCATGACTTGTCCCTGTTCTTACGCTGTCTATGCAGTGGATAACCATACCGGAAGGCCCATCCTCCGATGATCAAACTGACCAATATCACCAAGCGCTACGGAGCGGGCGAATCCGCCGTTCACGCCGTGAACAACATCGATCTGGAGGTTGCCGCCGGCCAGATCATGGGCGTTATCGGCGAATCCGGGGCCGGCAAGAGCACCCTGATCCGTTGCGTCAACCTGCTGGAGCGCCCGACCGAGGGCCAGGTGTACGTGGATGGCCAGGATCTGACCGCCATGAGCGGCACCCAGCTGTCCCGCGCCCGCCGCAACATCGGCATGATTTTTCAGCACTTCAACCTGCTGTCATCCCGCACCGTGTTCGACAACATCGCCCTGCCCCTGGAGCTGGCCGGCGCCTCCAGGGCCGACATCAAACAGCGGGTGAATGAGCTGCTGGAGCTGGTCGGCCTGTCCCACCGCGCCAACGCCTATCCCAAGGCCCTCTCGGGCGGCCAGAAACAGCGGGTAGCCATTGCCCGGGCGCTGGCGCCGGCGCCCAAGGTGCTGCTGTGCGACGAGGCCACCTCGGCGCTCGACCCGCAAACCACTCAATCGATCCTGGCGCTGCTGAAAGAACTCAACCAGCGGCTGGGCCTGACCATTTTGCTGATCACCCACGAAATGCAGGTGGTCAAGTCCATCTGCGACCGGGTGGCCATCATCAACGACGGCGAGCTGGTGGAGCAGGGGGAAGTGGCCTGGTTCTTTGCCAATGCCAGAACCGAGCTGGCCCGGCGCTTTATCGCCTCCACCATTCATCTGGAAATTCCCGATGAATACCAGGCCCGACTGTCACCCGATCCGGTGGCCGGTGCCCTGCCCCTGGTGCGGCTGGGCTTTACCGGGGACACCGTGGACACCCCGCTGATCTCCATTCTCAGCCGGGAACTGCACGTCGACGTCACCATTCTCAGCGCCGACATCGAGTACGCCGGCGGGGTCAAGTTCGGCTTTATGCTGGCGGAGCTCGATGGCCAGCCCGAGCAGACTCAGGCCGCCATCACTTATCTTCAGGAACACAAAATTCAGGTGGAGTTACTCGGTTATGTCCGACGCCATGATTAACCTGCTGCTCTCGGCACTCTGGGAGACCCTGATCATGACCTTTGGCTCGGGCGCCATTGCCTGTGCCCTGGGCCTGCCGCTGGGCATTGCCCTGCATGTGAGCAAGCCCGGCCAGATCTGGGAAAACAAGGCTTTTAACAAAATCCTGGGTACGGTGGTGAATATCGGCCGCTCGGTGCCCTTCATCATTCTGCTGGTGGCCATCATTCCCTTTACCCGGCTGGTGGTGGGCACCAGCATCGGCACCTGGGCCGCCGTGGTGCCGCTCACCGTGGCCGCCATTCCCTTTGTGGCCCGGTTGATGGAAGGGGCGCTGATGGAGGTGCCGTCCGGACTGGTGGAAGCGGCCCAGGCCATGGGCGCCCGCCGGCTGCAGATCGTGTACAAGGTGTTGCTGCCCGAGGCCCTGCCCGGCATGCTCAACGGCATCATCATTACCCTGGTGACCCTGGTCAACTATTCCGCCATGGCCGGGGCCGTGGGCGGCGGTGGCCTGGGGGATGTGGGCATTCGCTACGGCTACCAGCGCTTTGACCCGCAGATCATGCTGATCACCGTGGTGATACTGGTGGTACTGGTACAAATCATTCAGAGCGCCGGCGAACGGCTGGTGGCTCATGTGGATCGTCGCTGAGTTTTCTTTTATCAAGGAGTGCATCATGAAAGCAGGATTGAAATCATTCGCCACCCTGGGCGTGCTGGCCTCGGCCCTGACCCTGGCCGGCTGCGGTGAACAGAACGAACAAGCCACCGCCGAAGCAGAAGCTGCCAAGCCGCTGCGCCTGGGCGTGATCGCCGGTGCCGAAGAGCAGGTGGCCGAGGTCGCCGCCCGAGTGGCCAAGGAGCAGTACAACCTGGACGTGGAGCTGGTATCCTTCAGCGACTACGTCACTCCCAACGTGGCCCTGAACGACGGCAGCCTCGACATCAACGCCTTTCAGCACAAGCCCTACCTCGACAAGCAAATCGCCGATCGCGGCTATGAGCTGGTACCGGTAGGCAACACCTTCGTCTATCCCATCGCCGCCTATTCCAAGGTAATCAAATCTCTGGACGAACTGGCCGACGGCGCCAAGGTGGCCGTGCCCAACGATCCCACCAACCTGGGCCGCAGCCTGCTGCTGCTGGAGCAGCAGGGCCTGATTGAAGTGGACGACGCCGTGGGTCTGGAAGCGACCCCGCTGAACATCACCGCCAATCCGAAAAACCTCGACATCGTCGAGCTGGAAGCACCCCAGCTGCCCCGCTCTCTGGATGACGTGGCCTTTGCGGTGATCAACACCACCTATGCGTCACAAATCGACCTGCTGCCCGGCCGCGACAGCCTGTTCGTGGAAGACAAGGAATCTCCCTACGTCAACCTGATCGTATCCCGCCAGGACAACCAGAACGACGAGCGCATTCAGACCTTCGTCAAGGCCTACCAGAGCGAAGAGGTCTATCAGGCGGCACTGGAGCTGTTCAAAGGCGGCGTGGTCAAGGGCTGGTAAGCCCCGCTCACTTTGTCAGCAGGGTCACGGCACGCCGTGGCCCTTTTTTTTTGTTGCTGCCATAATGCGTGTTTGACAGCGTGATCCGGGAAGGAACTATGCAGCACTGGTATCTGGCCCACTGCCGACCACGGGAAGAAGAGCGGGCCCTGCTGAACCTCGACAACCAGCACATCGAGACCTTCTGCCCCTTTATCGAGGTCAGGAAGATAGTGCGTGGCAAACGGGTGATCCGCAACGAAGCGCTGTTTCCTGGCTATGTGTTTCTGCGTACCGATCTGGAAGTGACCAGCTGCGCCACCCTGCGTTCAACCCGGGGCATTCGCAACCTGGTGCGCTTTGGCGAGCTTCCCTGTGTGGTGCCCGAGGCACTGATCCTTGATCTGATGTGCCGCACCGGCGACCAGCGTTTGAGTGAGCGGCTGAGTGACTTGCCCAAATGCGGTGACAAGGTGGTGATCAAGGACGGTCCCTTTGCGGGCATGGAGGCCATCTATCAGGAAGCGGACGGCGACAGCCGCGCCATGCTGCTGCTGACCCTGCTGCAAAGTCAGACCCGCGCCAGCTTCGCCAATACCGACTACCGCCGCCTCGACGAATAATCCTTCAGCGCCGGCCCGGCGGCGTCCGCGAACACCGCCCTGCCCCGGCACAGTCATGCCCGCTGATGCAGCGACCTTCCCTGACTCCGCACAGTGCATCCGCACAGTTCAGCCCTGCAGGCCACCCAGCAGCCGGAATTCTTCCAGCACGTAGGTGTCGGTCATGCCACTGATAAAATCCAGCAGCAGCCGCACACGGAAATACCACTCCCGCTCGGCCCCGCTTTCAAAAAAAGGCGCCTGTTCGCTGTCGCGGCGATAGGCGGCCAGGTGCCGGGGCGGCAGCCGGTGAAACAGCCGGCGCAGTACCTGACCGTTGGCGTCCTGGCGACGCTCCAGGGCGGTAAACTCCGCCGCCGACAGCGCCAGCAGCGGCGCAAAGGCCTCCAGCACCCCCTTGAGCGCGGCAAAGCCCGCCAGCTCCAGGGACTCCACTTCCCGTCGGCGGAACACATGGTCATGGGCAAAGCTTTTCAGCCAGTGCAAGGCCTGGGCCGGGGGCTGCTCCACCGCCAGCAGCGGCTGATCATGTTCGCCGTCAAGAATGGCCTGCTGATGGGCCAGGTACTGCTCACTCACCAGCGGCAGCAGATCGGCCCCCAGCCGCTGGCGAAAGCGGCCGAAAAAGCCCGGCTCCGCTACCCTCGCCTGCTGCCACAGTTGCTTCAGGTAATCATTACCGTCATTCAGCAGGGCCAGTTCCAGCTCGGCCAGGCTGAGCACGCCCCTGTCTACCGCGTCTTCCAGATCCGCTACGCCATAGGCCATGTCGTCTGCCGCCTCCATCAGAAAGGCCAGCGGATGACGGCCCCGGGCGGTGGTGGGAAAAAGCTGACGAATTTGCTGAATGAGCGGACGTTCACTGAAAAAGTGCCCGGGCTTTTGCTGCCAGCGGCCACCGGTTTTGGGCTGATAGGCACCGCGCACGTATTTCTGCACCGCCGCCAGCTGGCTCAGGGTCAGGTTCATGTCCTGCAGGCTGTGCAGCAGGCGCAGGCTCTGGGCATTGCCCTCGAACTGGCGCAGATCCGCCAGCAGCATGGGCCACTGGCGGGAAGGGCGGCCCACGGCCCGGCGAAACAGCGCCGGCAGATGCCGGCTCAGCCAGTCGATGATCACCGCCTCGCCAAAGTGGCCAAAGGGCGGATTGCCCACGTCGTGCAGCAGACAGGCCATTTCCACCAGGCTGATCAGGGGCTCCCGCTCCACTTCAGGCTCCAGCCCGGCCACCACCCGCAACGCCAGCTGGCGCCCGGTTTCCTTGACCTCCAGGGAGTGGGTCAGGCGGCTGCGCACCGAGGCCTTCACATCCAATGGAAACACCTGGGTTTTTTGCTGCAGTCGGCGCACCGGCGAGCTCTGCACAATACGGGCTCGATCCGCTTCAATGGCCTGCTCCGGCGTTTCTGCCTTCGGCTCGGGCCGCAGCCGGTCGGCGCGAATAAAGGCGGCATAGCGGCTCATGCCCGCTGCTCCAGCCAATGGCGCAGCTCCGCCAGATCCGGCGCCAGCAGGCGGTTGAGTTCGGCCACCCGGTCATCGAGCCGTTGCCACCAGTCGGGCAGCTCCGGGCTCTGGATCTGCTGGGCCAGCAGCTGAACCCGCTTGAGCCCTACCGAGCCCGCCGCGCCCTTGATCTTGTGGGCTTCTTCCACAATTTCCTGCTGGCGGCGCTCGGCGGTAACGTCGTTCAGCCGGCCCAGGTAGCCTTCGGCCATGGAGGCCAGCAGATCCACACTCGACAGCAATGCCGCGGCCCCAACGGTGTCCACGTAGTCCTGCAGAAAAACCGTATCCAGCACCGGCTCGCCGTCGTGGCCCGCCGGTTCGGGCGACTGCGACGCCGCCAATGCCGCCTGGTTACAGGGCGGCTTGTGGCCGAAAAAGCGCGCCAACACCCCCTTGATGGCCTTGGACGACAAGGGTTTGCTGATGGCATCGTCCATGCCGCCGGCCAAGTATTTCTGCTTGTCGCTGATCACGTTGGCGGTGAGGGCCACCAGCGGCGGTAGTACCGTGCCCTGCTCCCTGGCCTCTTCCCGCAGCCGGGCGGCAATATCGAAGCCGGTCATGTCCGGCAGCTGAATGTCGAGGAACACCAGGTCAAAGTCGCGTTCGGCCAGTAGCGCAAAGGCCTCGCCGCCGTCCCGGGCCACGCTGACGCTGTGGCCCAGTTTTTCCAGCAGGGCGCAGGCCACGGTGACGTTGAGCTCCACGTCTTCCACCAGCAGCACCGACAGGCAGGGCAAGTGCGCCAGCACCGGATCGTCCTTGGGTGCCTGGGTGGTGGGTACGGTAATGGTGACACTGAAGCAGGAGCCTTCGCCCGGCTCGCTGTCGAGCTCGATGCTGCCGTGCATGGCGTCCACCAACTGTTGCGACACCGCCAGGCCAATGCCGGTACCGGTGGCATGCTTGTTACCCTCGATCTGGAAATAGAGGGCGAAAATCTTCTGCTGCAGCGAGGCGGGAATGCCAATGCCGGTATCTTCAATATCAAAGCGCAGGGTCACCTCCCCCGGCACCAGCTCGTCCGCCATACAGCGAATGGTGACGCCGCCGTCGTCGGTGAACTTGACCGCATTGCCCACCAGGTTCCACAGCACCTGGCGCAGCCGGGTGCCGTCGGCCAGGATCCACTCGGGAATGTCGCCGTCCCGGTCAAAGTGCAGGTACAGTCCCTTTTGCTCCGCCTGCAGCCGGGCCAGGCTTTCCAGGTCGTCCAGAAAGCCGGGAAAGTCCATGGGCTCGGGGGCCAGCTCCAGCCGGCTGCGATCCAGTTTGTCCAGATCGATGATGTCGTTGAAAATATTGCCCAGGGTCACGGCGCTGAAGTGAATGGTCTTGAGGTGCTGGCGCTGCTCCGTACTCAGTTCCGTGGCCAGCAGAATGCGGCTCAGGCCCACAATGCCGTTGAGCGGCGTGCGCAGCTCGTGACTGATGGTGGAAATAAAGGTGGTTTTGTCCCGGCTGGCCTTTTCCAGCTCCTCCTGGTAGCGCTTGCGCTCGGTAATGTCCCGGCCAAAGCCGAGCAGGCCCAGGCGGTTGCCGTCCCGGTCAAAGAAGGGCACCTTGCGCAGCTCAAAACAGGCCCGGCGGCCGTCCGGATATTGCAGCCACTGCTCGTAGGTCTGGCTTTCATTGCGGGCGAACACTTCCTTGTCGGTCTCCACCACCTTGTCGGCCACGTCCGCCGGATAGACGTCGTAGGGGGTCAGGCCGATCAGTTCCTTTTCCTGGCGGCCGAGCAGGTTTTCCATGGCCTTGTTGCAGCCCGAGAATTCCTCCAGCTCATTGCGGTAATACACCAGATCGGGGGAAGTATCGATAAAGGAGCGCAGCAGCGCCGAGCGCTCCTGGGATTCCATCTGCGCCTTTTCCCGCTGAAACACTTCATTTTCCAGATCCTCAATGGCCTGCTGGCGGGCGGCCTGGGCCTTGCGGGTTTCTTCTATCTGGCGGTTGAGCTGTTCGATTTTTTCCTGCAGCTCGGCGTGCAACTCCTGATCCCGCTCCCGCATTTGCTGCAACCGTTGCACCAGCCGGCTCAGCCGCTGGCGGGAGTCTTCCAGCTGATCCACCACCACCGACAGGAAATACACCGCCCAGGGAGTGATCAGCAGGCCGAAAAAAATGGAGCGCACCAGGTCAACAGACTCCACCGAGCCGCGCAGAAACAGGGTCACCCCCACCTGAATAAAGATGGCCAGCAATATAATGCAGGCGGCCAGCAGCATGCTGAAGCGCACTATGCCCAGCTTGGTCATCAGATCCACATAGTACTGGGCCCAGGTCTTAACGGGTTTCATCGGCTTTTATCCTGTCGGCAACGGCAAGGAAAAGAGGATACCGGCTCCGAAGTAGCCTGTCATGTAGTCCGCCAGTGAAGTATGCGCCGCTTTGCCCCGTGGGCAGCAAGGGGTACTGCACCGCCGATGCCCGGCGTTGCACCAAAACGGCACGGTGCGGGCGTGAGCGGAAGGGCCGGCACCGGTCCATAACGGAGCATTTGACGTAACTCAGTGCCACCTTGCCCCATATGGTGTCAAATGCAGCTATCCGAAATTCCTTGAGTGCACCAAAATTGAACTCATAACAAGCTGATTAACATCATTTTTTCACCTGCTGCACCCTATTGGGGCAGACCTTGCGCCAAGAGAAGGCATGAGTCAGGTCAATACTTTCACCATAAAAGGTGGTAATAAAACTACAAATAAAAATGCATCGCCCGCCCGGCGCCGAAGGAACAAAAATAAAGACAACAGGCCGAAAAACCCTTGTATACTGGCATTTAAGCCTGAATAAAACGCTTTTCCATTAAAAAATCACTGAAAAGAGCGACTGAAAAGATATTCACGCAAAGTATTTATTTAATTGACCTCACAAAAAAATACCGATATTTTTGTAATTTAGCCACTTATGGCAACGGACGCTTCAAAGCAGAATGCGCTGATAAAAAGCAGTCGCTCGACCACCGGGCCCGAGCAATGGAGGAATGCAATGTCTCTTTATGACCCGACGCTGGAGAAGGACAACTGTGGTTTTGGTCTGATCGCCCATACCGAAGGCGAAACCAGTCACAAGCTTGTTCGTCTCGCTATTTCGGCACTGGACCGCATGCAGCACAGGGGCGGTATCGCCGCCGACGGCAAGACCGGTGACGGTTGCGGCCTGCTGATGCAGAAACCCGACAGCTTCTTTCGCGCCGTGGCGGAAGACAAGGGCTGGAACCTGGGCCGCAAATACGCGGTCGGCATGCTGTTCCTCAACCCCGATGCCGCCCTGGCCGAGCAACACCGCCAGCTCATCAATGAAGAGCTGGAGCGGGAAACCCTGAGCCTGGTGGGCTGGCGCGAGGTGCCGGTGAACCCGGGCGTGCTGGGCGAAATCGCCAAGGCCTCGCTGCCACGCATTGAGCAGGTGTTTGTCAACGCCCCCACCGGCTGGGCCGAAAAGGACATTGAGCGCCGCCTCTATATCGTGCGCCGCCGCATTGAAAAGCGCATCAGTGACGACTTTTTCTATGTGGTCAGCCTGTCCAACTTGGTGATGACCTACAAGGGCCTGTGCATGCCCGCGGATCTGCCAAGGTTCTACCTGGATCTGGCCGACATTCGCATGCAGTCCGCCATCTGCGTGTTCCACCAGCGCTTTTCCACCAATACCCAGCCGCGCTGGCCCCTGGCCCAGCCGTTCCGCTTTCTGGCCCACAACGGTGAAATCAACACCATCGGCGGTAACCGCCAGTGGGCCCAGGCCCGGGCCTACAAGTTTGCCTCGCCGCTGCTGCCGGATCTGAAGGACGCCGCGCCCTATGTGAACACCTCGGGCTCCGACTCCTCCAGCCTCGACAACATGCTGGAGCTGTTCCTGGCCGGCGGCATGGACCTGTTCCGCGCCATGCGCATGCTGATCCCGCCCGCCTGGCAGAAAAACCCGGCCATGGACGAAGACCTGCGCGCTTTCTACGACTTCAACTCCATGCACATGGAGCCCTGGGACGGCCCTGCCGGCATCGTGATGTCCGACGGCCGCTTTGCCGCCTGTGCGCTGGATCGCAACGGCCTGCGTCCGGCCCGCTATGTGCGCACCAAGGACGGCTTCATTACCCTGGCGTCCGAAATCGGCATCTGGGACTACACCCCGGACGAAGTGCTGGAAAAGGGTCGGGTCGGCCCGGGCGAGCTGTTCGTGGTGGACACCGCCAGCGGCAAGATCTGGAACAGCTTTGAAATCGATGACGACCTCAAGGGCCGCCACCCCTACAAGGAGTGGATGAACAAGCACAGACGCAAGCTGGAGCGCTTTGAAGACCTGTCCGACGAACAGGCCGGCCAGGGCGAGCTGGACGAGCAACAGCTACGTACCTATCAGAAACTGTTCGGCTATTCCATGGAAGAGCTGGACCAGGTCATTCGGGTGATGGGCGAAAACGGCCAGGAAGCGGTCGGCTCCATGGGGGACGATGCCCCCATGGCGGTGCTGTCCAGCCGGGCCCGCTCCGTCTACGACTACTTCCGCCAGATGTTTGCCCAGGTGACCAACCCGCCCATCGATCCGCTGCGGGAAAACCACGTTATGTCCCTGGCCACCCTGATCGGCCGGGAGCAGAACGTGTTCAACGAGACCCATGGCCATGCTCACCGGGTTCAGTTTGAGTCACCCATTCTGCTGTATTCCGATTTTCATCAGCTGATGGGCCTGGATCAGACTCACCACAAGCACTGCGTGCTGGATCTGAACTTTGATCCGGCCGAAGGCCTGAAAGCCGCCCTGTTGCGGCTGTGCGAAGAAGCCACCACCGCAGTGCGCGACGGCGCCGTGCTGCTGGTGCTGTCCGACCGCGCCATTCGCCAGGATCGCCTGCCGATCCCTGCCGCCATGGCGGTGGGCGCGGTGCAGCGCACCCTGGTCGAAGCCAACCTGCGCTGCGACTCCAACATCATCGTGGAAACCGCCAGCACCCGGGATCCGCACCAGTTCGCCGTGCTGCTGGGCTTTGGCGCCACCGCCATCTACCCCTATCTGGCCTACGAGACCCTGGCCCGCCAGGTGGCCGACGGCGTGCTGAACATGCCCCTGCGCCAGGCGCTGCTGAACTTCCGCAACAGCATCAACAAGGGCCTGTACAAGGTGATGTCCAAGATGGGCATCAGCACCATTGCCTCTTACCGCTGCTCCCAGCTGTTTGAAGCCATCGGCCTGCACGACGAGGTGGTGGAACTGTGCTTCAAGGGGGTGTCCAGCCGTATTCAGGGCGCCGCCTTTGAGGACTTCCAGCAGGACCTGTTCAACCTGGCCAAGCTGGCCTGGATTGCCCGCAAGCCCCTGAACCAGGGCGGCCTGCTCAAGTACGTGCACGGCGGCGAATACCACAGCTACAACCCGGACGTGGTCACCAGCCTGCAAAAGGCGGTGCGCTCCGGCAGCTACGAGGACTACAAGGTCTACGCCAAACTGGTGAACGAGCGTCCGGTGGCCACCCTGCGGGATCTGCTGACCCTCAAGCCCGCCGGTGCCGGTATTGACCTGAGTGAGGTGGAACCGGCCAGCGAGCTGTTCCCCCGTTTCGACAGCGCCGCCATGTCCATCGGCGCGCTTGGGCCGGAAGCCCACGAGTCTCTGGCCGTGGCCATGAACCGCCTGGGCGGTCAGAGCAACTCCGGCGAGGGTGGCGAGGATCCCCGCCGCTTCAACAGCCTGAAGAACTCCAAGATCAAGCAGGTGGCCTCCGGCCGCTTTGGCGTGACCCCGCACTACCTGATGAACGCCGAGGTCATTCAGATCAAGGTGGCCCAGGGCGCCAAGCCCGGCGAGGGCGGCCAGCTGCCCGGCCACAAGGTGACCGCCGAAATCGCCAAGCTGCGTTATGCGGTGCCAGGGGTGACCCTGATCTCGCCGCCGCCGCACCACGACATTTACTCCATCGAGGATCTGGCCCAGCTGATCTTTGACATCAAGCAGATCAATCCGGACTGCCTGGTGTCGGTGAAGCTGGTGTCCGAGCCCGGCGTGGGCACCATCGCCACCGGCGTGGCCAAGGCCTATGCGGACTTGATCACCGTTTCCGGTTACGACGGCGGCACCGGCGCCAGCCCGCTGACCTCGGTCAAGTACGCCGGCTCTCCCTGGGAGCTGGGCCTGGCCGAAACCCAACAGGCACTGGTGGCCAACGGCCTGCGCCACAAGGTCCGGCTGCAGGTGGACGGCGGCCTGAAGACCGGTCTCGACATCGTCAAGGCGGCCATTCTGGGTGCCGAAAGCTTCGGCTTTGGTACCGGCCCCATGGTGGCCCTGGGCTGCAAGTACCTGCGTATCTGTCACCTGAACAACTGCGCCACCGGCGTGGCCACTCAGGATGAAAAGCTGCGCAGGGATCACTTCCTTGGCCTGCCGGAAATGGTGGAGCACTACTTCAAGTTCATCGCCGAGGAAACCCGCGAGCTGATGGCGCAACTGGGCGTGGCCAAGCTGACCGACCTGATCGGCCGCACCGATCTGCTCGAAGCCCTGCCCGGCCTCACCGCCAAGCAGCAGAAGCTGGACCTGTCTGGCATTTTGGCCAAACCCGAGCCCAAGCCGGGTCTGGGTGTGTTCTGTCAGACCGGCAACCCCAACTTCGACAAGGGGGTGCTCAACCTGAAAATAACCGAAGACGCCCTGCCCGCCATCGAAAGCAAGCGCGGCGGCGACTTCTATTACGCCATTCGCAACACCGACCGCTCCGTAGGGGCCCGTCTGTCCGGCGAAATCGCCAAACGCCACGGTAACCAGGGCATGGCGGCGGATCCCGTCCGCATTCACCTGGACGGCACCGCCGGCCAGAGCTTTGGGGTATGGAACGCCGGCGGCCTGGAGATGATCCTCACCGGCGACGCTAACGACTATGTGGGCAAGGGCATGACCGGCGGCAAGCTGGTGATCAAGTCCCATGTGGGCGTGGCCTTTGCCTCCAAGGACGCCACCCTGGCGGGCAACACCTGCCTGTACGGCGCCACCGGCGGTTACCTGTACGTGGCCGGCCGCGCCGGCGAGCGGTTCGCGGTACGCAACTCCGGCGCCATCGCCGTGGTGGAAGGCCTGGGCGACAACGGCTGCGAGTACATGACCAGCGGCATTGTCACCGTACTGGGCCGCACCGGCGTGAACTTCGCCGCGGGCATGACCGGCGGTTTCGCCTATGTGCTGGACGAAGACGACAATTTCGAGCTCAAGACCAACCATGAGCTGGTTGAGCTGCTGGGGCTGGACGAGCTGGTGATCCATCAGGAGCACCTGCGCGGCATCATCACCCAACATCTGCAGGAAACCGGCAGCGATCGGGCGCAGGAAATACTGGCCGACTTCGACCGTTACCTGCCCAAGTTCAAGCTGGTCAAACCCAAGTCCAGCGATGTGAAATCCCTGCTGGGCCACCAGAGCCGCTCCGCCGCCGAGCTTCGGGTCCACGCGCAGTAAAGGAAGATTGTGATGAGCCAGAACGTATTTCAGTTTATAGACGTACAACGTGTCGATCCGCCCAAGAAGCCCATCGGCACCCGTAAAATCGAGTTCGTGGAAATCTACGAACCCTTTTCCGACAGCCAGGCCCAGATGCAGGCCGACCGCTGTCTGGACTGCGGCAACCCCTACTGCGAGTGGAAGTGCCCGGTACACAACTACATTCCCAACTGGCTGAAGCTGGCCAACGAGGGACGCATCATGGAAGCGGCGGATCTGTGTCACCAGACCAACAGCCTGCCCGAGGTGTGCGGCCGGGTGTGCCCGCAGGACAGGTTGTGTGAAGGCTCCTGCACCCTGAACGACGAGTTCGGTGCCGTGACCATCGGCAACATCGAGAAATACATCACCGACAAGGCGTTCGAGATGGGCTGGCGCCCGGACATGTCCCAGGTGGTGAAGACCGACAGAAAGGTCGCCATCATCGGTGCCGGCCCCGCCGGCCTGGCCTGTGCCGACATTCTGGCCCGTAACGGCGTCACCCCGGTGGTGTTTGATCGCTATCCGGAAATCGGTGGTCTGCTGACCTTCGGCATTCCGTCGTTCAAGCTGGAAAAATCGGTGATGAGCCGCCGCCGGGAAGTGTTCGCCGAGATGGGGGTGGAATTCCGCCTCAATACCGAGGTGGGCAAGGACGTGTCCTTCCAGAGCCTGGTGGACGACTATGACGCCGTCTTCCTGGCCGTGGGTACCTACAAGTACCTGCGCGGCGGCCTTGCCAACGAGAACGCCGACGGCGTGTACGACGCCCTGCCCTTCCTGATCTCCAACGCCAACCGGGTGCTGGGTTTCGAGAAGCAGGCCGCCGACTACATCGACATGGCCGGCAAGAAGGTGGTGGTGCTGGGTGGCGGCGATACCGCCATGGACTGTGTGCGCACCTCCATTCGCCAGGGCGCCGACAACGTCATCTGTGCCTACCGCCGGGACGAGGTCAACATGCCCGGTTCCCGCCGTGAAGTGCAGAATGCCCGGGAAGAAGGGGTGAACTTCATGTTCAACCTGCAGCCCACCGGCATTCGGGTGGGCGACAATGGCCAGGTCACCGGCGTGGAAGTGGTCTCCACCCAGCTGGGCGAGCCCGACGCCAACGGCCGCCGCCGCCCCGAGGCCGTGCCCGGCTCCGAGCAGGTGCTGGACGCCGACGCCGTCATCATGGCCTTTGGCTTCCAGCCCCATGAGCAGCCCTGGCTGAAGGAGTTCGGCATCGAGGCCGACCAGTGGGGCCGGGTGATCGCCCCCGAGCAGGCCGAGTTTGCCTACCAGACCAGCAACCCGCGCATCTTCGCTGGCGGCGATGCGGTACGCGGCTCTGACCTGGTGGTCACCGCCATCGCCGAAGGCCGCAAGGCCGCCGAGGGCATCATGGACTATATCGGCGTGTAAGTTCGATTGTCTTCATGTGCAAAGGCCGCTCACCGAGCGGCCTTTTTGTTTTAACTTCGCCGATAAGCGTTTGAGATATCGTGCAATTTCGTCGAATACGGGGCACTGATGCTTCGCAATCCACAAATCCACATCCAACAAACGATTTTAGGTGCTCTGCAATCGGCCTTTTAAGGTGATGGTGGTACACTTGCGGCCATCATTTTTGCGGAACTCATTGTTATGACTATCGGAATTATCGGGGCCATGGAGCAGGAAGTGGCCGAGCTGCGCGCCCAGCTGGAAAACGCCACCACCACCTCCGTGGGCGGCTGTGAATTCTACCAGGGCCTCCTTGCCGGCAAGGAGGTGGTGATCACCCGCTCCGGCATCGGCAAGGTCGCCGCCAGCATCGCCACCACCCTGCTGCTGGAGCGCTTTACTCCCAAATGCGTAATTAACACCGGCTCCGCCGGCGGTTTTGATCCGGCCCTGCACGTGGGCGATGTGGTGGTGTCCAGCGAAGTGCGCTTTCACGACGTGGACGTGACCGCCTTTGGTTACGAAATGGGCCAGATGGCCCAGCAACCCCCGGCCTTTACCGCCGATCCGGCGCTGATCGAGCTGGCCCGGGAATGCCTCACCGGCCAGGACGACATTCACTCCGCCGTGGGGCTTATCTGTACAGGTGATCAGTTTATGCACCGGGAAGATCAGCTGCACAAGGCGGTGACCGATTTTCCGGCCATGAAGGCCTGCGAAATGGAAGCCGGCGCCATCGCCCAGGTGTGCCATCAGTTCAAGGTGCCCTTTGTGGTGGTGCGCGCCCTGTCGGACATCGCCGGCAAGGAGCAGGCCGAATCCTTTGAAGCCTTTCTGGACGTGGCCGCCCGCCATTCCTCGGCCATGGTCCGGGCCATGGTTCAGCGCCTGCCCGGCTAAGCCATGGCCTATCTGCTTGAGCATCCTCTCAGCCTGCTGACCCTGGCGCTGCTGCTCAGCCTGCTGCAACCCGCCGACAAGCTGCAGCCATTGCTGACGGCCGGGCTCGCCCGGCTGGGCCGGCGGCTGAACAGGCCCGGTTACGGCCCGGGCTACTTGCGGGCAGCGGGGGCTGGCCTGCTGCTGGTGACCCTGTTGCCGCTGCTGGCGGCCTGGTGGGCGCTGGCCGAGCTGGCGCCCTGGCCGGCCTTGCTGGAAGTCCTGCTGCTGTGGGCCTGTTTTGATGCGGGCAGGCTCAGCCGGCGGCTGCCGCAATGCCTTAAGCAACTACCCGAGCAACGCAATCTGGCCCGGCTGACCCTGGCCCCGCTGTGCCTACGCCAGACCGATCCGCTGTCGGAGCTGGGCCTTCGCAAGGCGGTGGCGGAAGTGGCGGTGCTGCGCCTGGCCGCGGACTTCGCCCTGGCCTGCTGGTTCCTGGCCGGGGGGATTTATGCCGCCCTGATCTTTGCCCTGCTGCGTCTGGCAGTGCAGGCCTGGCCCTGCAAGCTGGCCGAGTGGCGCGACTTTGGCACCCTGCCCTCATGGCTGTACCGGGCCATGGCCTGGCTGCCCTGCCATGCCATGGCGCTGACCCTGTTGTTGTACCCGGGCTCCCGCCGGGCCCTGGCCGCCTGGCCCAAGGGCGGACTGTGGGCCTTTCCCGCCGCCGGCCGGCTACTGGCGGTGGCCGCCGGCGGGGTGGGGGCCGGCCTGGGCGGGCCGCGCCGTTATACCCAGGCCACGGATTATTACCCCAAGCTGGGGGCTGGCAGCCAGATTCAGGCCGGCCAGGTGCACGCCCTGCTGCTGAGGCTGGTACTGGCGCCGCTGTTCTGGCTGTCCATCGCCTGGACCCTGACCCTGGTGCCGCTGTTTTATGGCTAGATTACTGCTGTGCCTGTTACTGCTACCGGGGCTGGCATGGGGCGAGGCCCGTCGTATCGTCAGCCTGGCGCCCCATATTACCGAGCTCCTGTTTGCCATCGGCGCCGGGGATCAGGTGGTGGGCGTCGACAGTGCCAGCGACTACCCGGAAGCGGTGGCAGACCTGCCCCAAATAGCGAACTACCGCTCCGTTAATCTGGAGCGCATTCTGGCGCTGGAGCCGGATCTGATCATCGCCTGGCAAAGCGCCCAGTCGCTGCAGGTCGCCCCTCTGGTGCAACTGGGCATTCCGGTGGAATACTCCGAGCCCAAACGGCTGGAAGACCTCGGTGACGAGCTGGCCCGTTTTGGCCGGCTGACCGGACACCAGCAACAGGCCCGGCAGGTGGCCGAGCACTATCGACGGACCCTTGATGCCCTGCGCCGGCGCTACCAGGATGCCGTACCGGTCCGGGTGTTTTACCAGCTCAATGAAGTACCCTTGATGTCCGCCAGCCGGCATACCTGGATGGGCCAGGCGGTCACCCTGTGCGGCGGTGTCAGCATTACCGCCGACAGCCCCACCCCCTATCCCCAGATCGACCCGGAATTTGTGCTGGCACAAAACCCCGAGGTGATACTGGCGGAAAGTCCCCAGGCCATGCAGCGCTGGAAAGACTGGCCCACGCTGACGGCGGTGAGCCGCAATCAGCTGTTTGCCGTGGATGTCGACACCCTGCACCGTTTTACGCCCCGCACTCCCGGCGGCATTGCCGCCCTGTGCCGGCAACTGGATCTGGCCCGGGAACATAAACTCCAGGTGCATTGAGTTCCGTGTGCCGCCTCTATACAATGGCGGCCCTTTTTCTTGAGGTAAAAACAAGTGTTGCCGCTGGTTGATTCGGTGTTTTACTGGAGCGATTTGTTCGGCACCGCCGTGTTCGCCTTTTCGGGCATACTGGTGGCGGGCCGTTTGCGCATGGATGGCTTTGGGGTAATCGTGCTGGCGGCGGTCACCGCCATTGGCGGCGGTACCATACGGGATCTGATCATCGGTGCCGAGCAGGTGTTCTGGGTGGCCGACAGCGTTTACCTCTGGGTGATCCTGGTCACCGCCCTGATCGGACTTTATCTTGTGCGGCTGCCGCGCCGCTTGCCCTGGTACATGCTGCCCCTGGCCGATGCCTTTGGCCTGGCGGTGTTTACCGTGATCGGCGCCGACAAGGCCCTGAACCACGGCACCTCGGGCATGGTGGCGGTAGTGATGGGCGTGATCACCGGGGTGGCCGGCGGTATGATTCGGGACGTGCTGGCCCGGGAAGTGCCTATGGTGCTGCAGCGGGAAATCTACGCCACCGCCTGCATCCTGGGTGGCATTCTCTATACCGGCTCCCTGGCGTTGGGCCTGCCTACCCTGCTGGCCACCGGGCTCGGCATGCTGGGCACCTTTGTGCTGCGGGTGGCCGCCATTCGCTGGCACCTGTCACTGCCCGCCTTTTCGCTGACGCGGTGAAGGCGAGGACGTGAGGGGTAAGGGGTGAGACGTCAAACGTAAGACGTCAAACGTCCAACATGAAAAAAGGGCAGCTCATTCGAGCTGCCCTTTTGCATGGTTCAAGCGTCAGGATCAGGCCACGGTGACTTTGGCGAACTTGCGCTTGCCCACCTGGTATACCGCCTGGCCGGGCTGCACCTGCAGCTTGCCGTCTTCCAGCTTGTCACCGTCCACCTTGACCGCACCCTGCTTGATCATGCGCAGGGCTTCGGAGGTGGAAGCCACCAGACCCGCGTCCTTCAGCAGGTTGGCGATGCCAATGCCTTCCACCCCGGCGTTCAGGGTGACCTCCGGCAGATCGTCGGGAATGGCGTTTTTCTGGAAACGCTGCACAAAGTCCTGATGGGCCTGCTCCGCCGCCGCTTCGCTGTGATAGCGGGTGATGATTTCCTTGGCCAGCAGGATCTTGGTATCCCGCGGGTTGGCGCCCTCGGCCACCTGTTGCCTGAGGGCGGCCAGCTCGTCCAGGCTGCGGCGGGACAGCAGCTCGAAGTAACGCCACATCAGCTCATCGGACAGTGACATGATCTTGCCGAACATCTCGTTCGGGGCTTCGTCCACCCCGATGTAGTTGCCAGCGGACTTGGACATTTTCTTGATGCCGTCCAGACCTTCCAGCAACGGCATGGTCAGCACCACCTGGGGCGACATGCCGGCGTCCTTTTGCAGCTCGCGGCCCATCAGCAGATTGAACTTCTGATCGGTACCACCCAGCTCGATATCGGCCTTCAGCGCCACCGAGTCATAGCCCTGCAGCAGCGGGTACATGAACTCGTGAATGGCGATGGACTGGCCGGCGGCGTAGCGCTTTTTGAAGTCGTCCCGCTCCAGCATGCGCGCCACGGTCAGCTTGGATGCCAACCGAATCATGCCGGTGGCACCCAGTTCGCCCAGCCAGCTGGAGTTGTACACGATTTCGGTTTTGGCCGGATCCAGCACCTTGAATGCCTGCTCGGCGTAGGTTCTGGCATTGTCGGCTACCTGCTCGGGGGTCAGCGGCGGACGGGTGCTGTTCTTGCCGGACGGATCCCCCACCTGGGCGGTAAAGTCGCCGATCAGCAACAGCACTTCATGGCCCAGATCCTGGAACTGGCGCAGCTTGTTGAGAATGACGGTATGGCCCAGGTGAATGTCGGGGGCGGTGGGATCCATGCCCAGTTTCACCCGCAGCGGGCGACCTTCCTTCAGCTTGGCAATCAGCTCTTCTTCAACCAGTATTTCTTCGGCACCGCGCTTGATTTCTGCAAGCGCCGCTTCCAGCTGGGACATGACGACTTCACTCCTGTTCGGCAGGCCTGAGTGGGGTCTCCCTTGATTCAGGCCGGGGCACACAAGGAAGGTCAGGCGATATCATTAAGAAACATGCCATATTACTGGAATGGCGAATAAATTGGAAAGACTGTAGAATTTTTGCCAGTTTTCAGGGAAGAGCCCGAACATGCCCATGATCAGACTGTTCAGAATACTGCCCCGCGGCCACCGCATTGCCATTTCCACCCTGGGCGCCAGCCTTCTGCTGCTGGCGCTGGCCCCCACCGAGTCGGCCCTGGCCAGCCGTGACAGCGCCGAGAATACCGTGATTGGCAAGCGCCAGCCCCTGGCACTGCAGGTGGAAAACATTCCCTTTACCGAGTCGCGCCCCGATGCCCAGGAGCGGGTGGTCCAGGTGCGCCCCGGTGACGCCCTGTCGCTCATTTTCGCCCGTCAGGGGCTGCCTTCCGGCCTGCTGCACGACATCAGCCGGCTGAAGGAAGCCGATCCCCTGCATACCCTGCACCCCGGCGACAAGCTCACCTTCCGCTTCAACCGCCAGGGGGACTTTGCCGCCCTGCTCTACTCCCTGGATGCGGCCCGCACCCTGGAGATCCGCCAGACCGGCAGCGGCCTGCAAAGCCGCGTGCACAGCGCCGAGCTGGAAAACCGTACCCGCTTTGCCCAAGCCAGGGTGCACTCCAGCTTCTGGAATGCCGGGATCGCCGCCGGCCTCAGCGCTCCCCAGATCATGAACCTGGCGGCCATGTTTGCCTGGGATCTGGACTTTGCCCTCGATATTCGGGCCGGAGATCATTTCACCGTGCTGTTTGAGGAAACCTACAAGGACGGCTTTCGTGTGGGCACCGGCGACATTCTGGCCGCCGAGTTCGTTAATCAGGGGCGAGTGTACCAGGCGGTGCGCCACGACGACGGCAACTACTACTCACCGGACGGCCGGGCCATGCGCAAGAGCTTTTTGCGCGCGCCGGTGAACTTCAGCCATATCAGCTCCAACTTCAATCCGCGCCGGCTGCACCCGGTGACCGGCCAGGTGCGTCCGCACCGGGGCATCGACTACGCTGCCCGGGTCGGAACCCCCATCGTCGCGGCCGGCAGCGGGGTGGTGACCGAGTCGGGCTATAACCGTTTTAACGGCAACTATGTGTTTATTCGCCACGACAGCACCTATGTCACCAAGTACCTGCACCTGGACAAACGCATGGTGAAAAAAGGGCAGCGCGTGAAGCAGGAGCAGCAAATCGGCACGCTTGGGGCCACCGGTCGGGTGACCGGCCCGCACCTGCACTACGAGTTCCTGGTCAATGGCGTGCATCAGGATCCGAAAACGGTGAAACTGCCCCAGGCCGCCAGGCTGCCCGCCGGCGAGCTGGCCCGCTTCAAGCCCAAGGCCAAGCAACGGCTGGCCCAGCTGACCCGTATCGGCGAGGTGATGCTGGCGAAGAATTAAGTAACCGCCATCAAATACCAATCGAACCGCATGCTGCGAACAGGCCACTCAGGTACTTCGCATTGCACGGAGGCAGGAAACAAAACGGCCCGCAGAACGCGGGCCGTTTTTATTGGGCTGGCACAAAGTCCGACAGGCTGGCCAGCCGCTCGCGCCAGCGGTCGGCTTCGGCCTCGGCGTTGTCGTAGTGCTGAGCCTCAAACCGCCCCCAGATTGGGCCGGGCCAGGCGTCATCGCCGGTAAAGCGGGCAATATGGTGGAGGTGCAGCTGGGGCACCAGGTTGCCGAGCGCCGCCACGTTGAGCTTGTCGGGCGACAGCACGGTTTCCATCAACCGGCCCAGGGCGCAGGACTCGCGCATCAGCTGCTGCTGGTCGGCCTCGCATAAATGGTGAATTTCCCGCAGCCCGGCGTGGCGGGGCACCAAAATCAGCCAGGGGTAACGGCCGTCCCGGGCCAGCAGCACTCGGCTTAAGGGCAGATCGCCCAGCACCACACAGTCGGCGGCCAGGCGTTCATGCAGCACAAAGTCGTTCATGACGCCTTGCCAAAATGCAGGCGCAGGTAAGCAGCAATATCCGCCGACTCATACAGCCAGAAATAGTCGCCGTTATCCTGCTCAATGCGCAGGCAGGGCACCATGCGCTGGCCGCCACCGGCCATCAGCGCCTGTAGGTGCTCGGGATCATTGGTGTCGTATTCAGTCAGCTCAAGACCCAGCTCGCGGATCACGGCCTTGACCCGCTGGCAATAGGGGCACCACTCTTTCTGATACAGCGCCAGCCGTTCGGCGCTGGTGACCGCCGGGGCCGACTCGGCGGCTTGGCTTGCGCCGCCAAACCAGTCAAACAGGGACATGAATGGCCTCAGATGCTGAAGGAAGAGCCACAGCCGCAGGTGCTGGTGGCATTGGGGTTGGTGACCAGAAAACGGGAGCCTTCCAGGCCTTCCACATAGTCGACGGTACCGCCCACCAGGTATTGCAGGCTCATGGCATCCACCACCATGACGATGCCGTTCTTTTCGATCACGGTGTCGCCGTCGTTGCTGTTTTCGTCAAAGGTAAAGCCGTACTGAAAACCGGAGCAGCCGCCGCCGGTGATGTATACCCGCAACTTGAGATTGGGGTTTTCCTCTTCGGCGATCAGGGACTTGACCTTGTTGGCTGCCGCATCGCTCATCTGGATCGGCAGGGGGACTGCTTCGCTCATCACTACCTCGTTTATGTCGGTGTCGGCAAAATTATCCAATACCCGACCAAACAGTTCAAGTATTGTGCGAAGTGGCGTGATTCTCGGCCTGTGCGGATTTTGTTATAGTCGGGCTACACCGGCCGCCCTGAGCGTGGCCTTTCGCGACCATGAACACCAAGGATTATGTGCATGTCCAAGTCTGATGACCTCTTTAACCAGGCCCGCCGCGTTATTCCCGGCGGCGTCAACTCGCCGGTTCGCGCCTTTAGCGGCGTGGGCGGCACGCCCCGCTTTATCGAGCGCGCCGACGGCGCCCGCATGTATGATGTGGACGGCAACAGCTATATCGATTACGTCGGCTCCTGGGGTCCGATGATCCTGGGCCACAACGCCCCCGTGGTGAAAGAAGCGGTGATCGAAGCCGTGTCCCGCGGCCTGAGCTTTGGCGCCCCCACCGGGGTGGAGGTCACCATGGCCGAGAAGGTCTCCCAGCTGGTGCCGTCCATGGAGCAGGTGCGCATGGTCAACTCCGGCACCGAGGCCACCATGAGCGCCATTCGCCTGGCCCGGGGCTTTACCGGCCGGGACAAGATCCTAAAGTTTGAAGGCTGCTACCACGGCCACGCCGACTGTCTGCTGGTGAAGGCCGGCTCCGGCGCCCTGACCCTGGGCCAGCCCAACTCGCCGGGCGTGCCCGCCGACTTTGCCAAGCACACCCTGACCTGCACCTTTAACGATCTGGACTCGGTGCGCGCCGCCTTTGAAGCCGCCCCGGCCGACATCGCCTGTATTATCGTGGAGCCGGTGGCCGGCAACATGAACTGCATTCCGCCGGCGCCCGGTTTCCTCGAAGGCCTGCGCAGTATCTGCGACGAGTTCGGCGCCCTGCTGATTTTCGACGAAGTGATGTGTGGTTTCCGCGCCTCTCTGGGCGGCGCCCAGGCGCGCTTTGGCATCAAGCCCGATCTCACCACCCTGGGCAAGATCATCGGCGGCGGTATGCCAGTGGGCGCCTTTGGCGGCCGCCGCGATGTCATGGAGCACCTGGCCCCCACCGGCCCGGTGTATCAGGCCGGCACCCTGTCCGGCAACCCGGTGGCCATGGCCGCGGGTCTGGCGACCCTCAACGCCATCAGCCAGCCCGGCGTGTACGAGGCCCTGGAGCAAAAAACCCAGGCGCTGGTAGACGGCCTGCAGGCCGCCGCCGACAAACACGGCATTCCCTTTACCACCAACCGGGTCGGCGCCATGTTTGGTTTCTTCTTTACCGAGGAGAACAACATCAGCAGCTACGAGCAGGTCACCCGCTGCGATCTGGATGCCTTCAAGCGCTTCTTCCACCTGATGCTGGACCACGGCGTCTACCTGGCGCCCAGCGCCTTTGAAGCGGGCTTTATGTCTCTGGCCCACGGTGATCAGGAAATTGCCAACACCCTTGCCGCCGCCGACAAGGCCTTTGCCGCGCTGAAAGGCTAACTAACAGTCGACCCTAAGAAGCAACAGCAGGGATTGCCGTAACCGACCGTCACATGCCAGGGACGGCATGTGCCGAGCGCCACATGGATGTACTTGCAGCGTGTCGGTGGAGGTAACCCTGTTGGTGCTTCGTGCTTGCGCCCTACTCCGGCCGCTGTATCTCTACCAGCGGTGCCTCCAGCAGCTCCACGCTGTTGCCATCCGGATCCATGATGAACACATAACGTTCGCAGGTCTGCCCCGGCACCGGTGACGGCTTGTCCGCCAGCAACCCGGCCCCGTGCAGACTGCTCAGGGCGTCGTCCAGATCGTTCACCTGCAGGGCAAAATGTCTGAGCCCCAGTCGGTGCCCATGGGCCCAGGGCGGCAGCGCCGACAGCTCCGGCTCATCCGCCGGACGAAAACAATACAATTCCAGTCGCGCCTGCCCCAGGCGCAAATGACAGATCTGGAGCTCACCCTGCTCATCCTGCCAGCGATAATCGGGCTCAAAGCCGAGCCCCTTGTAAAACCCTTCGGCCGCATCCAGGTTTCGCACGTTAAGGGTCACATGATGAAAAGCAAACATGGCGCTCACCTCCGTCTGTTCTATTGAGCATATACGGAGTCAACCGCTTTCACCTGTTGCAGTGAGGAAGGAAATGCAGATGGGAAGGGGTAAGCGAGACACAGGGTGAGGCCTCCCTGCCCCACCCCAGCACTGCTCAGCGGGCGAAGTCGAAAATATCCCGCAGCCAGCCGCCGACCTGCTCGCCGGAAGGCAGCTCGGGCAAGGACGGCTGACAACCGCGCATGGGCGGCAGGCCCTGAGTACGGGCCGGCAGCAGACGGGTCGGCTCGCAGCGGGGATCCGCCGGCTGGCCGTCGCGAAGGGCAAAGTTCACCTGATCAATGCCCGGCGGCGGCGTCAGCTCCAGGGAGTCGACGCCACGGCCATCCAGGTAGCGGCTGTACACCCGCAGGGCCCCACTGGCGCCGGTCAGCCCGGTCACGCCGTTGTCATCCCGACCCACCCAGGCGGTCACCAGCTCCTCGTTGTCGAGGCCGGCATACCAGGCATCACGCAGATCGTTGGTGGTGCCGGTCTTGCCCGCCATCACCCGGTTGGGAAAACGCGCCGCCAGATGGGCCGCGGTACCGCCGGCCACGGTGCGGGTCATGGCATAGAGCCCCAGGTAGCCGGCTTCCGGCTCCAGCACCTGCCTGGCCCTGGCCGTGTGCTGGTACACCAGCTCGCCGTCTTCGTCCTGAATGGCGCGAATCGAGGTCAGCGGCTGATACAGGCCCTGATTGGCCAGGGTCAGATACAGCTGGTTCACCTCAAGGGGGGTCAGCTCCAGGGTGCCCAGCATCAGGGACGGATAAGGCGGCACCGGCTGCTCCACGCCCATGCGCTTGAGGCCGTCGACTATCTTGTCGAGCCCCACCGCCATGCCCAGGTTCACCGTGGGCACGTTGAGGGACTTGGCCAGGGCATCCACCAGCAACACGCTGCCGCGATACTGGCGGTCATAGTTCTTGGGCCGCCACACCTGGCCGCCTTCGCTGCGCAGGGTGACCGGCTCGTCCTTGAGCAGGCTGGCCAGGCTGTAGCCGTTTTCCAGCCCCAGGGCGTACACCGGCGGCTTGATCAGCGAGCCTATCTGACGACGGGCCGACAGCGCCCGGTTAAAGCCGGCAAAGGAAGGATCGGCGCCACCCACCACGGCACTGACCTCGCCCTTGCGCCAGTTGGAGACCACCATGGCGGCCTCCAGATCCTGGCGTTTGGTGCGCTCACGCAATTGCTTGATCTGCTCCGCCACCGCCTGTTCGGCGGCATGCTGGGCAATGGGATCCAGGCTGGTAAAAATACGCAGGCCGTTCTGGTTCAGAAACTCGGGGCCAAAACGGGTTTTCAGCTCGTCTTTCAGCAGGCCCATAAAGGCCGGGGTACGGCCATAACCCATGCGGCCCCGCTCAATCAAGCCCAGATCCCGGCCACTGGCCGTTTCATAGGTCTGCCGGTCGATGTGGCCTTCGTTGGCCAGCAGCCGCAGCACCAGATCGCGCCGCTCCCGGGCCCGCTCCGGGTTGCGCCAGGGATCGTAAAACGACGGCCCTTTCACCAGGGCCACCAGCAGTGCCATCTGATCCGGATTCAGCTCGTTGATGGGCAGGCCGAAATAGAAATAACTGGCCAGGCCAAAACCAAAGACTCCCTTGGAGCCATTTTGTCCCAGGTAGACCTCATTCAGGTAGGCCTCGAGGATTTCGTCCTTGTCGTAGCGAAAGTCGATGATCAGGGCCATGTAGGCTTCCTGCACCTTGCGCCACAGGCTGCGATCCTGGCTGAGGAAGAAGTTCTTGGCCAGCTGCTGGGTCAGGGTACTGCCGCCCTGCACGGTGCGCCCGGCCTTGATGTTGACCACCAGCGCCCGCAGTATCGCCAGCGGCGATACGCCATCATGCTGGTAGAAATCCCGGTCTTCCACGGTGATCAGGGCCTGCACCAGCAACTCAGGCACCTGGTTCAGGCGCACCAGCAGCCGGTCTTCCCGCTCCTCCACGCTGAGCCGGTCGAGCAGCACCGGGTCCATGCGCGCATAGCCCAGCTCCCGGCCGTTGTCCGGGTTCTGCATGCGGCTCAGGCGCTGGCCGTCAAAGCTCAGCAGCAGGGTGCGGGCCTGCTCGGCACCATCGGCAAAGTTGAACGGCCGGCGGTGGATGTCGATGCGGTTGCGGCTGACCGCATACTCACCGGGCCGTGACGGGCTGGCCACCTTGCGGTAGTTGAGCAGTTGCAGCTCGCGCAGCATTTGCGCATGGGACAGCTTCTGCCCCGGGAACAGTTCCAGCGGCCGGCTGTACACCAGCGCCGGCAGCGCCCATTTCTGCCCTTCAAAGCGGGCGCGCACCTGGCTGTCGAGATAGATGCCGAAGGTGCCTACCAGCACGGCGCCCACCAGGGCCAGCTTGAGCATCAGCCCCCAGCCGAACCGGCGCTGCTTTTTGACCGGCTTTTTACGGGTCTTGCGGGTTGTCTTTTTTGCCATAATCAGTGCTTCATGTGTTTTTTGGTGTGCCAGGTTGGCGCCGTATTGGCGGGATCATCGGGCCACGGGTGTTTGGGATAGCGTCCGCGCATTTCCTTTTTTACCTCCTGGTAGGCTCCTGCCCAGAAGGCGGCCAGATCCCGGGTCAGCTGCAGCGGCCGGCGGGCCGGCGACAGCAGCTCAAGCACCAGCGGCACCCGGCCCTCGGCCAGCAGCGGCGAGCCGGCCTGGCCGAACATTTCCTGCAGTTTCACCGGCAACACCGGATCTTCCTCTGCCCGGTAACGAATCGCCGCCCGCGTGCCGGTGGCGAGTTCAAGATGGCCGGGTAGCAGGGTATCCAGCAATTGCCGCTGTGACCAGTCCAGCCGGCTCAGCAAAATGGCACTCCAGTCGAGTTTGGTCAGCTCGTCCCAGCGGCCGAGCCCGTGCAGGTGCGGCCCCAGCCAGTGTTCCGCCTCGGCCAGCCAGGCGTCTTCATCACAAGGGGAAAATCCCCGGTCGGCCAGTTTTTGTCCGGCCAGCTTCAGGCGCAGCCAGATTTGCCGGGCCCTTTCGTCCAGGGGCAGGGCACTCCAGCCCCGTTTTTGCAGCTCCTGCAACAGACATTGCGCCCGCTGCTCGGGGCTGACCGAGTCCAGCGGCGTGCTTCTCAGCACCAGCCGGCCAAAGCACCAGTGGCGCTCGGCCCGCACCCGGTTGGCAGCGTCGTCCCATTCCAGCTGCTCGCGCTCGCTGAACCGCTCCGGTACAAAACGCTGCAACTGGGTCAGTGCCACCGGCTCGGCGGCCTGAATGAACACTCCCCGCTCGCCCCGGCTCAATGCCGCGACCGCCAGCCACTCCTTGCCGGTCAGCGGGCTGCCATCGGGCAGATCGGCGCTGAGCCCGCCGGCCAGGCCATAACGTCTGAGTTTGCGTAACTGCCCCACCCACTGAGGCCGGGCATTGGCCAGCAGCGGTCCCACATAGGTGCCCACCGGCTCGGCCATGGGCTGTCCGGCCCGTTCAAACCAGCGCCGGGCGGCGGCCTTGAGACGACCTCTGGCCGCCAGCAACTGGCCCGACAGCGGTCCATCACCGGGACGCCCCTCCTCCAGCAGCGCCAGCAACCAGGCGGCATCGGCCAGGGCGCCGTCGTGGCCCCGCTGCTGCCAGTCGAGGGCGGTGAGCAACAGCTGACCCAGCCAGGGCTCGGTGCCCAGCTGCCAGACCCGGCGGCCCAGGGCGGTGAGCTGGTTGCCGGTCAGCAGTTCAAGGGCTTCCAGCTCGGCCCGGGCCGCCGCCAGCAGCGGCGCCGGCGGTGGGGTCAGCAGCGGCAACTGCTCGGGCTCGGCCCCCCAGGCGGCACATTCCAGCACAAAACCGGCCAGCGAGCTTTGCTCGATTTCCGCCGGCCGGCGCGGCGCCAGCCGCTCCTGTTGCTCTTTGCTCCACAGCCGAATGCAGGTGCCCGGTTGCAGACGCCCGGCCCGGCCGGCACGCTGGGTGGCCGAAGCCTGACCGATAAGCCGGCTGTGCAGCTGGGTCAGGCCGGCGTCGGGATCAAACCGGGCCTGGCGCTCCAGCCCCGAGTCCACCACCAGGCGAATGTCTTCAATGGTGAGCGAGGTTTCCGCCACATTGGTGGCCAGCACCACCTTGCGCCGCCCGTCCGTCGCCGGCGCAATGGCCGCCTGCTGTTCCGCAAGGGAAAGACGACCATAGAGGGGCCTGAGTTCAACGTCTTCAGGCAGCCGCTCGCGCAGCCACTCCTCGGCCCGGCGAATTTCCCGCTCCCCGGGCAGAAAGGCCAGCAGGCTGCCCGCTTCGCGCCCCAGGGCGTCAAGTACCGCCCGGCCCAGGCTTTCTTCCAGCGGGCTGTGCTGGTTGCGGGGCCGGTATTCCAGCGCCACCGGAAAACTGCGGCCCCGGCTCACCACCAGCTCGGCCTCGGGCAGCAGAGTATCGAGGGCCAGGCCGTCGAGGGTGGCCGACATCACCATGATCTTGAGATCATCGCGCAGCGCCTGGCATTCCAGGGCAAAAGCCAGGGCCAGGTCCGCCTGCAGGCTGCGCTCGTGAAACTCGTCGAAAATCAGCAAGGACACGCCGCCGAGCTCGGGATCCGCCTGCAGCATGCGGGTCAGCACCCCTTCGGTGACTACCTCCAGCCGGGTCTGCTTGCCGGTGCGGCTTTCGCCGCGCATGCGGTAGCCCACGGTCTGGCCGGGCTGTTCACCCAGCTGGGCGGCCAGGTACTGGGCAATGGCGCGGGCCGCCAGCCGGCGGGGCTCCAGCATGATGATGCGACCGGGAATGGCGGCCTGTTGCAACAGCCACAGCGGCAGCCAGGTGGACTTGCCGGCGCCGGGGGGCGCCTCAACGATGATCTGGCTGGCCGCCAGGGCTTGCTGCAATTGAGGCAATGCCTCTGTGATGGGTAGCTGGTTCACGCGCGTACTCGGCTGACTTGAAAAACCGCTGTATTGTGCCAAAAGTCCGCGAAAAGGACTATGCGGCCGTGGTTCGTCCCGCGCCGGTGGTTCCCCACTCCAGCAGAACCGCTGTATAGTGGTTTGCAGGTAATCCAAGACGGTTTATTACGCTGATTTAGGCATTGTTGTGTGGTCGTGCCTGGTGCCGTGAAACCACCAAACTCAAACGCTTCTCAAGCCAGGTAAGAGACATCAATGCTTAAATTCAGGCCCTGCCGCCTTTATACCCTGATGGTATTTGTGTGCGTATTCGCCGCCGGGGCGTATTACACCCACCTGAATATTCTCGCAGACCGCAAGGAACAGCGGCTGCTGATGGAAGAAGTGGTGGGTGTGCAGGCCGCCGCCATCGAGCGGCGCCTGAACCGCTCGCTGTCATCGACCTATATCCTTGCCCAGGAAGTACGCCGCAGCCACGGCCAGTTCAGGGATTTCGACAAGTTCGCCGAAGAGGTGATGCAGACCCTGGGCGGCGTATCCAGCCTTCAGCTCGCGCCCGAGGGCATCACCCGGTATACCTACCCGCTGGCAGGCAATGAAAAGGGCCTTGGCCATAATCTGCTGGTGAGTGACAAACGTAAAAAGGAAGCCTGGGAGGCCATCAGGAGCAAGACCCTGACCCTGGCCGGCCCCTTTATGCTGGTACAGGGCCGAATGGGCATGGTGGGCAGAAACCCGGTGTTTCTGGAACAAAACGGCGAGTCGAGTTTCTGGGGCTTTGCCACGGCCTTGATTTATCTGGATGACCTGCTGGCCTTTACCGAGCTGGATCAACTGCAGCAAAAAGGCTACGCCTTTGAACTGTCCCGCCTGCATCCCGACACCGGCAAGGTGGACGTCTTTGCCCACTCCGCCCGGCCGCTGGATAAGCAGCGAGTGACCAAGCGCATCGGTGTGCCCAATGGCGAGTGGACCCTCGCCATGAGCCGGCCCGCCAGCTTCGCCTGGCAGATTGGGGTGGGCATTCTCCTCAGCCTGATCACCGCGACCGTGTTCGCGCTGCTGATATACCGTATTCTGCGGGAGCCGGCGCGGTTGCGGGAGCTGGTGGCACAACAAACCGCCCAGCTGGAGCAGCTGGCCTTTTATGATGAGCTCACGGGCCTGGCCAACCGGCGCTTTTTCACCGAACAGCTGGATCAGGCGATTCTGAACAGCCAGCGGGAAGATGAGCCCCTGGCGCTGATGTACCTGGATCTGGATGACTTCAAGCGCATCAATGATGCCACCGGGCATACCGACGGCGACCGGTTGCTGATGGAAGTAGCCCGGCGACTCACCGCCACGGTCCGGAAAACCGACATCGTCGGGCGGTTGGGAGGGGATGAATTTGCGGTCGTGCTGGTACACATCAAAAGCGCCGGCAACGCGCGCCGGGTGGCGGAAAAAATCATTCGCAACCTCAGCAAACCGGTGCCGCTGGCCCAGCACGAGGCGGTGGTGGGCACCAGTATTGGCATTACCCTGGCCCCGAAGGACGGCACCAGCAGTGGCGACTTGCTGCGTAACGCCGATCTGGCCATGTATGTCTCGAAACGGGCGGGTAAAAACCAACTTTCCTTTTACAACACCGACATGCAGGAGCAGGCGCTGTATTCGATACAGCTCGAGGAAGAATTGCGTCAGGCCGTTCGCCGGCAGGAATTTGCTCTGGTGTTCCAGCCCATCGTCTCCCTGGCCAATGGCCGGCTAGTAAAGTTCGAGGCCTTGCTGCGCTGGCATCACCCGGTGCGGGGCACGCTGGCGCCGGACAGCTTTATGGAGGTGGCCGAGCTGACCGGCCTGATTGTGCCCATTGGCTACTGGGTAATAGAAGCGGCCTGTGGCTTTGTGCGCCAGCAACAGCAGGCCGGCCGCACCGTTCGGCCGGTGGCGGTCAACCTCAGTGTTTGCCAGTTGCGAGAGGCCGACTTTGCGGACAGGGTGGCGGCCCTGCTGCAGCATTGGCAGGTGCCGCCCGGCTGGCTGGAGCTGGAAATTACCGAGTCCCTGCTGATGGAAAACGTCGATCTGGCCATGGCCCTGATTGAGCGCCTGAAGCGCCTGGGGATTCGCATTTCCATCGATGACTTCGGCACCGGCTACTCCTCGCTGTCACAACTGCGCCAGTTGCCGGTCCATGCCCTGAAGATCGACCGTTCCTTTATTCAGGAGCTGGAAACCTGCCCCGTTGATCAGCAGATGGTGGAAGCCATTACCGCCATGGTGCACAAACTGGAGCTCAAGGTGGTGGCCGAAGGCATTGAAACCGGGCCGCAAATGCAACGGCTCAAGGCCATCGGCTGTGATTACGGCCAGGGCTTTTTGTTTGCCCGGCCGCTTTCCCCCGAGCAGGCGCTGCAATACCACGGCCACAGGGAGCTGGTGGGGAGCGACGCCACCACCAATACTGAACACGCCGGTGTGCTGAGCGCCGGTTCATGATGGCCACGAAAGCAACGGACAACCAGGCGAGAAGCAATCATGGCAAATGATGACAACCGGCTGTTCCTGGCCTTTCCCGCCGAGCAGCTGGCCCCGGCACTTGAAGCACTGCAACACCGGCTGGCCCTGCCCGGCCGGCGCATTCCACCGCACCAGCTGCACCTGACCCTGCACTTTCTCGGCCAGTGCAGCCCGGAGCAGCAGTCCTCACTGCTCACACAACTGGACCGCCTGCCCCTGCCCGGTATTGAACTGGAGTTGGACCGGCTGGGCTGCTTTCCCCGGGCCGGCGTGGTGTGGCTGGGGCCGAGCCAGCCGCCGCCGGCGTTAATGACCCTGGCCGAGACGGTGGAGCTGAAATGCCGGGCCCTGGGCATTGGCAAGCCTCACAAGGCCTACCGTCCTCACATCACCCTGTTTCGCCACTGCAAAACCCATGATCTGCCCGTCATCACCCCGGTCCCTTACCGGCCCCAGGCGTTGTGTCTGTACCGCTCCACCCTCACCGACCAGGGGCCGGTGTATGAATGCCTTAAGCGCTGGCTCTTGAAGAGGGATTAGGGACTGGGTAACCACAAACAGCACAGAGGTGATTCGCGGTGATAACCGGGATTGCCGTATTCGACCGTCACATGCCATGGATGGCATGTGCCGAGCGTCCCAAGGAAGGGCTTGAAGCGTGTCGAAGGAGGCAACCCGGTTATCGCAGCGCTGCCCCCGCTCCCGAAGGCGGCTTTCACGGCACCTTGGTGTTTAAACCGCCACCGGCACCGGCTGGGACAGGGTCATGCCCTCGAGAGAAATATCCGCTTTCCAGGCCAGACATTCCACGCCGGCGGCCACGGCCTCGCGCACCAGCGCGGCATATTTGGGGTCCAGGTGTTCGGCCGGGCTGACTCGCGCAATGCCGGTGTGCAGCACGCAAAACAGCATCACCGCCCTGTGACCGGCCTGAGCACACTCCATCAGCTCGCGCACATGCTTCTGTGCCCGCAGGCTCTGGGTATCGGGAAAGAAGCCCCGCCCTTCTCCTTCATGCAGGGTTACGCTCTTCACCTCCACATAACAGTCGGGCAAGTCGGGGCCACTTAGCAGAAAGTCGATGCGGCTGCGCTCGGCGCCGTAGCGCACCTCGCTACGCACCCTGTTATAGCCCGCCAGGGCCGGAATGCGCTGCTCACTCAGCGCCTCCGCCACCAGCTGGTTGGCCCGGCTGGTGTTCACGCAAATAAGGTGGCCGGCGTCATCCCGGCACAACTCCCAGGTATGGGCATACTTGCGTTTCGGGTTGTCGGAGGTGGAGTAATACACCGCCCAGCCCGGCCCGGCACACCCGGTCATGCGGCCGGTATTGGGGCAATGCAGGGTCAGTTCCCGCTCATCGACAATAATATCGGCCAGAAAGCGTTTATAGCGCTGAATCAGCCGGCCGTGGCCCAGGGGAGAGGAAAAACGCAAAATAATACCTATAGTTGTGGGAATGACATGAAATGGTAACCGTAGCAAGGTTCGGGGCTCCAGCCTTGAAAAGCGCAAGGCTCGCCCCCATCTGGTGAGCTCACCACAAAGAGAGACCGCCTCTTGGGTTTGTCGGTGGCTCCTGTTGACCCTTCGAAGTGGTGCAGGGACCACTTTCGCAGAAACCGCACGGTAAAATTGCTTTGCCAATATGCTTTCTGCTATAGATAGCCGCTTCTCAAATTTGGTTGGCGCAATATTTGCTTTTTAGGAGATACGGAATGCCAGCAGTCGAAACCAAAAAATCTCTCGGTATTCTGGCTATTGCCGGTGTGGAGCCCTACCAGGCCAAGCCCGACGAAGAATACATGAACGAAGAGCAGAAAACGCACTTCCGCAAAATTCTGGGCGCCTGGCGCAATCAATTGCGCGAAGAAGTGGATCGTACCGTGGGCCACATGAAGGACGAAGCGGCCAACTTCCCCGACCCGGTTGACCGGGCCGCCCAGGAAGAAGAGTTCGCCCTTGAGCTGCGCGCCCGTGACCGGGAACGCAAACTGATCAAGAAGATCGAAAAGACCCTGCAGAAAATCGAAGACGATGACTTCGGCTTTTGCGAGCACTGCGGCGTGGAAATCGGCATTCGCCGGCTGGAAGCCCGCCCCACCGCCGATCTGTGCATCGACTGCAAGACCCTGGCTGAGATCAAGGAAAAGCAGATGGCCGGTTACTGACCGGCCCTTCACGCCATGAATACCACAGCGCCCGACCGCTACACAGGGCGCTTCGCCCCCTCTCCCAGCGGTCCCCTTCACTTTGGCTCCCTGATTGCCGCTCTCGGCAGTTACCTGCAGGCTCGCCGCCAGGCGGGACAATGGCGGGTGCGCATTGAAGATCTGGATCCGCCCCGGGAAGTGCCCGGCGCCGCCGACGATATTCTGCGCACCCTGGAGGCCTTTGGCCTGCACTGGGATGGCGAACTGGTCTATCAGAGCCGGCGCCATCACCGGTATCAGGAGTTGCTGGACGACTGGGCCAGCCGTGGTCTGACCTACCACTGCCACTGCACCCGCAAACAAATTGCCGCCGCCGGGGGGCTTTACAACGGCCACTGCCGCGGGCTGGGCCTGCCGGCGCAGGGCGCCGCCGTGCGGCTGAAAATGACGGCGCCGGTGTATGGTTTTCACGACCGGCTGCAGGGCGAGGTACGAGTGGCGGCCGCGCTGGCACAGGAAGACTTTATTCTGCGCCGGCGCGACGGCCTTTATGCCTACAACCTGGCGGTGGTGATCGACGACATGGATGCAGGCATTACCGAGGTGGTACGCGGGGCCGATCTGCTGGAGCCCACGGTGCGCCAGATTGCCCTTTACCGGCTGCTGGGCGCCCCCGAACCGGGCTGGCTGCACCTGCCGCTGGCGGTGCACCAGGGTCACAAGCTGTCAAAGCAGAACCACGCGCCGCCGCTCGACAGGCGGGCACCGGGCCCCGCCCTGTGGCAGGCCCTGGCCTTTCTTGGCCAGCAACCGCCGGCGGAACTGTTTAACGCCGGGGCGGCGGAGCTGCTGGCCTGGGCCGTGCCCCACTGGCAGTTGCAGCGGGTACCGAAAGGGCCGCAAATCGCGCTGGATGACGCCGACAGTTCGCATTTCCAGCGCCCTGCGCTATCATAGTGCGCCGATTTTTCAACCCCGAGCCCCGCGAGGTGTCCCATTTTTTCCCAGATTGCCGGCTTTTGTAAAAAGCTGCTGACCCGACAACAGGAGGCGTTGCCTTTGCAACCCGTGATACTGACGCGCGACCAGCACGGTATTTCGCGCCGACAAATCAGTGAAAACGCCCTCAAGGTGCTCTATCGCCTGAACAAGGCGGGCTTTGATGCCTACCTGGTGGGCGGTGGCGTGCGCGACCTGCTGCTGGGGCGTCAGCCCAAGGACTTTGACGTGGCCACCAGCGCCACGCCCGAGCAGGTCAAGGGGCTGTTCAGCAACTGCCGGCTGGTGGGTCGCCGCTTTCGCCTGGCCCATGTGCTGTTCGGCCGGGACGTGATCGAAGTCGCCACCTTTCGCGGCCATCACCACAGCGTCAACACCAGCAAGCAGCTGTCTTCCCGCTCCAAGGAAGGCATGCTGCTGCGTGACAACGTTTACGGCACCATAGAGGAAGACGCCGAGCGTCGCGATTTCACCGTCAACGCCCTCTACTACAACATTGCCGACTTCACCGTGCACGGTTTTGCCGGCGGGTTGAAGGATCTGGAAGCCCGTCGCCTGGAGCTGATTGGCGACCCGGAGACCCGCTACCGGGAGGATCCGGTGCGCATGCTGCGGGCGGTGCGTTTTTCCGCCAAGCTGGGGCTGTCCATCAGCCCGCGCACAGAGGCCCCCATTCGGGAACTGGCGCCGCTGCTGACGGACATTCCCGCCGCCCGGCTGTTTGAGGAAACCCTCAAGCTGCTGCTGGCCGGCCAGGGCGTCGAAACCTACCGCCAGTTGCAGCACTACGGCCTGTTTGCACCGCTGTTTCCGGAAGCCGCCGAAGTCATGGGCCGGGGCAACAACCGCTACGGTCGCTTTATCGAGCTGGCCCTGGCCAACACCGACGAGCGTATCGCCCAGGATCTGCGGGTGACCCCCGCCTTCCTCTATGCCGCCCTGCTGTGGGGACCGGTGGAAACCCGTACCCAGGAGTTCGTCAACGAAGGGGGCCTTGGTTATCACGATGCCTTTATGCTGGCCGCCGACGACGTGATTGGCCGCCAGGTGAAAAGCGTGGCCATACCGCGCCGCTTCAGCACTGTGGTGCGGGACATCTGGCAATTGCAGGACCGGCTGACCAAGCGCGCCGGCAAGCGCCCGTTCCGCCTGCTGGAGCATCCCAAATTCCGCGCCGGCTACGACTTTCTGCTGCTGCGGGCCGAGCTGGATCCGCGCCTGAAGGAGCTGGCCGAATGGTGGACCGAGTTCCAGCAGGCCAACCCGGTGGAGCGCCACCCGGTGGACCGCGATTCGGCAGAACGCCAGCAGCCAAGCCGCAACGCCCGCCAGGATAACGACGAGCGTGGCGAGCGCAAACCACGCAAGCGCCCCCGTCGCCGACCGCGCCGGAGAAAGGAGTCGTGACCACCGTTTTTGTGGCCCTGGGCGCCAACCTGAATGAGCCCCTGGCGCGCATTCGGGCCGCTCGGCAGGCCTTGCAGGCCCTGGCCACCCCCGGCAGCCTGCGCCATGCCCGGCTGTACCGCAGCAGGCCCATGGGCCCCGCAGATCAGCCGGACTATCTCAACAGCGTCTCGGTGTTTGACACCGAGCTGGCGCCCCACGCCCTGCTCGATGCCCTCCAGGCCATCGAACAACGGGAAGGCCGGGTGCGCAAGGACGAACGCTGGGGCCCCCGGGCGCTCGATCTCGACCTGCTGCTCTATGGCGAGCAGCGCATCGACGACGAGCGTCTGACCGTGCCCCACTACGGCATGAAGCAAAGGGAATTCGTACTCTACCCACTGGCGGATCTGGCCCCGGGCCTGGTTCTTCCCTGCGGTACCTCCCTCTCCTCCCTGCTGCAACAGTGCCCGCTTAACGGCATGCTCCCGCTGCCCGAGCAGTAACAGGAACCCAAGATGAGCAAAATCACCACCGCCCGGCTGCAGGCCATGAAGCAGGCCGGGGAAAAGATCGCCATGATCACCGCTTACGACGCCACCTTTGCCACCCTGTTTGAACAGGCCGGGGTGCACGCCATTCTGATTGGCGACTCCCTCGGCATGGTGCTGCAGGGTGAAAGCAGCACCCTGGGCGTGACCGTGGACGACATGGCCTATCATACCCGTTGTGTGGCCAACGGCTGCGAAAAGGCATTCATCGTCGCCGATATGCCGTTCATGAGCTACAGCACGCCGGAGCAGGCCTGCGCCAATGCCGCCGCCCTGATGCGCGCCGGTGCCCACATGGTGAAACTGGAAGGGGGCGACTGGCTCGCCGACACCGTGCAGCAACTGACCCGCCAGGGCGTGCCGGTGTGCGGCCACCTGGGGCTGACGCCCCAATCGGTGCATGTGTTCGGCGGCTTCAAGCTGCAGGGCCGCGAAGCGGATCAGGCCGAGCAGATTAAGCATCACGCCAAAGCGCTGGAAGCCGCCGGCATTCAGCTGCTGGTACTGGAATGTGTGCCCACCGCCCTGGCCACCGACATCAGCCGCCTGCTGTCCATTCCGGTGATTGGCATCGGTGCCGGCGCCGGCACCGACGGCCAGGTACTGGTGATGCAGGACGCCCTGGGGCTGACCAGCGGCTATGTGCCCAAATTCACCAAGAACTTTCTGGCCGGCAGCGGCAATGTGAAGGCCGCCATCGAGACCTATGTGGCCGAGGTGGCCGAGGGCCGCTTTCCCGGCCCCGAGCACAGTTTCAACTGAGGAATTGCCATGCAACTGGTCAGTACCATTGAGCAGCTGAGAGCCACCATCACCGAATGGCGCCGCGCCGGCCTGCGCATTGGCTTTGTGCCCACCATGGGCAACCTGCACGACGGCCACCTGGAGCTGGTGCGCCGGGCTCGGGAACGGGCCGACAAAGTAGTGGTGAGCATTTTCGTCAACCCCCTGCAGTTTGATCGGGCGGCGGATCTGGACGCCTATCCCCGCACCCTGGCCCAGGACTGCGAGCGCCTGGGCGAGCTGGCGGAGCTGGTGTTTACCCCCACGCCGGAGCTGATGTACCCCAATGGCCAGCAGCAACAGACCCGGGTCAGCGTGCCCGGGGTGTCCGAGGTGCTGGAAGGCGCCCTGCGTCCGGGGCATTTCGACGGTGTCAGCACTGTGGTGTGCAAACTGTTCAACCTGGTACAGCCCGACCTGGCCTGCTTTGGGGAAAAGGACTACCAGCAGCTGGCGCTGATCCGTAAAATGACCGCCGATCTGAACCTGCCGGTGGAGATCATCGGTGTGCCCACGGTACGCGCCGAGGATGGCCTGGCGCTGAGCTCCCGCAACGGTTACCTGACCGACGCCGAGCGGGCTCTGGCCCCAGAACTGGCCGCCACCATGAACTGGCTGGCAGAACGGCTAGCCGCCGGCGAGCGCGACCTCGAGCAACTGGCCGCCGAGGGCCGCGCCCGGCTCGATAACGCCGGTTTTCGTACTGATGGCATCGACATGGTGGATGCCGACACCCTGACCGGGCTGACCGAACACAGCCGGGCCGTGGTAATTTTGATGGCCGCCTTTCTGGGCAAGGCCAGACTGATAGACAACCAGGTAGTGCGGCTCGGCTGAACGCCGGCCAGCACTGCTCCTTGCGCCTCCAGGGCGGTAACTACGGAGACAAGCTAAACATGGACATGCAACGCATCATGCTCAGGGGCAAACTGCACCAGGCCCGGGTCACTCACGCCGAGCTGAATTACGAAGGCTCCTGCGCCATCGATCAGGATCTGCTGGATGCCGTGAATATTCGTGAATATGAGCAGATCGACATTTACAACATCGAGAACGGCGAGCGTTTTCACACCTACGCCATTGCCGGCGAGCGGGGCTCGAAGATGATTTCCCTGAACGGCGCCGCCGCCCGCAAGGCCGCCGTGGGGGACCGTATCATCATCTGCGCCTACGCCCCCATGACCGAGCAGCAGATCGAATCCTACGATCCGAATCTGGTCTACCTGGACGCCGGCAACAATATCGTGCGCACCAGCAAGAACATTCCGCTGCAACTGGCCTGATCACCGGTTTTCACCGCAGTAAACAACAAAAGGCAGCCGAATGGCTGCCTTTTTGCTTAAACGAGCCGGAAAAGTCGTGCAACAAAGCATCAATGCGGTTGCGCTCCGCCGACACGCTTCATTGAAGGCCACTCATTAAAAAGCCTGCTGCGAACATATTTAATGTTCGTTCAGGCTTTTTACTTCGTCACGGCGAGCAAGCTCGCCCCATGTACGCTCGAAAATGCCATATATGGACACCTCGCTTTTCGCCAGTGGGGTTTCCGTGTTTTGGCGACCAGGATTAACTGCACCCGTATATTCGGCCTGTCTTGATGAGGGAGTCATTGGCTCACTCTGGCCCTAATGAGAACCGCGCCCTTGCTGCCTATCGTCCCTACGGAGTTCAGACTCCTGACATTTTCTCGGCGTTTGCAAGGGCCGGTTTAACCTGTTGCCTCATTCACGTTTTCCACATCGCGTTTCGTCGGGGTGATAACCTCTTGTTTTCCTTCCTGCCAAACGAGGGTTAATTCGGTTTCTTTAGGTCAGCTCAGGCTGCCCGATAGCGCTCCTGCCGGAACAGCATGACCCAGATAATCCGTGCCAGCTTGTTGGCCGTGGCGACCGCCGCACGTTGCTTTCCTCGGCGCTCGACCAGTTGTTTGACCCACTGCGATAACCGGTCTGTCGCCTTGTTCTGGTGCCGGATAATCGACCAGGCACCTTGTATCAACAGCTTGCGCAAGTACCCATTGCCGCGCTTGGTGATGCTGCCCAGCTTTTGCTTGCCACCACTGGAATGCTCTTTCGGTACCAGCCCCAGGTTGGCGGAGAAGTGCCGGGCATTGCGGTACTGACTGCCGTTGCCGACAAAGGCGACCATGGCGGTCGCGGTCACCGGGCCCACACCTCGAATGTCAGTGAGTCGGGCGCAGGCCTCGTTATCGCGACATTGCTGTTCGATGTCTTTATCCAGGCACCGAATAGCCTCATCCAGTTGCTGCCATTCTTCCAAGATGTCACGACAATAGACCCGAGCCCGTGGCGTCAGTTCGTTACTGGCATCCTCCAGCAGCAAGGGCATGGCCTGCGTTAACGTCTCTTTACCGCCAGCCAGAACGATGCCGTACTCATTGAGCAAGCCCCGTAACTGATTAATCAACCGGGTTCGCTCGCCGATGCGGCGCTCTCGCAGCCGGTGTACCAGGCTGATGTCGGTCTGCTCCAGCGTACGCGGCTGGACAAACGTCATATTGGGGCGGCGTGCCGCCTCACAGATAGCAAAGGCATCATTACGGTCGTTCTTGTTGCCCTTAACGAAGGGTTTCACGTGCTGAGGTGGCAGCAACATCACTGGGTGACCCCGCTGCTGCAGGGCTCTGCCCCAGTAATTGGAGCCACTGCAGGCTTCCATTGCAATGGGTACCTGAGGGTACTGACTAAGCAGCTCCAGTACCTTGTGACGGGTCACGCTGCGATTGAATACCGCTTTGCCAGCTTGATTAACACCACAAATCTGAATCACATTCTTTGCCAAATCGAGACCAATGAGCGTAATGTTCATAGTGGACACCTTTTGTGGTTATTTGAGCTTCAACCCAAATATGGCGCATTACGACGCTGCTTACCCAAGAGGTGTCCATCTCATCATCCGTGGCATTTTATGGTCGGCTACGGCAATCCCCACTGCTGCTTCGGGCAACATCGGCGTTGCCTGCATGCTGCCAATCAGCTCCGAGTGTCCAAGAAGGACAAAGGGTGTCTGCTTCGCCGCACCCTCTGCGCCAGGGAGGGCGCAGCGGAGCCCCCAGGGAGGGGGTCACGGCGTGTCGGCGAAGCAGTGCCCTTTGTCCGAATGCAACGGCATTACAGACGCGAGCGGCTCAGTGCCGCAGGCCGCGGCCGGTGTGGATCAGGTACCAGGCGGCAGCGTAAAAGGCGGCAATAAAGCCGATAATAATGCCGTAGGCCACGGTCAGGGGCACGTCGGTAATGCCCAGAAAGCCGTAGCGGAAGGCGTTCACCATATAGAGTACCGGGTTGGCGTGGGACACGCCCTGCCAGAAGCCGGGCAGCAGCTCGATGGAGTAAAACACGCCGCCCAGGTAGGTGAGCGGGGTCAGCACAAAGGTGGGAATAATGCTGATGTCGTCAAAGGTGCGGGCAAAGATGGCGTTGAGCAGCCCCGCCAGGGAAAACAGCACGGCGGTGAGGAACACGGTGAAAATCACGCTGAACAGGTGGCTGACCTGCAAGTCCACAAAGAACAGCGACACCAGGCTGACAATCAGCCCCACCAGCAGGCCCCGTACCACGCCACCGCCCACATAGCCGGCGATAATCACGTAGGTGGGCACGGGGGCCACCAGCAGCTCCTCCACGTTGCGCTGAAACTTGCTGCTGAAAAACGACGAGGCCACGTTGGAATAGGAGTTGGTGATCACCGACATCATGATAAGCCCCGGAACGATGAAGGCCATGTAGGAATAACCGCCCATCTCGCCAATGCGGCTGCCGATCAGGTTGCCAAAAATCACGAAATACAGGGTCATGGTAATGGCCGGCGGCACCAGGGTCTGTACCCAGATGCGGGTAAAACGCACGATTTCCCGGTGCAGTATGCTGTTGAAGGCGATGTAATACTGTCTGGTGCTCATGCTTTTCTCCCCTGCTCGACCAGTGTCACGAACAATTCTTCCAGCCGGTTGGCCTTGTTGCGCATGCTCAGCACGCGAATGCCCTGCTCGTTGAGCTGGTCAAACACGCCGTTGAGCCCCTGCTCCTTTTTCACTTCCACTTCCAGAGTGTGGTCGTCCACCATCTGCCAGTTAAAACCCGACAGAAACGGCTCCCGGCAGTCGGCGGCCAGATCGAGAATAAAGGTTTCCACGTTGAGCTTGCCCAGCAAGCCCTTCATGGTGGTGTTTTCCACCAGCCGGCCCTTGTCGATGATGCCGATGTGCCGGCACAGCATCTCGGCCTCTTCCAGGTAATGGGTGGTAAGGATGATAGTGATGCCCTCGGCATTGATTTCCTTGAGGAAATCCCACATGGCCCGGCGGATTTCGATATCCACCCCGGCGGTGGGCTCATCCAGAATCAGCAGCTTGGGCTGGTGCATCAGGGCCCGGGCGATCATCAGCCGGCGCTTCATGCCGCCGGACAGGGTACGCGCCGGCAGATCACGCTTGTCCCACAGGTCCAGCTGCTTGAGGTAACGCTCGGCGCGGCTCAGAGCTTCCTTGCGCTCCACACCATAAAGGCCGGCCTGGTTGACCACAATCTGGCGGACTTTTTCAAACTGGTTGAAGTTGAACTCCTGGGGCACCAGCCCGATGCAGGCCTTGGCCTGCTCCAGCTCGGTATCGATATCGTGGCCAAACACTTTAACGGTGCCGCCGCTCTTGTTGACCAGGGAGGAAATAATGCCGATGGTGGTGGACTTGCCGGCGCCGTTGGGGCCGAGCAGGGCGTAGAAGTCTCCCGCTTCCACCCCGAGATCAATCCCCTTGAGCGCTTCCACGCCACCGGCGTAGGTTTTACGCAGGCCCTGGATCTCCAGTGCTTTGGTCATGTTTGCTCCAAATGAAAAACATATGCCTGGGCAGGGACCAGGCATATGAAGAAATTGAATTGGTTCGAAACAAAGAGAGTGCGTTATTCCAGCGGCACCACTTTGCCGATGTAGGGCAGATTGCGGTACAACTGGGCATAATCGATGCCATAACCTACCACGAATTCATCGGGAATGGTAAAGCCGACCCAGTCTACCGGCACCTGTACCTCGCGCCGCTCGGGCTTGTCGAGCAGGGTGCAGATGGTGAGTGAGGCCGGGTTACGCAGGGACAGTATTTCCTTCACCTTGCTCAGGGTGTAGCCGGTGTCGATGATGTCTTCCACAATCAGCACGTGCTTGCCGTGGATTTCGTCGTCCAGATCCTTGAGGATGCGTACGTCCCGGTTGCTGTCCATGCTGTTGCCATAGCTGGAGGCGGTCATGAAGTCGAGCCGTACCGGCACGGTGAGCTGGCGGCACAGATCGGCCATAAAGACACAGGAGCCCCGCAGCAGGCCCACCATCACCACTTCGTCCACGCCCTGATAGTGGCTGTTAATCTGCTCACCCAGGGCCCTGGTTCTGGCATTGACCTCATCGGTGCCGATCAGCACATCCACTCGGTGTTTCATTGTTACTGCTCCGTTCGGGTGACTGACACCCGGCTGTGATTAAAGCGGTATTTTAGCGGAATTCCGTCCCATCTGCATGGGAGCTGGAAGCTTGCCCTCAGTCACAAACATTATCGTTTGCAGAGCAGTGCACTACCGTCGGCCAAAGCACACTGCTCGAAGGCACGCCGTAAAGGCTTGCCATTCAATGGCTCAACCCGCTGCGAGCATTCACTGGATGCTCGGTCGGGTTGATACATTTCATCACGGCGAGCAAGCTCGCCCCATGTCGGCTCCGCTGCGCATCTGACCGCCATGGATGGGGGAAATGCCGGAAATGCAGGAGCAATTTTCGGCCCTGGCGCAGAGGGCACGGCGAAGCAGACACCCTTTGTCCTCCTTAGCACGCTTGCCGCTGACTGACCGCATGCAGACAACACCGAGATTGCCCGAAGCAGCAGTGGGGATTGCCGTAGCCGACCATAAAATGCCATGGCATTTTCGAGCGTCCCATGGATGGGCTTGAAGCGTGTCGGCGTAGCGCAACCCCACTGTTGCTTCGCATTGCAGACTTTCTGGCGACTTCAGGCCACCTTCAAGTTTCCAGCTTCAAGCTTGGCTTGCGCCATACCCCCAGCGGCTGACCAGATCCTGATCCAGCCCCAGGTGATCCAGGATCCGCGCCACCATAAAGTCCACCAGATCGTCGATCGATTTGGGCTGGTGATAAAAGCCCGGTGCCGCCGGCATGATGGTCACGCCCATGCGCGCCAGCTTGAGCAGGTTTTCCAGATGGATCTCGGACAAGGGCGACTCGCGGGGCACCAGGATCAACTGGCCTTTTTCCTTGATCACCACGTCGGCAGCCCGCTCAATCAGGTTGTCGGAGGCCCCACTGGCAATGGAGGCCACCGTGCCCATGGAGCAGGGGCAGATCACCATGCGCCGGGGTGCGCCCGAGCCGGACGCCACCGGCGAGAACCATTCTTCCTTGCCGTAGACCCTTATCTGGCCGGGCCCGGCGCCGTAACGCTCACACAGGTAGGCGGCCAGTAGCTCCGGCTTGCCCGGCCATTGCTCGCCCTGCTCGGTGGCCAGCACTACCCGGGCGGCGCTGGACACCAGCAGGTGCACCTGCATGCCGGCCCTGACCAGGCACTGCAGCAACGCCAGGGCATAGGGCGCGCCCGAGGCACCACTCAGGGCCAGGGTGAGCTGCTGATGACGGGCGTATTCAGCCATGAGCCGCCTCCAGCGCCGCCAGCAGCTTGCCGTGAATGCCGCCGAAGCCGCCGTTGCTCATTACCAGAATTTCGTCACCGGCCTTCGCCTCGCTCACCAGGGCGGCAATCAGCCCGTTCAGGTCGTCAAACACCCGGCCTTGCGGACAGGCATCGGCCACCGCCTGCAGATCCCACGTAAGCTCCGGTGGCTGAAACAGGTAGGTGGCGTTTGCCTGTTGCAGAGACTCGGCCAGCTCCTGCTGATGCACGCCCATTTTCATGGTGTTGGAGCGGGGTTCCAGCACCGCCAGCACACGGCGCCCCTCGCTGCGGGCCTTGAGCCCGGCCAGGGTGGTAGCGATGGCGGTGGGATGATGGGCAAAGTCGTCCCACACCCGAATACCGGCCACCTCGCCCTTTTGCTCCATGCGCCGTTTGGGGGGCACAAAGCCGCACAGGGCGGCGATGCCGTCGGCCACCGGCACCCCGGCATGACGGGCGGCGGCCAGCGCCATCAGGCCATTGTTGACGTTGTGCAGCCCCATGCAGGACCAGTTCACCTCCCCTGCCCGCTCGCCGTCGAGCCAGACCGCAAAGCGGCTGCCGTCGGCGGCCAGCAGCTCGGCACGCCAGAGACCGTCGTCGCCCACGTATTCCAGCTCGCTCCAGCAGCCCATGTCCTTGACGACTTCCAGCGCCGAGGTATGGGTGGGCATCAGGATCCGGCCATGGCCGGGCACCATGCGCAGCAGATGATGGAACTGCCGCTGGATCGCCGCCAGATCCGGAAAGATATCCGCGTGATCAAACTCGAGGTTGTTGAGGATCAGGGTGCTGGGACGGTAGTGCACAAACTTGGATCGCTTGTCGAAAAAGGCGCTGTCGTACTCGTCCGCCTCTATCACGAAGAAGGGCGCCTCGCCCAGCCGGGCAGATACCTCGAAATTGCCGGGCACGCCGCCGATCAAAAAGCCGGGCTTCAGGCCGCAGTCTTCCAGAATATGCGCCAGCATGCCGGAGGTGGTGGTCTTGCCGTGGGTGCCCGCCACCGCCAGCACCCAGCGCCCCTGCAATACGTGCTCCAGCAGCCACTGGGGGCCGGAGGTATAAGGAATGCGCCGGTTGAGCACCGCCTCCACGCAGGGATTGCCCCGGCTCATGGCGTTGCCGATCACCACCAGATCCGGGCCTGAATCCAGCTGGCCTGGATCATAGCCTTCGATCAGTTCGATCCCCTGCTGCTCCAGCTGGGTGCTCATGGGCGGATAGACATTGGCGTCGCTGCCGGTGACCTGGTAGCCAAGCTGGCGGGCCAGTACCGCCAGCCCGCCCATAAAGGTGCCGCAAATACCGAGAATATGAATATGCATGAGACTGCCTTCGGCGTTGAAAATTGCAGCCATTCTAGCAATGTGCCGGCACTTTGGGCACTGCGTCTGGCGATTGACACGACAGCCCGGTTATAATGCCGGCCTGACATCGCCGTTACCCATTTGTATAACAGATGCAAAGCGGCCGCGGTGGTACACTCGATTCACAAGTCCGCAACTGACCATACACAAGGAAACGTCATGAGCCTGAACCTGGTACCGGCCGGTAAGAGCCTGCCCGAAGATATCTACGTTGTTATCGAAATTCCCCAGAACGCCGATCCCATCAAGTACGAAGTCGACAAGGACACCGGCGCCGTGTTCGTGGATCGTTTCATGGCCACTCCCATGTTCTACCCCTGCAACTACGGCTACGTGAACCAGACCCTGTCTCTGGACGGTGACCCGGTCGACGTGCTGGTGCCCACCCCGCACCCGCTGGTGCCCGGTGCCGTGATCCGCTGCCGTCCGGTGGGCGTGCTGAAGATGACCGACGAGTCCGGTGAAGACGCCAAGGTGATCGCCGTTCCCCACAGCAAGCTGACCAAGGAATACGATCACATTCAGGACATCAACGACGTGCCCGAGCTGCTCAAGGCCCAGATCAAGCACTTCTTCGAGCGCTACAAGGAGCTGGAAGCGGGCAAGTGGGTGAAGGTAGACGGTTGGGAAGACAAGGCCGCCGCCGAAGCCGAAATTCTGGCGTCTGCCGAGCGTTACAACAAGGCCTGATAACCTCGCCTTGTAAACACAAAAAAAGAGCACTTCGGTGCTCTTTTTTTGTTGGTGTGGCGGTCAGCCGGTCTTTGAATAAACAGTAATGACAAGGCCCTGAACGGGCCTTATGCTGTATGCAGATTGACCGGTTGCCCTATATCATGACGGCCAGGATCCCGAGGCTTGAGACGTAGCCAATGAACAGAAGCAACCAAGTCATCCTGGACTTGTCTTTTTGCATTCGGTGCTCCTTTCGAAATTGCAGCCGAATTTTAACATGATGAAAACATAATTAACAAGCCGAATCGACGCCATGACCGCCAAACCTGCCCCCCAGGATCCCAGGATCAAGAACAGCAAACACCTGCTGCGTGAGCTCGCCGAGCAGCGCGGGCTGGCCGGCCTGCTGCACGGGGATTCGCCCCACAGCTTTGGCGAACGTTACCGCATGCGCCAGCAACTGGACGAAGCCGCCCGCCAGAAAAGCCTGGAGACCATAGTGCGCCAGGCCCATGAGCAATGCGGCAGCGAGGTGGGCGGCGAGCCCGATCCCGACTGGCTGAGCCATTTTCTGGCGCTGGCCGAAAATATCCGTCACCCCGCCATGCAGCAGTTCTGGGCCAGCATACTGGCCCGGGAAATCGCCCAGCCCGGCCGCTGCTCGGTGCAGGCACTGACCTGCTTGCGGCGCATGACCCAGAAAGACGCTCTGCTGCTACAACGGGCCGGGGCGCTGGGCTGCCATTTCGGCGACGACAACCTGCGGCTGCTCCTCGGCTACCGGCAAAAGGGACTCTGGCAGGGGTTGCGCCAGCAAAAGCTGAGCCCGGGCAAATACCGGCTGCCCTATGCGGGGCTGATGCAGTTGTTTGAGCTGGGGCTGTTGCACCAGACCGAGCTGGAGTCGGGAGAGTTGAACGCCGCCCAGCCACTGACGCTGGTACTGGGCGGCCGAAAGCTGCAACTCAGCCCCAGACGCAAAGGCGTGCGGCTACTGTATTACCGTTTTACCGGCACCGGCAACGAGCTCGCCGCCCTGATGACAGAGGCGGCGCCCAGGGAATATGTCACGGACTTGATGGAGTTACTGGCCCCGCTGGGCCAGCTGGAAGGAAGCGAAGGAAAGGCTTAACCGGCGCGCTCAAGGGGCGTGTCGTGGAATTCGGCACCGGTATTGAACCAGGCAAGGCTGTCGGCCAGTGACGCCACCGAGCCAATCACCATCAGCGCCGGGCTTTCTACGCGAGCGGCCAACTCACTCAGCGAGTTCAGCTCTCCGCGCACCACCTTCTGCTGTGCCGTGGTGCCCCGCTCAATCAGGGCCACCGGGGTGGTGGCGCTCAGGCCGTGCTCCAGCAGGCGCTGCTGAATGTGCGCCGAGCGCATCAGCCCCATGTAGATCACCAGGGTCTGGCGGCCGCTGGCCAGGCTGGCCCAGTCCGGCTCTTCGCCGTCCTGCTTGCTGTGACCGGTAATGAACACCGCGCTCTGGGCGTGATCCCTGTGGGTCAGCGGAATGCCCGCATAGGCGGTGGCACCGGCGGCGGCGGTGATGCCGGGCACCACCTGATAACGAATGCCCGCCTCCACCAGGGTCTGCAGCTCTTCCGCTCCCCGGCCGAACATAAAGGGATCGCCGCCCTTGAGGCGTACCACCCGCTTGCCCGCCAGCGCATGATCCACCAGCAGCTGGTTGATTTGATCCTGAGGAACACTGTGGTTGCCCGCCTTCTTGCCCACGGAGATCCGCTCCGCCTCCGGGCGGATCAGCGCCAGGATCTCGTCGGACACCAGTTGATCAAACAGCACCACCTCGGCCTTTTGCAGCTCGTTCAGGGCCTTGACGGTCAACAGATCCGGGTCTCCCGGACCGGCGCCCACCAGGATCACTTCTCCCCTTGAAGGCTGCTGTACTTCCTGTTGCAGCCACTTTTCCGCGGCAGCCAGATTGCCGTGTTTGAGAAAGGCATTCAGGGTGTTGTCGTCCTGAGTACGGGCCCAGAACCGGCGCCGCTCGTCACTGTTGCCCAGGCTGCTTTTCACCCGCTGACGCAGACGACCGGCCACCTCGGCCAGGGCACCCCAGTGGGACGGCAGCAGGGCGTCGATGCGGGCGCGCAGCAGCCGGGCCAGCCAGGGCGCCTTGCCGCCGGTGCTGAGCGCCACCTGCAGCGGAAACCGCTCCACCACGGAAGGGAAAATCACCGCCGAGCGTTTGCTGTCATCGGCCTTGTTGACCAGGATGCCGCGTTGGTTGGCGAGCTGATACACAAGCGCGTTCACCTCCGCGCTGTCGGTAGCGGTGACCACCAGAAAGCGGCCGTCGAGATGGGATTCTTCAAAGTGTGTCTGCAGCCACTCAAAGGCGGGCAGCTGTGCGCTCAATTCGGCACAGAGCTCGGGGGCCACCACGGTCAGCCTGGCCCCGCGGGACAGCAGCAGCCGGGCCTTGCGTGCCGCCACGGGGCCGCCGCCCACCACCAGGCAGGAGCGTTGTTCAATGCTGATAAAAAGAGGCAGGTGTTCCATGGCCGGCTCCGCGGGTAACGATAGACAGGCCAACTATAAACCGCGGGCCATATAGCCACATAATAATAAAAAATGATTTTTTATACTTTTAATGCATTAAGAGTATCTGTAGTTCCCCATGACGGTCGTACAAAGGCACTACTTCACGACACGCTTCAAGCCCCTCCCTGGGCCGCTCGGCAAATGCCATCCATGGCATTTGATCGGTCGTGAAGCAGACACCTTTGCTCTCCCTCTTCGGCATCGACTTCGCCGGTAACAAGTCTTTGAGCGCCAGTGAAAATATCAGGATAAGCGGCATGCATTCCAACGCAGAGCGTGGGAACGAGTCATACAGACAACGTGAGACTTAACAAGGAGAGTAAAGGGATTCGCTCCACCGTACCCTCTGCGCCAGGGATGGCGCAGCGGAGCCCCCAGGGAGGGGTTTACGGCGTGTCGGTGGAGTGAGCCCTTTGCTCGACATGGCAAGGGCTCACAGGCTTGTCAAATACCGCTGCCGTCAGACTCGGGTATTTCGTGCAGGCCGCATTCGCGCTTGAGGCCGTTGAAGCGGGTGTCCGCTTCGCTCATGCCCGGCTCCCACTTGGCGGTGGTGTGCACATCGCCCACCGACACATAACCTTCTTCCCACAGCGGGTGGTAAGGCAGCTCATGGTCCTTCAGGTAGTAGTGCACGTCCTTGTTGCTCCAGTCGATGATCGGCAGGAACTTGAACAGCCCGTTCTGAATACCCAGCACTTCAAGCCCTTCCCGAGTGTCGGACTGGCTGCGGCGCAGGCCGGAAAACCAGGTGCCGGCATTCAGCTCACGCAGGGCGCGCTGCATCGGCTCCACCTTGTTCAGATGGTTGTAGCGACTGATGCCTTCCACCCCCTGCTCCCACAGCTTGCCATGGCGGGCTTCCTGCCAGGCGGCGGATTCCGCCGCCCGGTACACTTTCAGGTTGAGCCCCAGGCGCTCGGTGAGCTCATCGATAAAGCGGTAGGTTTCGGGAAACAGATAACCGGTATCGGTGAGGATCACCGGAATATCGGCTTGGGCTCGCGTCACCAGGTGCAGCATCACCGCCGCCTGAATACCGAAACTGGAGGAGAGCACAGGCTCTCCCGGCAGATGGTCCAGGGCCCAGCGTACCCGCTCGGGGGCGCTCATGGCGGCCAGCTCTTTATTGAGCGGCGCCAGGGCCTCGACCTGCTCCTGTCGCGACAGGCTGGTCAGCTCGTCAAGAGCGGGCAACACACTAGACTGCATAAAAATCCCTCGCGGAGTCGACCACCGGCGCAATAATGCCGGCACGGATCACGAAGTCGCCAAAGCCTTCACCGGTTTCACGCTCGGCGGCCCAGCGGGCGACCAGACCGTCGATCTCTTCCAGGATCTGGCGGTCGGTGATGTTTTCCTTGTACATGCGCGGAATGCGAGTGCCTTCCCGGTTGCCGCCCAGGTGCAGGTTGTAGCGACCGGGCGCCTTGCCCACCAGACCGATTTCCGCCAGCATGGCGCGGCCACAGCCGTTGGGGCAGCCGGTCACGCGGAAAATGATGCTGTCGTCATTCACGCCGTGCTTGGCCAGCACGCCTTCGATCTCGGTGACGAACTCCGGCAGGAAGCGCTCGGCTTCGGCCATCGCCAGCGGACAGGTGGGCAGCGCCACACAGGCCATGGAGTTTCGACGCTGCTCGGACACACTGTCGTCCAGCAGGCCGTATTGACGGGCCAGGGCTTCAATCTGCGCTTTCTGCTCCGCCGGCACCCCGGCGATGATCAGGTTCTGGTTGGCGGTCAGGCGGAAATCGCCCTGATGCACCTTGGCAATCTCGGCCATGCCGGTTTTCAGCGGCTTGCCCGGATAGTCCAGAATACGGCCATTCTCGATAAACAGGGTCAGGTGGTGCTTGCCGTCGATACCTTCCACCCAGCCAAAGCGATCGCCCCGGCTGGTGAATTCGTAGGGGCGTACCGGCTCGAATTTAATGCCGGCGCGCTTTTCCACTTCTTCCTTGAAGGCATCCACGCCCACCCGCTCCAGGGTGTATTTGGTCTTGGCGTTCTTGCGCTCGGAGCGGTTGCCCCAGTCGCGCTGGGTGGTGACCACGGCGGCGGCCACCTCCAGGGTATGGGACAGCGGAATAAAGCCGAAGTCGCTGGCCTTGCGCGGATAGGTGTTGGTATCGCCGTGGGTCATGGCCAGGCCACCGCCCACCAGCACGTTAAAGCCCACCAGCTTGCCGTTGTCGGCAATGGCCACAAAGTTCAGATCGTTGGCGTGCACATCAATGTCGTTGTGCGGCGGAATCACCACAGTCGTCTTGAACTTGCGCGGCAGGTAGGTGGAGCCCAGAATCGGCTCTTCGTCGGTGGTTTCCAGCCGCTCGCCGTCCAGCCAGATCTCGGCATAGGCGCGGGTTTTGGGCAGCAGGTGCTCGGAAATCTTCTTGGCCCACTCGTAGGCTTCCTGATGCAGTTCCGACTCCACCGGGTTGCTGGTGCACAGCACGTTGCGGTTCACGTCGCCGGCGGTGGCGATGGAGTCAATGCCGGTCTTGTTCAGGGTCTGGTGCATCAGCTTGATGTCACGCTTGAGCACGCCATGAAACTGAAAGGTCTGGCGGGTGGTCAGGCGAATGCTGCCGTACATGGTGTGATCGGCGGCAAACTGGTCGATCACCAGCCACTGTTCGGGCTTGATGATGCCGCCGGGCAGGCGGGCGCGCAGCATGACGTTGTGCAGCGGCTCCAGCTTCTGGGCGGTGCGCTCGTTGCGAATGTCCCGGTCGTCCTGCTGATACATGCCGTGAAAGCGGATCAGCATGAAGTTGTCGCCGTTAAAGCCACCGGTGAGCGGATCCTGCAGATCCTGCGCTATGGTGCCGCGCAGAAAGTTACTCTCGCGCTTGAGGCGTTCGTTGTCGGACAGTTTTTGCTCGCTCATCTTAATAAACATCCCTTTGGTAACGCTTGGCGCTGCGCAGCGCATCCACATAGTCTTCGGCCTGCTCGCGGGTCTTGCCGCCGTGTTCGGCCACCAGCTCGATCAGGGCTTCATGCACGTCTTTGGCCATGCGGGTGGCGTCGCCGCACACGTAAAAGTGCGCGCCCTGCTCCAGCCAGGCATAGACCTCGGCCCCTTCTTCCTTCAGCTTGTGCTGCACGTAGACCTTCTCGGCCTGATCCCGGCTGAAGGCCAGAGAAATTCGGTTCAGCAGGCCGGACTTGACGTAACGCTGCCACTCCAGCTGGTACAGGAAGTCCTGGGTGAAGTGCGGGTTGCCAAAGAACAGCCAGTTCTGGCCCTCGGCGCCGCGGGCATCCCGCTCCTGCATGAAGGCGCGGAACGGCGCTATGCCGGTGCCCGGCCCCACCATGATCACCGGGGTGTTGTCGTCGGCGGGCAGGCGGAAGTTGTCGTTGTGCTCGACGAACACCCGTACCTTGCCGCCTTCTTCCAGCCGGTCGGCCAAGTAGGAAGAGGCACCACCGGCGCGGGGCTGTCCGTCGTGATCAAAACGCACCACGCCCACGGTCAGGTGCACTTCCTCGTCCACTTCCGCCTGGGAAGAGGCGATGGAGTACAGGCGCGGCGTCAGCCGGCGCAGGGCAGCCAGCAGTTGCTCGGCGGTCAGCGCCACCGGCTGCCCGGCGATAATGTCCTTAATCTGGTGACTGGCGCAGTACTCGCGCAATGCGGCCTTGTCATCCAGCAGCGCCTTCAGGGCGGCAGAGCCGGACAGTTCGGCATAGGCCTGCACAAAGCTGGCATAACCCTGAGTCAGCTCGTAGTGGTTGATCAGCGCCTCGCGCAGGGACAACGCCTTGTCATCGACCTTGACTTGGGTGTCACCGGACAGCTCAACCAGTTGCAGCAAGCCATCGACCAGCGCCTCGTCGTTGCTGAACCAGACCCCAAGCGCATCGCCCGGCTGGTAGGTCAGGCCGGAGTCTTCCAGCGAAATCTCAATGTGGCGCACATCCCGGTCGGAATCCCGGCCGGTGATCTTCTGGTTGGTGGACAGCTCGGCCACAAAGGGATGCTTTTTGCTGTACAGGCTGGCCACGCCCTGAGTGGCGGGCGCGCCCGGGATCACCTCGTTGGCGGCCTCACCGGCCAGGGCATCCTTGAGCAGCTCAAGGGCGGACTGGCTCCACTCGGCGGCGGGGCCTTCATAGTCCACGTCACAGTCGAGGCGAGCCAGCAGCGGCTTGGCGCCGGCCTTGCTCAGGTACTTGTCGAAATCCTTGCCGGTCTGGCAGAAGAACTCGTAGGAAGAGTCACCCAAACCAATCACGCCGTAGCTCAGGCCATCCAGCTTGCCGGCCTTGCCAGCCTTGAGCTGTTTGTGAAACTCGATGGCGTCGTCGGGCGCTTCGCCCTCGCCGTTGGTGCTGGCCACGATCAGCACATGGGTTTCTTTCTTCAGCTGCTTGATCTTGTAGTCGGCCACATTGAACAGCTCGGCGGCCACGCCGGCGGCGTCGGCCTGGGCCTTGAGCGCCTCGGCCACGCCTTTGGCGTTGCCGGTTTGTGAGGCGTAGAGAATGGTCAGCTTGCCTGCCGGCTGCGCGGCAGCCACCGGCGCGGCCGCAATGGCCTGGCCGTGCTGGCTGATGCCGTAAAAATAACCGCTGACCCACGCCAGCTGGGTGGCGTTGAGCTCGGCCGCCACCTGGGTGAGCTTGTGCACCTGTTGTTCATTCAGCGGGCTGGCGGCCGCTGCGAGTTCTTTTAAAAGCATGACATTGCCTTCCACTTTTCCAGAGTGGACATAGCTTAAGCCAGGGCAAGGAAAAACAATAAAGAATAAAGGGTGATTTTTTATTCGTTAAAGGAATATGACTTTAACGTGAGACGTGTGGACGTGAGACAGTTTACTGGACTGGCCCGAAAAAAGTAGACACCTTCATTTAATGAGAAGGTGTTATGAAGTACAAACCCCACCGTCACTTTAGCGATGCATTCAAACGTGAGGCCGTCGAGGCCTCGCTATCCACCACAGAGACACAAGCTCAGCTTGCTGGCAGACTCGGGATCCATCCTAACCAATTGAGTCGCTGGCGCAGAGAGTGGATCATGACCAAGAAATCATCTGACAAAGCAGTTGAAAACATCGGACCAGAAAAAAGCCTGCAGGAGCTGGAGCGCGAGGTGGCTCGGCTGAAGAAGCAGCTTGAGCGGAAAGAGCTGGAGAACGAAATCCTAAAAAAGGCACAAGAGTACTTCGCCAAGCACGGCAAGTAAGGTTTGCCTTTATCGAGGCTCACCGAAGTCAACGCTGGCGGGTCTCGATAATGTGTGAAGTACTCGATGTGTCACGAGCGGGATATTATCGCTGGCGAGCACGTCAGCACTCGCCGGGAGCGCGTACCATCGAGCGACGGACGCTGAGCACCTTCCTGCTCGAGCGAGCCAGGCAACTGAAGAATGTGCCGGGTTATCGCAAGATGTGGCTGGAAGCACGGGATGCCGGGTTCTGCTGCGGCAAGAACCAGGTTCAGGGCTTGCTGAAAGACGCTGGTTATCGTTCATGCACGGCTCCTAAAGCAGGATATCAAAAGCCAGCATCATCCTTGCCTGTGTTGCCGAATCTGCTGAATCGCCAGTTCTCGGTGGGGTCAGCGAACCGAGTTTGGGTATCAGATATCACCCAAATCCGGTGCAGTGAAGGCTGGCTCTACATTGCTGCAGTCCTGGACCTGGGCACACGCCGCGTGGTGGGCCGAGCCATGGGTGCGATCAATAGCGCTCAGCTGGTGCTGGAGGCCCTTGAGCAGGCATGGCAACATCAGCTGCCAGATGGGACACAGCTGTTGTTCCACTCGGACCAGGGGAGTCAGTATCGGAGCGAAGAGGTGATGAGATGGCTCAATACACGGGGAATCACCATCAGCATGTCACGCCGAGGTAACTGCTGGGATAACGCCTGTTCGGAAAGCTTCTTCGCGCTGCTCAAGAAGGAATGGACACATCCATTAGGAATGCTCGGAAGAGACGAAATGGCAGATGAAGTCCGGTATTATACGGACGAGTATTACCCGAAAGTGCGGCGCCACATGGCGCTGGGAGGAATAACTCCCAATGCCTACGCAGCTGCCGCTTAACTTAAGTGTCTACTTTATCGGGGCCACTCCACACATCTTACGTCTCACCTCTTACCTCTCACATTTAATAAAAAAGGGCTTCCTTACGGAAGCCCTTGTCTTATCAGCGAGTTGGTTACAGCTTATTCGTCGGTGCCACCGGCAGCGTTGAGCAGATCGGCCAGGCTCTGTTCGGCCTCGTCGGCGGAAATCTGCACCGGTTGCTCCGGCTGACGACGGGCCTGACGGCCCTGATGGTAGGCAAAACCGGTACCGGCCGGTACCAGACGACCCACGATCACGTTTTCCTTCAGACCACGCAGGTCGTCGACCTTGCCGGCCACGGCCGCTTCGGTCAGCACTCGGGTGGTTTCCTGGAAGGACGCCGCCGAAATGAACGACTCGGTGCTCAAGGACGCCTTGGTGATGCCCATCAGCACATGACGGTAACCGATGGTACGCTTGCCTTCGGCTTCCAGGGCACGGTTGGCCTGACGGATACGTACCACTTCGGCCTGCTCACCTTCAATGAAGTCAGAGTCGCCAGAGTCCATGATCTCGGCGCGACGCAGCATCTGACGCACCACGGTTTCGATGTGCTTGTCGTTGATCTTAACGCCCTGCAGGCGGTAAACCTCCTGCACCTCGTTGACGATGTAGTTCGCCACCGGGCTGATGCCACGCAGACGCAGAATGTCGTGCGGCGACTCGGGACCGTCGGCCAGTACTTCGCCCTTCTCGACCTTCTCACCTTCAAACACGTTGAGGTGACGCCACTTGGGAATCATTTCCTCGTAGGCCTCGCCCCCTTCCAGCGGCGTGATCACCAGGCGACGCTTGCCCTTGGTTTCCTTGCCGAAGGAAATGGTGCCGGAGACCTCGGCCAGAATGGCCGGCTCTTTCGGCTGACGAGCTTCGAACAGGTCGGCAACCCGCGGCAGACCACCGGTGATGTCCTTGGTACCGCCGGATTCCTGGGGAATACGGGCGACCGCATCACCCACGTTTACCTGGGCACCGTCTTCCAGGCTCACAATGGCGCGGCCGGGCAGGAAGTACAGGGCAGACAGATCGGTGTCGGGAATGAACACGTCCTTGCCGGCATCGTCTACCAGTTTCACGGTGGGGCGCAGCTCTTTACCGGAGCTGGGACGCTCGTTCACGTCCATCACCACGATGCTGGACAGACCGGTCAGTTCGTCGGTCTGACGGCTGATGGTCACGCCATCGATCATGTCGATGAACTTCACCCGGCCCGCCACTTCGGTGATGATGGGGTGAGTGTGCGGATCCCAGTTGGCCACCACCTGGCCGGCCTGCACCAGACCACCGTCCGGCTGCTCCAGCAGGGCACCGTAAGGCAGCTTGTGGTTTTCCCGGGTCTGACCCATCTCGTCGATGATAGTCAGCTCGGAAGAGCGGGACACGATCACGGTCTTGCCGTCGGCGTTGGTGACGGTCTGGGCATTCTGCAGCTTGACGGTACCGCTGTGCTTGACCTGAATGCTGCTTTCCGCCGCCGCCCGCGATGCCGCACCACCAATGTGGAAGGTACGCATGGTCAGCTGGGTACCCGGCTCACCGATGGACTGGGCAGCGATAACACCGACAGCCTCACCCTGATTGACCAGGTGGCCACGGGCCAGATCGCGACCGTAACAGTGGGCACAGACGCCGTGGTCGTTGTCACAGGTGATCACGGAGCGCACTTTCACGCGGTCCACGGAGCTGGACTCCAGCAGGTCACACAGCTTCTCGTCGAGCAGGGTGTTACGGGCCACCAGCAGCTCGTCTTCGGTACCGGGCTTAATCACGTCTTCCGCCACCACCCGGCCCAGTACACGCTCGCGCAGGGGCTCGACCACGTCGCCGCCTTCGATCAGCGGCATCATCCACAGACCTTCGTGGGTGCCACAGTCGTCGGTGGTGATCACCAGATCCTGGGCCACGTCCACCAGACGGCGGGTCAGGTAACCGGAGTTGGCGGTCTTCAGGGCGGTATCGGCCAGACCCTTACGGGCACCGTGGGTCGAGATGAAGTACTGCAGTACGTTCAGACCTTCACGGAAGTTGGCGATGATCGGCGTTTCGATGATGGAGCCGTCCGGCTTGGCCATCAGGCCCCGCATACCCGCCAACTGACGGATCTGGGCAGCACTACCCCGGGCGCCGGAGTCGGCCATCATGTAGATGCTGTTGAAAGAGTCCTGCAGCTCTTCTTCGCCGTCGCGGTTGATGACCACGTCTTTCGACAGGTTTTCCATCATCGCCTTGGACACCCGCTCGTTGGCGCTGGCCCAGATGTCGATAACCTTGTTGTAACGCTCACCGGCGGTAACCAGACCGGACTGGAACTGGTCCTGAATCTCGGTGACTTCGGCTTCCGCTTCGTCGATGATGTCCTTCTTGGCATCCGGGATCACCATGTCGTTGATGCCCACGGACACGCCGGACAGGGTGGCATAGTGGAAACCGGTGTACATCAGCTGGTCGGCGAAGATAACGCAGTCTTTCAGACCCAGCAGGCGGTAGCAACCGTTCAGCAGCCGGGAGATCTGCTTCTTGCCCATGGCCTGGTCGATCATCTCGAACGGCATGCCCTTGGGTACGATCAGGCTCAGAATGGCGCGGCCAATGGTGGTGTCGTAAATGGCGGTTCTTTCCACCAGGGTGCCGTCTTCCTGCTTCTCAAAGTCGGTGATGCGCACCTTGACCCGAGCGTGCAGCTCGGCGTGACCGGCACGGTACACCTTTTCGGCTTCCTTGGCGCTGGTCAGCAGCATGCCCTCGCCCTTGGCGTTGATGCGATCCCGAGTCATGTAGTACAGACCCAGTACCACGTCCTGGGACGGGACGATGATCGGCTCGCCGTTGGCGGGAGACAGGATGTTGTTGGTGGACATCATCAGCGCGCGGGCTTCGAGCTGGGCTTCCAGGGTCAGCGGTACGTGGACCGCCATCTGGTCACCGTCGAAGTCGGCGTTGTAGGCCGCACACACCAGGGGGTGCAGCTGAATGGCCTTACCTTCAATCAGTACCGGTTCGAACGCCTGAATACCCAGACGGTGCAGGGTGGGCGCACGGTTCAGCAGTACCGGGTGTTCGCGGATCACGTCGTCCAGGATATCCCATACGATGGCTTCTTCGCGTTCCACCATCTTCTTGGCCGCCTTGATGGTGGTGGCCAGGCCGCGGGATTCCAGCTTGCCGTAGATGAAGGGCTTGAACAGCTCCAGCGCCATCTTCTTGGGCAGACCGCACTGATGCAGACGCAGGGTCGGACCCACGGTGATAACGGAACGACCGGAGTAGTCGACGCGCTTACCCAGCAGGTTCTGACGGAAACGACCCTGTTTACCCTTGATCATGTCGGCCAGGGACTTCAGCGGGCGCTTGTTGGAGCCGGTGATGGCGCGGCCACGACGACCGTTGTCCAGCAGGGCGTCAACGGATTCCTGCAGCATACGCTTTTCGTTGCGCACGATGATGTCCGGTGCGGCCAGATCCAGCAGGCGCTTGAGACGGTTGTTGCGGTTGATCACCCGGCGGTACAGATCGTTCAGATCCGAGGTCGCAAAGCGACCGCCGTCCAGGGGTACCAGCGGACGCAGGTCCGGCGGCAGCACCGGCAGCACTGTCATGACCATCCACTCGGGCTTGTTGCCGGAGAAATGGAAGGCTTCCATCAGCTTGAGGCGCTTGGTGATCTTCTTGCGCTTGGTTTCGGAGTTGGTCTGATCCAGCTCCTCGCGCATGGTGTTGATCTCGCCTTCCAGATCGATGTCCCGCAGCAGGGCCAGCACGGCCTCGGCGCCCATCTTGGCGTCGAATTCGTCACCCCACTCTTCCAGCGAGTCCAGGTACTGCTCTTCAGACAGCATCTGGCCGCGCTCCAGGCTGGTCATGCCCGGCTCGATCACCACGTAGGATTCAAAGTACAGCACCCGCTCGATATCGCGCAGGGTCATGTCCAGCAGCAGGCCAATGCGGCTCGGCAGGGATTTCAGGAACCAGATGTGGGCCACCGGGCTGGCCAGCTCGATGTGACCCATGCGCTCACGGCGCACCTTGGTCTGGGTCACTTCCACGCCGCACTTTTCACAGATCACGCCGCGGTGCTTGAGGCGCTTGTACTTGCCGCACAAACACTCATAGTCCTTGACCGGACCGAAGATCCGGGCGCAGAAAAGGCCGTCACGCTCCGGCTTGAAGGTACGGTAATTGATGGTCTCGGGCTTTTTGACTTCGCCAAAGGACCAAGAGCGGATCATGTCGGGCGAGGCCAGACCGATTTTGATACCGTCAAACTCTTCAGTCTTACTCTGCGCTTTCAAAAACTTAAGCAAGTCTTTCACGTTAGTCTCCTGTGAGGAGTTCTACCTGGGCGCCGCCCTTTCCCGAAGGAAAAAGCGGCGCCGTTATTTCCGAGGCAGCCTGGTGCCTTAACTTTCTTCCAGCTCGATGTTGATCCCCAGGGAGCGGATTTCCTTCAGCAGTACGTTGAAGGATTCGGGCATGCCCGGCTCCATGCGGTGATCGCCGTCCACGATGTTCTTGTACATCTTGGTCCGGCCGTTGACATCGTCCGACTTGACGGTCAGCATTTCCTGCAGGGTATAGGCGGCGCCGTAGGCTTCCAGCGCCCACACTTCCATCTCCCCGAAACGCTGGCCGCCGAACTGGGCCTTACCGCCCAGGGGCTGCTGGGTTACCAGACTGTAGGAGCCGGTAGAACGGGCATGCATCTTGTCGTCCACCAGGTGGTTCAGCTTCAGCATGTACATATAGCCCACGGTGACCGGGCGCTCAAAGGCGTTGCCGGTACGGCCATCGAACAGGGTGATCTGACCGGACTCGGGCAGGTCAGCCAGCTTCAGCAGACGCTTGATTTCGTGCTCGCGGGCACCGTCGAACGCCGGCGTGGCGATCGGCACACCCTTGCGCAGGTTGTGGGCCAGCACCCGGACTTCGTCGTCGGAGAAGGTGGACAGGTCCACTTTCTGCTTGACGCCTTCACCCTGGTCGTAGACTTCCTGAATGAACTCGCGCAGACGGGCCAGCTCCTGCTGCTCCTTGATCATGGTGTCGATCTTCTCGCCCAGTCCCTTAGCCGCGAGGCCGAGGTGGGTTTCGAGGATCTGACCGATGTTCATCCGCGACGGTACACCCAGCGGGTTGAGCACGATGTCCACCGGACGGCCAAACTCGTCGTGGGGCATGTCTTCCACCGGTACTATGGTGGAGACCACACCCTTGTTACCGTGACGACCGGCCATCTTGTCACCGGGCTGAATGCGACGCTTCACCGCCAGGTACACCTTGACGATCTTCAGTACACCCGGGGCCAGATCGTCGCCCTGAGTGATCTTGCGGCGCTTGTTCTCGAACTTCTTGTCGAAGTCGGCTTTCAGCTCGGCGTACTGCTCGGCGATCTGCTCCAGCTCAATCTGCTTGCCTTCGTCGTCCAGGGCCTGCTCCAGCAGTTTTTCCCGGGCAATTTTGGCCACCTTGTCGGCGCTCATGCCGGCGGCAGTCAGCACGGAACGGGCACGGGCAAAGATGCCGTCTTCGAGGATGCTGAACTCTTCGGTCAGGTCTTTCTTGGCCTGCTTGAGCTGCATGTACTCGATGTCCTGGGCACGCTTGTCCTTCTCCACGCCGTCGCGGGTAAAGACCTGCACGTCGATGACGGTACCGTACACGGAGTTGGGCACCCGCAGGGAAGAGTCCTTCACGTCGGAGGCCTTCTCACCGAAGATGGCACGCAGCAGTTTCTCTTCCGGGGTCAGCTGGGTTTCGCCCTTGGGCGTCACCTTGCCCACCAGAATGTCGCCTGGCTTCACTTCGGCACCCACGTAAACGATACCGGACTCGTCCAGCTTGGACAGCGCGGCTTCACCCACGTTGGGAATGTCGGCGGTGATCTCTTCCGGACCCAGCTTGGTGTCACGGGAGATACAGGACAGTTCCTGAATGTGAATGGTGGTCAGGCGATCTTCCATCACCACCCGCTCGCTGAGCAGGATGGAGTCTTCGAAGTTGTAGCCGTTCCAGGGCATAAAGGCCACACGCAGGTTCTGACCCAGGGCCAGTTCACCCAGATCGGTGGACGGGCCGTCGGCCAGTACGTCACCGCTGATCACCCGCTCGCCCGGCATCACACAAGGACGCTGGTTGATACAGGTGTTCTGGTTGGAGCGGGTGTACTTGGTCAGGTTGTAGATGTCGATACCGGCTTCGCCGGGCAGCATCTCTTCCTCGTTGACCTTGACCACGATGCGGGAGGCGTCGACGTAGTCAACCACACCGCCGCGCTTGGCCACGGCGGTAACACCGGAGTCCACCGCCACGGCGCGCTCGATACCGGTACCCACCAGCGGCTTGTCCGCCTTCAGGGTCGGCACCGCCTGACGCTGCATGTTCGAGCCCATCAGTGCCCGGTTGGCGTCATCGTGCTCCAGGAACGGGATCAGCGAGGCCGCCACAGACACGATCTGCTGCGGGCTCACGTCCATGTACTGAACCTGGTCGGCGTTCATGTAGGTGGCTTCGCCCTTGTGACGGGACGGTACCAGCTCGTCGAGCAGGCGACCTTCTTCGTCGATGGCGGCGTTGGCCTGGGCGATCACGAAGTGACCTTCCTCGATGGCAGACAGGTAATCTACTTCATCGGTGATCTGGCCATCCACTACCCGGCGGTACGGGGTTTCGAGGAAACCGTACTCGTTGGTGCGGGAATAACAGGCCAGGGAGTTGATCAGACCGATGTTCGGACCTTCAGGGGTCTCGATAGGGCACAGACGACCATAGTGGGTCGGGTGTACGTCGCGCACCTCAAAGCCGGCGCGCTCACGGGTCAGACCGCCCGGGCCCAGGGCCGAAATACGGCGCTTGTGGGTCACTTCCGACAGCGGGTTGTTCTGATCCATAAACTGGGACAACTGGCTGGAACCGAAGAATTCCTTCACCGCGGCGCTGATCGGCTTGGCGTTGATCAGATCCTGGGGCATCAGGGTATCCAGATCGCCCAGAGACAGACGCTCCTTCACCGCGCGCTCGACGCGAACCAGGCCCACGCGGAACTGGTTTTCGGCCATTTCGCCCACGGAGCGGATACGACGGTTGCCCAGGTGGTCGATATCGTCCACTTCGTCCAGGCCGTTACGGATGGCAATCAGCTGCTTCATCACGTCGACCACGTCGGACTTGGTCAGGGTACCCGGACCGTTCAGCTCTTCGCGCAGCAGCCGGCGGTTGAACTTCATACGGCCGACGGTAGACAGATCGTAACGGTCTTCGGTAAAGAACAGGTTTTCGAACAGGGTTTCGGCGGCTTCGCGAGTCGGCGGCTCGCCGGGACGCATCATGCGGTAGATTTCCACCAACGCCTCGAGGCGGGTAGTGGCGGAATCGATACGCAGGGTCTCGGACATGTAGGCGCCGTGATCCAGTTCGTTGGTGAACAGGGTCTCGAACTGCTTGATGCCGGCCACAGACAGGTTGGCCAGGTTTTCCAGGCTCAGCTCGCTGTTGGCGGCAACCATCACTTCGCCGGTGTCGGCGTTGATGTAATCCTTGGCGGCCACCTTGCCCACGGCGTATTCCACCGGCACTTCCAGCTGTTCAACGCCGGCTTTTTCCAGCTGGCGAATATGGCGGGCAGTAATACGGCGACCGGTTTCCACCAGCACTTCGCCGTCAACCACGATGTCGAAGGAGGCGGTTTCACCACGCAGGCGTTCGGGTTTGAGCTCCATCATCAACTTGCCGTCGGCCACTTCGAAACGGGTGGTTTCAAAGAAGGTGGACAGAATGTCTTCGGTGGTGAAGTCAAGGGCGCGCAGAATAATGGACGCCGGCAGTTTGCGGCGACGGTCGATCCGGACAAACAGGTTGTCTTTGGGATCGAATTCAAAATCGAGCCAGGAACCACGGTAAGGGATCACGCGAGCGTTATACAGGACCTTGCCGGAGGAGTGGGTCTTGCCGCGATCGTGATCGAAAAACACACCCGGGCTGCGGTGCAGCTGGGAGACGATTACCCGCTCGGTACCGTTGATCACAAAGGTACCGTTCTCAGTCATGAGCGGGATTTCGCCCATGTAGACTTCTTGCTCCTTGATGTCCTTGACAGTGCCGGCGGCGGCTTCTCTGTCGTACAGGACCATACGCAACTTGACGCGCAACGGCGCCGAGTAGGTCACGCCACGGATTTGACATTCCTGCACGTCAAATACGGGCTCACCCAGACGATAGCTGACATACTGCAGCTCGGCAGTGCCAGAATAGCTAGTGATAGGGAAAACGCTGCGGAAAGCCGCTTCCAGACCGTACTCGCCTTGAGGATCTGCTTCAATAAACTGTTTGAAGGAGTCAAGCTGGATTGACAGCAGGTAAGGCGTGTCCAAGACCTGGTCACGCTTACCGAAGTCCTTACGAATGCGTTTTTTCTCTGTATAAGAGTAAACCATAGGGTTCCTCAGCTCGCTGATAAGTGACCCACTCTGCCCAAATGGGACAGCTCTGATAACATCGTTTCTTGTTGGCCGAATGTCTCGACAACACTCGGTGGCTGGAACAACGAGAGGCTAAAACGACGTGAAAATTCCCCTCATCCCACAGCGCAAAAGGGCCGGTGAATAAAGATTCACCAGCCCTAGCCCGATTGCTCAGGCCGCTAAGCTATAGTCTAGCTTATTTGAGCTCAACAGAAGCACCGGCTTCTTCGAGTTCTTTCTTCAGTGCTTCGGCTTCGCCTTTGCTCAGCTGCTCTTTAACGGCAGCAGGAGCAGACTCAACCAGACCCTTGGCTTCTTTCAGGCCCAGACCGGTGGCGCCGCGAACGGCCTTGATAACGGCAACCTTGTTGGCACCGGCAGCGGTCAGGATTACGTCGAACTCGGTCTGCTCTTCTACGGCAGCGGCAGCTTCACCGGCAACGGCAACGGCAGCAGCGGCAGAAACGCCGAACTTCTCTTCCATGGCTTCGATCAGTTCAACAACCTGCATTACAGACATTTCTGCAACGGCTTCGATGATTTGGTCTTTAGTGATAGACATGACTCAAATTCCTAATGTTCTGAAGTATACGGTAATCAAGCAGCCAAACGCGCCTTAGGCGGCTTCGGCTTCTTTCTTGTCGCGCAGGGCAGCGAAGGTACGCACCAGCTTGCCAGCGGAGGCTTCTTTCATGGTCGCCATCAGCTTCGCAATTGCTTCGTCGTAAGTCGGCAGCTTGGCGAGGCGGTCAATGTCGGCCGCAGGGATAAATTCGCCCTCGTAAGCCAGACCCTTCACCTCAAACGCGCTCTGCTCTTTGGCAAAGTCCTTGAACAGACGAGCAGCAGCGCCCGGATGTTCGTTGGAGAACGCGATCAGGGTAGGACCAACAAACACCTCTTTCAGGCATTCGTAGTTGGTCTCTTCCACTGCCAGGCGAGCCAGAGTGTTACGGACTACCTTGAGGTAGATACCGTTTTCACGGGCTTGCTTGCGCAGGGTGGTCATGGCAGCCACAGTCACGCCGCGAGAATCGGCAACGACTGCAGACAGGGCGCCCTTGGCAGCTTCGTTGACTTCAGCAACAATTGCTTTTTTGTCGTCGAGTCTTAATGCCATTGGCTAAACTCCTGGATTCCACCTGGGAAATTCCCAGATTAAACACACGCCTCTGTAACAGAGGCACCAAGGTGGCGAATTCCAGAAGAAAGGAAAATGCTTTCTAACTGGGTCCCGGCACCATCTACGCTGGAACATTAAGCCTTTCGGCTCCAGCGGTCTTGGACGGGAGTCGAAGCCCCCAACCAAATAACAAGGCGCAAAATTCTACAAAAAACCCCGCGCCTTGTAAATGCTTAATTAAGCAACATCCAGACCGGACTGATCAACGGCCAGACCTGCACCCATGGTGGTGGAGAGGCTGACTTTCTTGATGTACTGGCCTTTGGAAGAAGCGGGCTTGGCACGCTTCAGGGCGCCCAGCAGGGCTTCCAGGTTGCCTTTCAGCTTGTCGGCGTCGAAGTCGGCCTTGCCGATGGTGGTGTGGATGATACCGTTCTTGTCGTTACGGTAGCGCACCTGACCAGCCTTGGCATTCTGCACGGCTTCGGCCACGTTCGGGGTCACGGTGCCAACCTTGGGGTTCGGCATCAGACCGCGCGGACCCAGGATCTGGCCCAGCATACCCACAACGCGCATGGCGTCGGGAGAGGCGATCACCACGTCGAAGTTCAGCTCACCGGCTTTAACCTGCTCGGCCAGGTCTTCCATGCCCACCAGGTCGGCACCGGCCGCCTTGGCGGCGTCGGCGTTGGCACCCTGAGTGAACACGGCAACGCGTACGTCACGACCGGTACCGTGGGGCAGCACGGTAGCGCCACGCACGTTCTGGTCGGATTTACGAGCGTCGATGCCCAGGTTAACGGCAACGTCGATGCTTTCAACGAACTTGGCGGTGGCCAGTTCTTTCAGCAGGGCGATGGCTTCGTTGATTTCGTACTCGCGAGTGGCATCTACACGCTCACGGATGGTACGCATACGCTTGGTCAGTTTAGCCATGGTCTCAGCCCTCCACTACCAGGCCCATGGAACGGGCAGAACCTTCGAGGCAACGCACGCGGGCGTCAGTGTCGGCACCGGTCATGTCCGGTGCCTTGACAGCGGCGATTTCTTCCAGCTGGGCACGGGTAACGGTACCAACCTTGGTCTTGTTCGGTACACCGGAACCGGACTTAACGCCGGCAGCCTTCTTCAGCAGGAAGGCAGCGGGCGGAGTTTTGGTTTCAAAGGTGAAGGAACGATCGCTGTATACGGTGATAACAACCGGGATCGGAGAGCCCTTTTCCAGGCTGTCTGTACGGGCGTTGAACGCCTTACAGAATTCCATGATGTTAACACCGTGCTGACCCAGAGCAGGACCTACGGGCGGGCTCGGGTTAGCTGCACCAGCTGCAACCTGCAGCTTGATGTACGCTTGTACTTTTTTAGCCATTGATAATTACCTCAAAAATGGGTGTTAGCGCCTCGGAGCAATACTCCTCTAACGGCTCCCCAATGATAAAAGGGCGGCAAATTGTAGTGTAATTTGCCGCCCCGCTCAAGCATTGCGCTCGAATTATGCTCAGGTTTTTTCTATCTGGCCGAACTCCAGTTCCACCGGGGTGGAGCGGCCGAAGATCAGCACGGATACTTTGACCCGGCTCTTCTCGTAATCCACTTCTTCCACCACGCCGTTGAAGTCGGCGAAAGGACCGTCGGAAACGCGAACCACCTCGCCCGGCTCGAACAGGGTTTTCGGCTTCGGCTTGTCCACCGCATCCTGCAGGCGGTTCAGGATGGCATCGGCTTCCTTGTCGGAAATCGGCGCCGGACGCTCGGGCGTGCCGCCGATAAAGCCCATCACCCGCGGAATGCTGCGCACCAGGTGCCAGGTGCCGTCGTTCATCTGCATCTGCACCAGCACATAGCCGGGGAAAAATTTGCGCTCGCTCTTGCGCTTCTGGCCGGCGCGCATTTCCACCACTTCTTCGGTGGGCACCAGCACCTCGCCGAACTGATCTTCCATGCCGTGCATCTTGATATGTTCACGCAGCGACTTGGCTACGCGTCCTTCATATCCGGAAAACGCCTGGACCACATACCAACGCATTCTTTGTTCTGACATGGTGAATCCTTATACTCCGGTAACCAGGTTGACCAGCCATACCAGCAGGCCATCCAGCAAAAACAGAAACAGGCCAACCAGGGCGGTCACGGCCAGTACGATAAGCGTGGTCTGAATGCTCTCCTGGCGGGTGGGCCAGACCACCTTGCGCATCTCCAGACGCGACTCCCGGGCAAAGGCAAAGCTGCTTTGTCCCTTTTTGGTCTGGTATGCCAGCAGACCGGCAATACCCACTGCCACCACCACGCCGGCCGCACGAATGAAGACCGCCAGATCACTGTAAAGATAGTTGGCGACCACGGCTGCGATCAGAATAATGAAAACCAGACCCCACAGCAGGGTATCTTTCGCCCCGCCCTGGCTCTCGGTATTTGCACTCATAAGCTACCTGTCTAAATATTCCGAGTCCGTTACAGACGCAAAAACCCCGCCGACGGCGAGGTAAGTGGCAGGGGCGGAGGGACTCGAACCCCCAACCGTCGGTTTTGGAGACCGCCGTTCTACCAATTGGAACTACGCCCCTATACAACAAAGCCCCTATTATAGGGGCTTTGTGACGCGATTGTAAGCGCTATTACTCGATGATTTTGGCGACGACGCCGGCACCAACGGTACGGCCACCTTCACGGATGGCGAAGCGCAGACCTTCTTCCATCGCGATGGGCGCGATCAGATTCACGTCCATCTTGATGTTGTCGCCAGGCATGACCATTTCAACGCCTTCCGGCAGTTCGATGGTACCGGTCACGTCAGTGGTCCGGAAGTAGAACTGCGGACGGTAGCCCTTGAAGAACGGAGTGTGGCGGCCACCTTCGTCCTTGGACAGTACGTACACTTCGGATTCGAAGCGGGTGTGCGGGGTGATGGAACCCGGCTTGGCCAGCACCTGACCACGCTCAACGTCTTCACGCTTGGTGCCACGCAGCAGCACGCCCACGTTCTCACCGGCACGGCCTTCGTCCAGCAGCTTGCGGAACATTTCAACGCCGGTACAAGTGGTCTTGGTGGTGTCTTTGATACCCACGATTTCCACTTCTTCACCAACGCGAACGATACCACGCTCTACACGACCGGTCACAACGGTACCACGGCCCTGGATGGAGAATACGTCTTCGATCGGCAGCAGGAAGGCGCCGTCGATGGCACGCTCGGGATCCGGGATGTAGGAATCCAGAGCAGCAGCCAGTTCCAGGATCTTCGGTTCCCACTCGGGATCGCCTTCCAGGCCTTTCAGGGCAGAGCCCTGGATAACCGGAATGTCGTCGCCCGGGAAGTCGTACTCGGACAGCAGCTCACGCACTTCCATTTCTACCAGCTCGAGCAGCTCTTCATCGTCAACCATGTCACACTTGTTCATGAATACAACGATGTAAGGTACACCTACCTGGCGGGCCAGCAGGATGTGCTCACGGGTTTGCGGCATGGGGCCGTCGGTGGCAGCTACTACCAGGATCGCGCCGTCCATCTGGGCAGCACCGGTGATCATGTTTTTCACGTAGTCGGCGTGACCGGGGCAGTCAACGTGAGCGTAGTGACGGGCTTCGGTGTCATACTCAACGTGAGAAGCGGCGATGGTGATACCACGGGCCTTTTCTTCCGGAGCGTTGTCGATCTGGTCGAACGCGCGGGCGGAACCACCGAACTGCTTGGCCAGGACGTTGGTGATGGCAGCGGTCAGAGTCGTTTTACCGTGGTCAACGTGGCCGATGGTGCCAACGTTAACGTGCGGTTTTGTACGTTCAAATTTTTCTTTAGACATGCTCGTCCCTCTAACTGGTTGGGTGGTGAGCTATACCACGCGAATCGCAAGTAGGAAGTATATAACAAAAAAGGCTTGAGGGTGCCTGAGTAAAGAAGTGGTGCTGATACCCAGAATCGAACTGGGGACCTCACCCTTACCAAGGGTGCGCTCTACCATCTGAGCTATATCAGCACTGGAGCGGGCAGCGGGAATCGAACCCGCATCATCAGCTTGGAAGGCTGAGGTAATAGCCATTATACGATGCCCGCGGTGGTCTTTACTTGAACGACCTCAAACCGCTTTTTCAATGCCCGTCGGGGACGAACACTGGAAACTGGTGGAGGGAGCTGGATTCGAACCAGCGAAGGCTGAGCCGTCAGATTTACAGTCTGATCCCTTTGGCCACTCGGGAACCCCTCCAAATTTTAAATGGTGCCGGCAGAAGGAGTCGAACCCTCGACCTACTGATTACAAGTCAGTTGCTCTACCAACTGAGCTATGCCGGCACACGAGCGGGACGAATTCTATGGCAAGGCCATGGCTCGATGCAACACCCTTGAGCCAAGTTTTTTTCACCGGCGACTCAAGCGCGCAAAAAAACACCACTCCACCACTTGCCGGCCAATGCGGGTATGGGAGACAGCTCACGTTACGACCATTGGCGGGAGTGCCCTTGCCTTGTTGTGAACAACGGCTTTGGTGTAAGGTCGAGCGGCGACTCACAGGACACCCTTGATGAAGACAGACACTCAATCCCCCTACCTGACCTTTTCCCGCCGAACCTGGTCAGAGCTGCGCGAGTCCGTGCAACTGCCCCTGAGCGAAGACGAGCTGATGCGTCTGCGCAGCATGAACGACCGGGTTTCGCTGGCCGAAGTCAGGGACATCTATCTGCCCCTGTCCCGCCTGCTCAACCTCTATGTCAAGGCCAAGCAACGGCGCAGCCGGGTACTGGATCAGTTCCTCGGCAATACCCATCACCACGTGCCCTATGTGATCAGCATCGCCGGCTCGGTGGCCGTCGGTAAAAGCACCACCGCCCGCATTCTGCAAACCCTGCTGGAACGCTGGCCCCAGCATCCGCGGGTGACCCTGGTCACCACCGACGGCTTTCTTTACCCCAACGCCGAGCTGGAACGGCGCGGCTTGATGAAAAAGAAGGGCTTTCCCCAGTCCTATGACATGCGCCGGCTGGTGCAGTTTGTTTCCGACATCAAATCCGGCAAGCCCGGGGTGAAGGCACCGGTGTACTCCCACCTGACCTACGACATTGTGCCCGGGCAGGAAGTGGTGGTAGAGCAGGCGGACATCGTCATCATTGAAGGGCTGAACGTGCTGCAGAGCGGCATGGACTACCCCCACGATCCCCACCGCGTGTTCGTGTCGGATTTCGTGGATTTTTCCGTTTACGTGGATGCGGACGAACGGCTGTTGAAAACCTGGTATGTGGAGCGCTTTCTCAAGCTGCGCTCGGGGGCCTTTGCCGATCCCGAGTCCTACTTTCACCACTACGCCCGACTCAGCGAAGAAGAAGCGGTGGCCACCGCCAGCCGCATCTGGCAGGAAATCAACTACAAGAACCTGAAGCAGAACATACTGCCGACCCGGGATCGGGCCGAGCTGATCCTGACCAAGGGGCAGGATCACCAGATAGAGCAGATACGGCTCAAGAAATAAAAACGGGATCAGGGAATCGGGACTGGGGATTGGCCAGTCCCTGATCCCGAGTCCCTAATCCCTGTCGTTGCCCCGCAATGAGATTTCTCCCCCCAGGTAGCGCTTGATCTCGCCGCTTTCCAGCTCCAGCAGCAGTGCGCCCTGATCGTCGATGCCCCGGGCGGTGCCGTGCACTTGCTGCTCGCCCATCAGCACCCGTACCGGCTTGCCGTTGAAATGATCCAGCCGGTTCCAGCACTCGCGAAAGCCGGCGATGCCCTCCTGTTCAAAACGCGTCAGCGCCCGCTGTAGCCCCTGCACCAGGGCGATCACCAGGCCGTTGCGGTCGGTGATCTCGCCCAGCTCCGCCAGCTCGGCCCAGGGCTGGGTAATGCGCTCCTGCTCGGTGGCAGGCAGCACCAGATTCAGGCCCATGCCGATTACCAGATGACAGGGGCCACCGGCGGTGCCCGACATTTCCACCAGTATGCCCGCCAGTTTGCGGCCGTTGAGGTAGAGGTCATTGGGCCACTTCAGCTCGATACCACCAAAGCCGGCGCTTTCAAGGGCTTCCACCACGGCCACCCCCACCACCAGGCTGAGCCCCATGGCCGCGGCCATGCCCTGCTCCAGTCGCCAGTACAGGCTCATGATCAGCTGGCCGCCAAAGGGGGAAATCCAGGTACGACCGCGCCGGCCCCGACCCGAGGTCTGGCACTCGGCCAGGCAGACATCCCCCTGGCTCAGGCGGGGGATGGACTCCAGCCAGTGCTGGTTGGTGGAGCCGATCACCGGGATCACCTCCACCCGCACCGGTGCCAGTGCCCGGGAAAGCCGCTCGGCGTCCAGCAACTGCAGCGGCACCGCCAGCCGGTAACCCTTGCCGCTGACACTGTAAATATCGAGCCCCAGGCTCTTGAGCGCCTGTACATGCTTGCTGACCGCCGCCCGGCTTATCTGCAACGCATCGCCCAACTGTTCACCGGAATGAAACTGGCCGTCGGCCAGCCGTTTCAGCAGCGCTTCGCGCAGCGGGGTCAGTTCAGACATGCCAGCGCCTCGTCCAGATGGGTTTCGCCTTCGGCACCGATCATCCGGACCTCCGGCTCCAGCACCACGCCAAAGCGCTCCCGAACCCGTTCCCGCACCAGTGCCGCCAACCTCAGAATGTCTTCCGCGGTAGCGCCGCCCCGGTTGACCAGCACCAGGGCCTGACGCTGGTGCACGGCGGCACCGCCCACGCTGGTGCCCTTGAGTCCGGCCTGGTCAATCAGCCAGCCGGCAGCCAGCTTCACCAGACCACCTTCCGCCGGGTACAGCGGCAAGCCGGGCCAGGCCAGCGTCAGCGCTTCACCCTCAGCCTGGCTGACCTTGGGGTTTTTGAAAAAGCTGCCGGCATTGCCGAGCTCGGCAGGATCCGGCAGCTTGGCCCGGCGGGTGGCACAGACTCGCTCAAACACTTGCCGGGGAGTGACATCCTCACCCAGCTCCCCCAACGGGCCATAACCCAGCACCGGCTGCCAGACCTTGGGCAGGCGCAGGGTAATGGACAGGATCAGGTGCTCCCGGGCGGCATGCTTGAACACGCTGTCCCGATAGCCAAAGGCGCATTCCGCCGCCGACCAGTGCCGCATCTCACCGCTGCGCCAGTCATAACTTTCCACCTGCTCGCAAAAACGGGACAGCTCCACGCCGTAAGCGCCGATGTTCTGAATGGGCGCCGCCCCGGCGGTACCCGGGATCAGCGCCAGGTTCTCCAGCCCCGGCATGCCCTGCTCCAGGCAATAACACACCAGATCATGCCAGTTTTCACCGCCCTGCACCCTCACCCGCCAGGCGTCCCCGGTGTCGGTCACTGTGATGCCTTTCAGCCGGTTCACCAGCACCTGTCCTTTAAAGGGCGCGGTAAACAGCAGGTTGGAGCCCTCCCCGACCACCAGCCGGGGCCCGGGGTAGCGGGCCAGCTCGGCCAGTTGTTCCCGCCGTTGCAGGATCACCACCTCGTCGGCCTGCTGTGTCAGGCCAAAGGTATTAAAGGGAAACAGGGAATGGGTGTTGCTCGGCATGGTATGGGTGTCCTGAAAAAATGCCGGGCCAGTGTACCCCAAGACGCCGGCGGGGTTAACCGGCCCCGCCTTCCCGGCACTGTTACCCATTGGTAAAAGTGATTTACCGCAACCGCGAGGGTTACCATCTTGATTCGTGCCGGCTTTTCCCCTGAAATCGAAGGCCGATAACCTCAGGAGCCAATACCATGAGCCATGCCCGCAGCGAACAACTGATTCAACGCTATTACCGCGCCTTTAACGAGGGCGACATGGACACCTTTCTCGGCCTGCTGACCGAGGATGTGGTACACGACATCAACCAGGGCGGGCGCGAAACCGGCAAGGCCGCCTTTGCCGCTTTTATGGAACGCATGAACCGCCACTATAAAGAGCAGCTGGTGGACATGGTGATCATGGTCAATGCCGCCGGCGATCGGGCCGCCGCCGAGTTCGTGGTGCTGGGAGAATACCTGAGCACCGACGAGGGCCTGCCCGAGGCCGCCGGCCAGCGCTACCGCCTGCCCGCCGGCGCCTTTTTCGAGATTGAAAACAACCAGATCGCACGCATCAGCAATTATTACAACCTGAGTGACTGGATAGCCCAGGTCAGCCCATGAGCCTGCGCATTGAAACGGTCACCGGTGAGCAGATCATTCCCTGGCTGAGCGAGCTGGCCGAACTGCGTATCAGCGTGTTCCGGGACTTTCCCTACCTTTACGACGGCAGCCTGGACTATGAGATGGACTATCTCGCCACCTACACTCGGTGCGCGCACAGCCTTTGTGTACTGGCCCTGGAGGGTGACCGAGTGATAGGCGCCTCCACCGGCCTGCCCCTGGCCGAGGAAGTGGCCGAGTTCACCGCCCCCTTTGCCACCGCCGGCCTCGACACCTCGCGCATCTTCTACTGCGCCGAATCGGTACTGCTGCCCGGCTACCGGGGGCGGGGCCTGTACCGGGCCTTTTTTGAGGGCCGGGAACGGCATGCCCAGGCCCTGGGATTTGACACCGCCGCCTTCTGCGCCGTGGTGCGTCCGGATCACCACCCGCTGAAGCCCGATGATTACCGGCCACTCACCGAGATATGGGCCCGTTTCGGCTATCACCCTGAACCCGGCCTGCTCACCCGGTTTCGCTGGAAGGACCGGGATCAGCCCGAAGAAACTGCCAAGCCCATGCAGTTTTACCTGAAGTCCCTGGAGGCACCACTATGACTCGGCCCCTGGTACTGGCCTGCGCCCAGTATGACATCGACTTTCTCGGCAGCTGGCCGGCCTTTGAGCGCAAGCTCGACCGGCTGCTGGCCGACGCCCTCGCGCAAAACGCCAACTTTGTGCTGCTGCCAGAGTATTTTTCCATGGAGCTGGCGTCCCTGTTCGACGAGTCGGTGTACCGCAACCTGCATGCCCAGCTCGATGCCATGCAAAGCCTGCTGCCGGACTTTATCCATGCCTTTTCAAGCCGGGCGAAGCGCCATGGCCTGCATATACTGGCGGGCACCATACCGGTGCGGCTGGCGGACGGCCGTTTCGTCAACCGGGCCCACCTGTTTCGCCCGGACGGCAGCCACGACTGGCAGGACAAGCTGCAGATGACCCGCTTTGAAAGAGAGCAGTGGCACATCAGCGCCGGCGAGGAAATAAAGGTGCTCGACACCGCCTTTGGCAAGGTCGGCGTGGCGGTGTGCTACGACAGCGAGTTTCCGCTGCTCGTGCGCCGCCAGGTGGAAGCCGGCGCCCGGCTTATTCTGGTGCCCAGCTGCACCGACACCGAGGCCGGTTTTCACCGGGTACGCATCGGCAGTCAGGCCCGGGCGCTGGAAAACCAGTGCTTTGTGGCCCAGTCCCCCACCGTGGGCGAGGCGCCCTGGTCGGAAGCGGTGGACGTGAACACCGGCCGCGCCGCCATCTACACCCCGGTGGACTACGGCTATCCCGACGACGGCATTCTGGTGATGGGTGAAGCAAATCAGCCCGGCTGGGTGGTGGCCACCCTGGACCTGGATGCCCTGGACACCGTGCGCGCTCAGGGGCAGGTATTCAACCACAGGGACTGGGACGGCCAGCTAGGTTACTGACTCTGTGAGCCCGTCACGAGAAGCACCAGCAGGGTTGCCTTCGCCGACACGCTTCGAGCACCTCCATGTGACGCTCGGCAAATGCCTTCCATGGCATTTGACGGTCGGCTATGGCAATCCCTGCTGCTGCTTCCTGTAACAAAAGAGCACCTGCGGGTAATTCAGGGAGAAGCACTCTCGGCCAGAAAAGCCTGTACCTCGTCGGCGGCCACGGCGAAGTTGAAGTTGCCCCAGGCCGACACGCCCTTGGTGGTAATACCCACCAGATTGCCGCTTTCATCAAACAGGCCGCCGCCGGACGAGCCGTAACTGATGGGCGCCGTGGTCTGAATAATCTGCACACCATTCTGGTTGCGCCGGGCGGAAACAATGCCCTCGGTCAGCGTCTTGTCGAGCCCCGCCGGCGAGCCGATGGCAAACACCCGCTCCCCCACCTGTAGCTGCTCCACGGAGCGCGCTCTCTGAATGAAGTCCAGCCGGCGTCCGTCTTTCAGGGTCAGTAGCGCCAGATCCCGCCTCGCATCCGTATACAGCACCCGCCACACCATGATGTCCGCTTCCCGCACCGGCTGCTGGCCATCCCGGCTGATGCTCACCGGCACGCCGCCCGCCGCCACCAGATGGTAGCTGGTCACCGCCCGGTAAGGATCGATGGCCACCGCCGAGCCCAGGGTCAAGGGCTCCAGCCCCGCTCCCAGTTGTTCATACACCACCACCTTGTACACGGCGGGACCGCGCTCGGCATAAAGGTCGGCGGCCGACACCGCCGGCCCCACAGCGGAAAGCAGTTGCAGCCGGGGCGGCGTCAGCAAGGCCTGGCGGCGGGCACAGTCGTCATCCCCAAGGGTGGCGCAGGCGGCAAAGTGCCGGCCGGCCAGGCCGGGATCCTTCACGGCAGGATCGTGTTCACCGGCATAGATTTCGCCCAGCAGCTTGTGGGCCCGGGACCGCCACTGCGGATCCTCGCTGTTGCTCAGCCGCATCAGCCCGTCGATGGCCTCCCCGGTATTCTGCGCCGTGCCGCGGCCTTCCAGATACAGTTGCGCCAGCCGGTAGCGAGCCTCGGGCTGATCCCCGGCAGCGGCCTCCCGGTAATGGCGAAAGGCGGCGGCATCGTCGCCGGCCAGCCGGGCTGCATAGGCGGCCTGCTGTTGTTCGCCGGCATTCATGCCACACCCGGCCAGCAACAGGGAAATGAACAGGAAAGTCAGGCTGGATTTCATGCAGGCTGTTCCGCTGAGGGAGAAAGCCTAAGCATAGCAGGACTCAGCCCCGGGCTCGGCGCCGGACCGGCCCCCTGCGTTTGCGGGGCGGCTTGCCCCCCTGCAGGCCACGAAAGGCGTCGGGTTTGACGCTGTCGATCAGCATCGGCAGCTGCCCCTGCAATTCTTCCATAAACTGGCGATACCCCGCCTGTTTGCGGCTGATGGCATCCAGCACCGCTTCCCAGCGGGCGGTCATGTCGGGGGTGGTGGCGGACGCGGGCAGGCTGTCGACCAGCCGGCTTCCCGTTTCGGTGGCGTGAATTTGCCGGCCACGGCGCTCAAGAAAGCCACGAGTAAACAGCAGCTCGATGATCCCCGCCCGGGTGGCTTCGGTGCCCAGGCCGTCGGTGTCCCGCAGAATTTTTTTCAGCTCACCGTCGGTCACAAAGCGGGCGATATGGGTCATGGCCGAGAGCAGGGTGGCGTCGGTAAAGGGCCGGGGCGGCTGGGTCTGCTTTTCCTGCAGTTCGCCCTGCAGGCACTGCACCGTATCCCCCGTCTTCAGGGCCGGCAACTGAGCCTGCAGTTCGTCATCCTCTTCCTCGTCGGCCTTGCCCTGGGTAAACAGCGCCTTCCAGCCTGCCACCTGCTGTTGCCGGGCTCTGGCCACAAAGCGGCCGCCGGCGATCTCCAGCTCCACTTTTTTCTCGTCCAGCTCCTGATGAGGGTAAAACTGGGCGGCATACTGGCGGGCGATCAGCTCATAGATTTGCCGCTCTGTCCCGGACAGCCGGGCGCCGTCGGTGTGGCGGGTAGTGGGAATAATGGCGTGGTGCGCTTCCACCCTGGCGTCGTTCCAGGCCCGGCCGCGAATGCCGGTGTCGGCGGCGGCCACGGCCTGCGACAGTCCCGGGCAGACGGCAGCAATGGCCGCCAGCACCGCCGGCCCCTGGCCGAAGTGCTCGGCGGGCAAATAACGGTTGTCGGAGCGAGGATAGGTAATGAGCTTGTGCCGTTCATAAAGCCCCTGACACAGATCCAGCACCTGTTTGGCACTGAGCCCGAAGCGGCGGGCGGCGTCGATCTGCAATGCCGACAAATTGTAGGGCAGCGGCGGTGGAATGCGCTGGCGCTTGTTGTCGGCGGCCAGCACTCGGCCCGGCTGACCGGTAATACGACGAATGACGTTTTCCGCCAACGCCCGGGACAGCACCCGGCCCTCCTCGTCCTGCCAGGGCTGGCAGGCCTCGCTGGGTTGCCATTTGGCGCGAAACTGCGCCTTGCTGTCGGTTTGCAGCAGCGCCAATACCTCATAAAAGGGCTTGGGCCGAAAATCGGCAATGTCCCTGTCCCGGCGCACCACCAGCCCCAGCACCGGGGTCTGCACCCGGCCTACCGAGAGCACGCCGTTGTAGCCGGTGCTGCGCCCGGCCAGGGTGCACAGCCGGGTCATGTTGATGCCGTAAAGCCAGTCGGCCCGGGAACGGGCCAGGGCCGACACCGACAGGGGCACGAAGTCTTTATTGGGCTTGAGCGTGGCCAGGGATTTTTTCACCGCCGCCGGGTTAAGATCGCTAATAAGACAGCGCTGCACCGCTTCCCGTTTGGCGGCGGGCACGTTGCAGTAGCTGATGACTTCGTCCACCAATAACTGCCCTTCCCGGTCCGGGTCCCCGGCGTGCACTATGCTGTCGGCCTCTTTCAGCAGTTTTTTCAGCACCGCCAGCTGCTTTTTGGTGTTGGGCTTGGCCACCAGTTTCCAGTCGTCGGGAATGATCGGCAGGTGCTCCCGCCGCCACTGTTTGAAAGCGGGATCGTAGGCGTCGGGCTCGGCCTGCTCCAGCAGGTGGCCGATGCACCAGCTGACCACGTCGCCGTTGGCCAGGCGAATAAAGCCGTCACCCTTTTGCTGGGGCTTGGGCAGCACCTCGGCCATGGCCCGGGCCAGGCTGGGTTTTTCGGCGATATAAAGAATCATGGGAATCGTCTGATAGCGAAGTGGCAGTCGGCCAGAGTGAGTACTCCACCGACACGCTGCAAGCACTTCCCTGTGGCGCTCGGCACCTGCCCTCCCTGGCAGGTGACGGTCGGTGGAGCACATTCACTCTGCCCTCCTTCAGGCATGTTCATCGCCCAAAGAGACACACACTCGGCTCAGTAATCCTCGTTCAGCAGAAAGTCGTCCATGGCCTCCACCAGGTAGGGCCAGTCGGCTTCGGGCACCGGGGTGACCGGGTCTTCGTCTCCTTCGCCGTATTCGTCCCAATAGTGGGCGCGCAGGGCCAGGGCGAAGTCGGAATAGTCCTCGGCCAAAGCCTGGAGCGGGCCAAACCAGACAATACGGGTCAGGCCGGTGGTGAGGTCGTTGAGGTATTCGGTGAGCACCTGGGGATCCGGGTACTGGGCCATCAGCACTTCAAACCGCTCCCGGGCGGACATCTGCTGATCCGGGTCCAGCTCGCCCAGCTCGGCCACATGCTGCAGGTAGTCGGTGAGCACGAACTCCCGGGCCTGTGCTTCGCCGGCCAGCCACTGGCAGCGGGTTTCCTTGCGGCTGATAATGGACAGCGCTATTCCCTCATCGAGAAAGCACAGGGCCCACAGTTGATCGTCCATCGGTTACTCCATGGCGGCTGAAAACAAACAGCCGCCAGTGTAACGGAAAACCTGGCAACACCAAAAACAGTGGCATCACCGCCACAGCCGGGTCAGTTTGTCTCGGCGCAAAGCGAGTAACACCAGCCCGGCCAGCAGGTAGATGAGGGGTTCAATCCAGCCCGATTTGACCGACCACCAGAAATGCACGCACACCACCAGCACCGTGGGGTAAATCCAGTTATGCAGCCGTTGCCAGTGACCGCCCAGGCGGCGTTGCCAGCCCTGGGTGGAGGTGATGGCCAGCAGCAGCAGTACCACCCAGGCAACCATGCCAAGGGTAATAAAGCCCCGCTTGATAATCTCTTCACCAATCAGCCCCCAGGCCAGCTGCAGATCCAACAGCACCCAGGCCAGCAGGTGCAGGCTGGCATAGGCAAAGCACCACAGCCCCACCGCCCGGCGCAGCCGCACCAGGGGGCCGAGCCGAAAGCGCCGGGCCAGGGGCGCAATACACAGGGTCAGCAACAGCAGGCGCAGAGCCCAGATGCCGAGGTAATGCAGCAGCTCGGGCACGGGGTCGGCACTGAAGTGGCCGGCGGCAAAGCCCCAGGGCAGCCACAGCAACGGCAGCGCCGCCAGGCCGTGCACCAGCAGCCGCAACCGGCGCAGGCGCGGGGCATCGAGCCGCATCAGTAGAACTTCCTCAGATCCATGCCGGCATAGAGCGAGGCCACTTCCTCTTCGTACCCGTTGAACATCAGGGTTGGCTGGCGCTCGCTGCCAAACAGCCCCCCCGCACCGATGGCCCGCTCGCTGGCCTGGCTCCAGCGCGGGTGATCCACCTGCGGATTGACGTTGGCATAAAAACCATACTCGTAAGCCGCCAGCTGGTTCCAGGTGCAGGGCGGCTGATGCTCGGTGAGGCTGATGCGCACGATCGACTTGATGCCCTTGAAGCCGTACTTCCAGGGCACCACCAGCCGCACCGGGGCGCCGTTCTGGTTGGGCAGGGTCTTGCCGTACATGCCCACCACCAGCAGGCTGAGCGGATTCATCGCCTCATCGATGCGCAGCCCCTCCACATAGGGGTAATCGATACCGCCCCCCACATAACGGGAGGCCTGGCCACGCATCTGCTCGGGATCGTAGAGGGTTTCAAAGGCCACGTATTTCGCCTTTGAGGTGGGATTGGCGGCCTTGATGATGCTGGCCAATGGCACCCCCAGCCAGGGAATGACCATGGACCAGGCCTCCACGCAGCGGTGACGGTAAATGCGTTCTTCCAGCCGCTGTCTCTCCAGCCAGGCCCAGACATCAATGGTTTGCGGCTTGTCCACCTCGCCGTCGATCTCAATGGTCCAGGGCCGGGTTTTCAGCCCCTGAGCGTAGCGAGCCGGATCCGACTTGTCGGTGCCGAACTCGTAGAAGTTGTTGTAGCTGGTGGCCACCTGCTCGGCGGTGTGCGTCAGCGCCGGCCGGTAGGCCTCGGGCCGGTCAAAGGTCAGCGGCATTTGGTTCGAGGGTGCGGCGGCCTCTTCCTTGCCCAGCAGGCTGCTGAACACACTGGCGCCGGCGGGCAGGCTGAGGGCCGCCGCCCCCAGCCCCAGGCCCTGCAGGATGCGACGCCGCTGCTGATACACGGTTTCCGGCGTGACCTGGTGCTCTTTCAGCTCCGACGTTTTTCGAACCTTGATGCGCATGAAGACTCCTGAAGACGTATTTTGTATACAAAGAGCATGACAACGCCGAAAAACTTTCGTCATTCCTCCTTGCGTTTAAAGGTTCCGGCTTCGATGCCGTGACGGCTGAGCAGCTTGTAAAAATCGGTGCGGTTGCGTCCGGCCAGGGCGGCAGCCTGGGTAACGTTGCCGTCGGTCATGCGCAGCACCTTGTTCAGATACATGCGTTCAAACTCGGCCCTGGCCTCGTTAAAGCTGGGAAACTGCTCGTCACTGCCCGACAGCAGGCCTTCCACCAGCTGGGCACCAATGACCGGAGCAGAGGCCATGGCCACCGCCTGCTCCACCAGGTTGCGCAGCTGGCGCACATTGCCCGGCCAGTGCGCCGAGGCCAGCAGCGCCAGGGCATCGGGCGCAAAGCCGGTCACCGGGGTGGACTGGCGCTGTCGAATTTGCTCAAGAAAGTGCCGCGCCAGCAGCGGAATGTCTTCCGGCCGCTCCTTCAGTGCCGGCAGGGCCAGATTGACCACGTTCAGCCGGTAGAACAAATCTTCACGAAAACGCCCCTGCTCCATGGCCGCCACCATGTCGCGACTGGTGGCCGACAGCACCCGCACATCGGTCTGGATGCTCAGGTTGCCCCCCCGGGGGCGGACCTCCTGCTGCTCCAGCGCCCCCAGCAGCCGGCCCTGCAGCCGGGGCGGCAGCTCATCCACCTCATCCAGCAGCAGGGTGCCGCCGGCGGCGGTGACCAGGGCGCCGGCATGGTCCGACACCGCCCCCTCGAACGCCCCCTTGACGTGACCGAACAGCTCCGACTCCAGCAGCGGCTCGGTCAGCGCGCCGCAGTTGAGCACCATAAAGGGATGGTCCCGGCGCGGGCTGGCCTGGTGCAGGGTGCGCGCCATCAGCTCTTTGCCGGCACCGGCGGGGCCGGTGATCAGCACGCTGATATCGAGGGGGGCGATACGCCGGGCCTGCTCCAGTACCCCCGTCATGGCCGGGCTGCGGGTCAGCACATCGTGCTGCCAGCCGTCGTCAAAGGCCGGCAGCGACACCGCCAGCGCCTCGTTGATGGTGCGGCGCAGGGCTTCCTTGTCAATGGGCTTGGTAAGAAAACCGAATACCCCGGCACGGGTGGCGGACACCGCATCGGTAATGGAGCCGTGGGCGGTCATGATCACCACCGGCAGGCCCACGTGCTGGCGCTGAATGCGGTCAAACAGCGCCAGACCGTCCATGCCGTCCATTTTCAGGTCGCTCAGCACCAGATCGGGGCGTTCCTGCTCCAGCCATTCCAGCGCCTCGGCGCCGGAGGTAGCGGTAGCCACCTCAAACCCTTCGCTGCGCAGCCGAAGTCCCAGCAATTTCAGCAGGCTGGCGTCGTCATCTACCAGCAGTATCCTGGCCTTGCGCTTCATTGCCCGTTTTCCTGATAACGACGTTCGTTGATCTGTTCGTCAATGGTGGCCAGCTCATTCAGCTTGCGGGTCAGGGTATTGATCTGCTGCTGGCGGTCCGTGACCACCCGGTTAAAGGTGATCAGCTCCTGATTGTAAGCCTGGTGAATGGCAAAAAATTTCTGCAGGTGGGTATTCACCCCCGGCAGCACCCGGCTGAACAACTGCTGGGCCTGCTGCCGCTGGGCCAGGTTGGCCTTGGGATGGCTCAGCCACAGCGCCAGCACCAGATCATTGTCCTGCCCGGGCTGCTGCAGCCGCCGGATCTCGTTCAGCCGCTCTGCCTCGCTGCTTTGCATGATGCCGTTCGACAGCTGCAGCCAGTGCAGCAGTTCGTCGTTGCTGCTGGCCTCCAGCGAGCGGGGCAGGTGCAGCTCGCCAAATGAAAACGGTCCCGTGGCGCTGCACCCGCTCAGCAGCAGTGCCAGCACGCCACATACCCATACTTTATTCATCGCTATGTTCCTTGTTACCGTGCCCCGGCAGGCCCAGCTCAAAGCGGACCCAGCCCGGTTGTGTTGAATCCAGCGTCAGCCGGCCACCCATGCTGATGGCGGCTTCCCGCGCTATGCTCAGGCCAATGCCCGAGCCCTTGAGCACGCCCTTGCGCTCCTGGCTGCCCTGCACAAAGGGCTCGAAAATGCGCTCCCGCTCGGCGGCCGGTATCGGCTGGCCGCGGTTGGCCACGCTGAGCACATATTCCTGCTCACCGGCCCTGGCCTCAATGTGAATGTCACCGCCTTCGTCACCGTAGTTGACGGCGTTGGAGATCAGGTTTTCCAGCACCAGCCGCAGCCGGTGATTGTCCGCCAGCGGCGGCGTTTCATCCACCGCCAGGCTGACCCGAATGCCCTTGTTTTCCAGGGTCAGGCGATGGGCCTCCAGGCTCTCCTCCAGCAGCGGCGCCAGCGCCACCGGCTGGCGGAAGACCTGCACCTGCTGAATGCGGTTGTAGTCGAGCAGTTGTTCAATCAACCCCTGCAGCCGAAAGCTGTTGTCCACCAGCAACCCGCAAATCTCCTCCTGCTCGGCGGTGAGTGGCCCGGTGACCTTTTCCGCCAGCAGGTCGGCCCCTTCCCGCAGGCTGGCCAGGGGGGTTTTCAGCTCGTGGGAAAGGTGGCGCAGAAACTGTAGCTTCTGGGCTTCCAGCTCCCGCAGCCGGTGGTGCAGCCAGCGCAGCCGTTCCCCCAGCTCCACCAGCTCGGCGGGACCGCGGATGGGGCGCTCATCGGGCTCGCCCCCGGCCCCCAGCCCCTGAATGCGCTGTTCCAGCTGGCGTACCGGGCGAATGATCAGGTAGGTAAACAGCAGCGCCAGCACCAGACTGGCGCCGCCCAGGCCGCCGCTCAGCAGCCACATGCGCTGACGCATCTCGGCCACTCGCTCGCGCAAACGCACAATGCGCACGTCGATCTGCTCCCGGGCCAGTCGATCCAGCTCCACATTGGCCTGGTTAAAGGCATCGAAAATATCGGCCCGCTCGCGGATCTGGGCACCGCTGGCCTGGGCCAGATCCACCAGCTCCACCAGCTGGCGCCGCAACGAGGCGTCGAGCTCCCCCGCATCCACCACCCGCAACAGCGGCTCCATCTCCTTGCGATAACGCTCCAGCAACCGCAGATATTGCAGCCGCAGATCCGGCGCCTCCAGCACCGCGTAACGGCGAATGGCCCGCTCCATGTCCAGCGCCAGATCGTTCATGTCTGAGGCCCGGCGGGTGTCGATCACCGCACTTTGCATGCCCTCCTCCGCCAGCCGGTTCACCTGCTCCAGGGTACGGCTGTTCTGGATCACCAGCAGGATCAGGGGCAGCAATACCAGGGTGAAGGCGATCAACACCAGCCGCAACAGCGAGCGGGGGGCAAAGCCTCTGGCCGCTTTTGACATCAAGCTCTTGCTCCACAATCGGGGATGAAAGAAGCGCAGAATAACAAAAATGCCGGCAAAGGCGGATCGGGAATGTGCCGGCCGGCCCGGCATGGACGGACTATGCTGAAAATAGGGCCGGGTACTCAACTATCAAACATAAAGGCAAGGGCGATTGGCCCCTCGGCAAAATGCCTGCCACACTCGGCTTATCAGCAAGTTAAAGGAGAATGGCCATGGCAACAGTAAGCGAAATCATGCGGCACAGCCTGCCGCTGCTGACCCAGGACATGTCAATTTCGGAAGCACTGGATCGCATGCTGGAGTCCGGCCTGAGCGGACTGCCGGTGGTGGACTCCCAGCGCCGCATTATCGGTTTTCTGTCGGAGCAGGACTGCATTCCCAAGCTCATCAACGCCAGCTATCACTGCGATAACCGCATTGTGGTGGCAGACGTGATGCGCCACGATCCGCTGACGGTGACGCCCGATACCGACGTATTCGAGCTGGCGCGCACCATGGGCGGCCCCAAGCCCAAGCTGTATCCGGTGGTGGAAGGCAAAAAAGTGGTCGGCATGGTCACCCGCCATCAGGTGATGAGCTTTCTCAACAACCAGCTCAAGACCTGCCTGGCCACCTACTGAGCCCAAGCGCAGGATCACCAAGGGGCGCCTCGGCGCCCCTTGGTGTTATCTGTGACCTTGACTTACAGCAGACCGTCTACGGTCTCACTCAGCTCCGCCGGCCACACCCCGCACTGCACCTGGCCGATATGGCCCAGTTGCAGCAGCAACATGGCGAGACGAGACTGGCCAATGCCGCCGCCGATGGTCTGGGGCAGCTCGCCCGCCAGCAGCGCCTGGTGCCATTCCTGTTCGGCGCGTTCTTCGTGGCCGGTCAGCGCCAGCTGACGACGCAGGGCGTCCTGATCCACCCGAATGCCCATGGAGGAAATCTCAAAGGCGTCTTCCAGCACCGGGTTCCACACCAGAATGTCGCCGTTGAGGCCGGCCAGGCCGTCCTTGCCCTCGGTGGACCAGTCGTCGTAATCCGGGGCGCGCATGTCGTGGATTTCACCGTGGCTCAGCTTGCCGCCGATGCCGACCAGGAAGACAGCACCCAGCTCTTTGGCGATGGCGCGCTCGCGGCCCTTGGCGTCGAGCTCCGGATAACGGGCCAGTAGCGCTTCGGCATGCAGCACCTGGATCTTCTCCGGCAGGAAGGGAGTGATGCCAAACTCGGCAGCCGCCGCCTGCTCGGTGCGCTTGATGGCGCCATAGATGCGTTCCACGGTCTGCACCAGAAAGCCTTCATGGCGGTCTTCGGCGCTCATCACCTGCTCCCAGTCCCACTGATCCACGTAGACGGAGTGAATGGGGCTGAGACGGTCTTCGTCCGGGCGCAGCGCCTTCATGTGGGTATAGATGCCCTCACCCGGCTCAAAACCGAAACGTCCCAGGGTGTGGCGCTTCCACTTGGCCAGGGAGTGCACCACTTCGTAACTCTCACCGGGAATGGCCTTGACCTTTACCTGCACCGCCTTTTCGGAGCCGGACAGGTTGTCCTGCATGCCATCACCCAGACGGCTGAGAATGGGGGCCTGAACTTCCAGCAGATTGAGCTGCTGCGCCAGCTGACCGGAGAAATACTCCTTTACGAATCGGATTTGGCGTTGGCGTTCTATGTAGGCTTTTTTCATCTCATCCACCTGAGCTTGCTGATTGGTTTTGAAGAATAATCATGGAAACGAACACCAAATTCAACAACCACTGGAAAAAACTCATTTACGGATTTAGATTCATCAAAATAATACAAAAATTTTAAGGAATCGTTAGATGCACCTGGAAAAAGGCGATGTTCATTATCGAATCGACAATCTGGACAAATCCATTCTGATGGCGCTGATGGACAATGCCCGCACCCCCTATGCCGAGCTGGCCAAGCGTTTTGGCGTCAGCCCCGGCACCATTCACGTGCGGGTGGAAAAGATGAAGCAGGCAGGCATCATCGAAGGCACCCGAGTACAGGTGAACGCCAAGAAGCTGGGTTACGACGTCTGCTGCTTTATCGGCATCATACTGAAAAGCGCCCGGGACTATCCGCGGGCGCTGGCTCAGCTGGAAGCGCTGGAGGAAGTGGTAGAAGCCTATTACACCACCGGCCACTACAACATTTTCATCAAGGTCATGACCCGCTCCATCGACGAGTTACAGCGGGTACTGATCCACCGGCTGCAACCCATCGAGGAAATTCAGTCCACCGAGACCCTGATCTCGTTGCAGCAGCCCATCGATCGGGACGTCACCCCCTGATCAGCCACAGGCCGCCAGCGGCCGGCCCAGCTCACGGATGGCCAGCCGGTCCTGGCGCAGCACGGTAAAGGCATCGGGGCCGAACCATTCCAGCGAGGCACTGGCGTCAGGGTCATTCAGCAAGGGCGCCAGAAAGGCCCGGTAGTCCACACATCCCTCGAACAGCGGCACCATGCCATCCCGGCAACCGGCGGCGGCGTAGACATTGCCCGGCGCAAACACCGCCAGCCGTTCCCGGTCACTGACGTTCTTGAGGTGAAAATAATCCACATGGGGCCTTGTCTGTGCCAGCAAGGTCAGCGGATCGTCTCCCCCCTCCCATACGTGCAGGGTGTCGAAGTTGAGCCCGAACGCCGGGTGATTCACCTCCTCCAGCAACCGCAGGATCGACTCGCCGCCATCCGCCAGGGTGCCGGGATGAGTTTCCACCAGCAGCCGCAGGCCATGATCGGCGGCAATCAGGCACTGCTCGCGCAGGGCTGCCACCACGGCGGCACGCTCCGCCGGTGAGGTCTCGGCGCTGCCCTTGCGCCCGGCAAAGGTGCGCAGACGCGGCGCTCCCCACCGTTCGGCCAGATCGCACAATAGCTGGGTTTGCCGGCGCCGCTCCGCCGCCGGTCCCTCCGTGGGCAGATAATCGCTGAGCATGGGCACCCTGAGCCCGAAGGTGCCCAGCCAGTCGGCGTTGTACTGGGGCTGCGCTGCCAGGTTGCGGGCATGGGCGCCCCACAGTTCGATGCCGCTGAAACCGTGGTTACGGGCCCACAGCGCCAGCTCCGCCAGAGACACCAGATGATGACGAAAACTGATGGTGCACAAGGCCAGTTCCATCAGGCTACCTCCCGTTCAGTTTGCGCCAGACCGTGATGCTCACACCAGACGGCGAATACCCTCTCCAGCTCGCCCTTGATGCCAAACTCGACGGCATCGAGTTCGTTCAGCTGCCGTTCAATGCCTGCCACCAGGCCCAGGTCCTGGCTTTGGGCCAGCTTGAGCAGCTGATAATGCAAGGCCCGGAAACCGGTGATCAGCGCTTCAATCTCGTCGCACCAGTGTTCGAAGTCGTCGTTGGCCAGCCCCAGCTCCCGCCAAAAAAAAGCGAAACCGTGCTCATAGGCGTATTTGCGCACCGAAATCACCGGCAGCTCGCGCACCGCCCGCTCCAGGCCGGACAGGGCCACGCCGTTGGTGCCCTGCACATGGGCGGCGAGGATCCCTCGCACGCCCTGGGTCAGGGCATTGTGCCCGGGCTGAAAACAGGCCTGGAAGTAATCCCGCACCAGGGCCGGGACCGGTGTCTTCGCCTGGCTGCGGTCAAAACGCCAGCCGCCGGCCACGGTGGGCTGATCCACCGCCTGTAGAATGCGAGCCTTAGGCAGCTCGCCTTCCCAGCGGTAGTCCGGATCCCGCATTCGCCAGATGTCCGGGTCTGCGGTGGTTTCCAGCAACACATAATGGGGGAAGGGGTTCTGGTTGAACTTGTTCTCCCGCTCCGGCAGCTGGTACAAGTCCAGCATCACCATGACCGAGCCGGTGTCGGGCCGCGCCTCGACCAGCTCACACAGGGTGACGATATTATCGGCCTTGCCGGCGTCGTCTCTGTACCAATGGTGCAGATCCACGCCGTAGAGCCGCTCGAACCAGTCCCGGAAAAAATCATGATTGATGGAAGGGGCGTGATAACGCAGCGTCCAGTCCGGGCCGATGGCGAAATCCGCATCCCACACCGAGAAGTAGTAGGGCCGGTGATCGATACCGGCCTGCTTGAGGGCATCGCACACACAGCTGACAAAACAGTGCACCTTGATGTCTTCATACTCCTCACCGTGCACCCCAAGATTGGCCCCGCCGACCTGGCTGTCCTCAACCTGGTCGGTGACAGGAGCGACGGCGCCCAGCCGGCCGAGAAAGGCGGCCAGCCCGGCCACGGTGTCAAAGTCGTCCCGGCCGAAGGCGGTGTCGGGGATCACAAAGCCCAGGTCCAGCTCCAGGTGCATCAGCAGTTGCAGCACCTGAATCGAGTCCAGGTACAGATCCTCGTTGAGCCGGGCCTCGGGGCCGAAGGCCGTCAGGTGCGGGTGCGCCAGGGTATCCCGCAGCACCGAGTGAATGGCAGTGATGATGGCGTGCTGCTCCATTAGCATACCTCCTGTTCGGTCAGTGCCAGGCTGCCATCCTCGAAGCGGGCCGCCACCTCCCGGCGACTGATCTTGCCGTTGTGCTGACGGGGAATTTGTTGCAGCTGCTGCATTTCAAGGGGCAGCTGATGCCGGGCCAGCCGGCCCTGGCACCATTCCCGCAGCTCGGCCGCCGACACGATACGATCCGCACTGAACAGCAGGCAGACCCGCTCGCCGGCAAAGGCATCCGCCTTTCGGATCACCACGGCGTCGCGCACCGCCTCCATCGCCATGACCACGTCTTCCACCTCCTGGGGGTAGACGTTGAGGCCGGCGACGTTGATGGTGTCGTCCAGCCGGGCCACAAACACCAGCATGCCGTCGTCCCGGCGCCAGCCCAGATCCCGAGTATGAACAAGGCCATCGTCGCCCTGCACCACCAGCTCGCCGGGGGCGTCCTGGCCGGGGGCATTCACCAGGCTCAGGTGCGGCAGCACAAAGCCGATGTCACCGGCAGCCTGCACGTCCGGGTTGATGGCAATGCAGCCGGCCTCGGAGCAGCCGTACTGCTGAAACAGATGCCGGCTGGATTTTCTCAGCGCCTCAAACCAGGGGCCGGGCAGCACGGTACCCGAGGTCATCACCCCGTGCAGCCGCTCACCGGCGGGCAGCAGGCGGCACAGGGTATTGAGCATGGCCGGCGACGAATAGAGCAGCGGCGCCGACAGCTCCCGCAGCCGCCGCAGCAGATATTTGGGATTGAGGTTGTCGATCACCACCGGCTGCTGACCCCGCTTCAGCGCCACCAGCAGGCCCGCGATCAGGCCATAGGAATGGGTCACCGGGCAGGCGATCACCGCCGTCATCGACGCCGGCTCGGTAAAGGCGGACACATAGCTGTCGAGCTCCCGCTCGATGCTGGCCCAGGTACGGGCGATGCACTTGGGCTCCCCGGTGGTGCCCGAACTCATCTGCAGCAACTCCCCGCCCTCGGCCGGGGTCACGCCTCCTTCCAGTCGTTCAACCTGCTCACCGTGGATCAACCAGTGGCAACCGGCCCGCTGTGCCGCGCGCCGCGCCGCCGCCAGTGGCAGCTCGCCGTGCAAAGGCAGCACGCTGCCGCCCGCCTCACGCAGCAGGAAGAACCAGGCCAGCCAGTCGGCGGTGTTGCTCAGACAAACCGCGTAACGGTAACGGGGGCAGTTGGCCAGAGCCGGCAGGGTACGCAGACGCTCGCCGGCCTCGGCAAACCAGGCTTGGTCAATATAGTGATCATTTACATACAACATCGGATTCAGCTCTCGTAACAGGATTCAGTTCCGGACTTAGCGGGTTGGAGACCAGGTGATGACATTCCACCCGGTTGCCCGACAACTTGCGGGTCAGCAGAGATTCGGCATAGATGTGGGCAGCGCCATGGCCCAGTTGCATGAGACGGGCCTGCAGCCCGTGCGCTTCGGCGTGGGCCATCAGTCGGCCGGCCAACAATGACCAGAAGCGGGATTCAGGCAGGCCGTAGTGACGCTCCAGCAGCCAGGACACTTCACTCAGGTTGAACACGAACAGGGTGTCCATCACCAGCTCCCGCAGCCACTCCGGGGTTTCCATCCAGTAATACTGGTTGGGCTCCGCCTGCCGGTAGCAGGGGTCCAGCGCCAGGAAGTCCGGTACCTGCCCGGGCTCACGCAAAAAGTCGGGCACGTATTCCACGCTTTCGTGAAAGTCCCTGAGCACCAGCCGGCTGGGCCAGCCCTGCTCGTGCAGCAACACCATGTTCTGACCGTGGGCTTCCAGGGCGATGCCATGGGCCACCAGCAGGTGCCAGACCGGCAGTACCGCCACCTCGAACAGCCGGTGCAGCCAGCGTTCCAGGCCGTGGTGAGTAATCCAGTCATCGACGAAGGGGCGGCCATCGCGCTCCACCATCATCAGGGCATTGAAGGGGACAGCGCTTTCTTCGTGGCGCAGCAGGGGCATCAGGCTTTGGCGCCAGATGGCGGCCAGTTCGCCCTGCTCGTCGGCAATTACGCCGGCGTACTCCGCCAGCAGCACCAGAGGGTAGCGCTCGGCAAACAGCGCATCGCTCTGCACCACGCGCTGCAGCCAGCGGGAGATATGGGGCGCGCTGCACACCGAGTGCGGCGCTATGGTGCGCTTGGATGAGGTGTTCACCATGTTCATCGCCAGCTTGACGTTGGCCCGCTCCGGGTGCGAGACATTGAACAGGGTGCGCACCGACTGGCTGGCCTGGTACCGGTCTCCGGCCTCGCCGAGACACAGGCACTGCTGCCGGCCGGTGAGCACCCCACCCAGCTGCCGCCACTGCCAGGGATGCAGGGGCAGCAGACCATGGGCCTGCCAGCTGCCGCCCTGGCGGTGCAGACGCTCGTCCAGCTCATGCCAGACTTCCGAGCCCAGCTCCTGCTGCCAGAACGCCGCTTCGTTGTTCGGCAGGGACTGGCGCAAGCGCTGACGGGGCACCGCCAGCCAGACCAGGCGAAAACTCCGACCCGCCTCGGGGCCGTAGTCCTCGTGGTCCCGCTCGCTGAAGCCGGTGCGGGCCTTGAAACAGGGATGGTAAGGATGGCCCTCGTCCAGGGCCGATTCCAGCCCGGCATAGTCCAGTTCGCGCCGGGACAGGGGCGCACTGAGCCGGTGCTGGTTCCAGCGGCACAGGCGCACCGTCTGGGCCAGCTCCTCCGCCAGCCGCTGCCGTGCCGCCTCCAGCGCCGGCAGGGTGGCCAGCAGCCGCGGTACGTCGGCCGCTCGCCAGTGGTCGCCTTCACGTCGCTGCAGGCTGCCGGTCTGAATGCGTACCCGGTCAAAGGATCCCACTTGAGCCCGGCAACGATAATGATCGCCCTGCTGCTGCCAGCACAGGAAACGGCCTTCCTCAAAGGACTGCCAGCCCCAGGGCAGGCGTTGCTCAAACAGCAGGGCTTCCACCAGCTGGCGCAGCACCCGTTGCTCGGGGTGTTCGTGCTGTGCGTCAGGCAACGGCATGGGTCACCTCCTTGAGCGCCTCGGGGCACAGGGGGTTGGGCAAGCGGGTGTAAATCGCCTGCTCGTTGTCGGCGTCCAGCTCGTCCACGTCATAGAGGCGGGTCAGCAAATTGCCCTTGGCAGGAATAAAGGGGCGGCTCAGCAGCGACAGCGCAAAATCGCGGCCGGCGCCCTGCAGTTGTTCGCCGAGTCGTTCCAGCCGCCGGCGCAGCAGCGTCACCAGACAGGCCTCGTCGATCAGGCCGTCATTGCCCATGCGGCTTACCACGGCACACACCTGGTTGACCACGGCGTAATAGGCAAAGCGATCCCGGATTTCCTCGTCCGGGTAATAGAGCGAGGCCGTGCCTGCCGCTTCCGGCAGCAGCGCCTGCAGGGAGTCGCGGTAGCGCTCAGACAGGTAATAGCCCTGGTTGTCCCGGTAGACATAGCCGGTGGGATAGCCCTCGCTCACCCGCAGCAGGCTGTTCTGCTGATGGGCCTCCAGGGCAATGCCGTGCTCGTCATACAGGCAGATCAGCGGCTCCAGGGCGCAATCCAGGTAGCGTTCAAACCAGCGCCGGCACACCATGGCCGGCGTGTCGCCGTCCCGCGCCACAATGTCCGCAATCAACCCGGCCAGGGCGGAGGACTCACCGGGCAACGGCTCGGCGGTCAGCGCCGCCAGGTTGGTGACCCCCCGGCCGGCCTCGCCGGAAAAGGGGTTATCCCGCACTATCACCTCAAAGCCGCTTTCCTCCTGCCCGGGCAGATCCAGGGTGATCCAGGCCGGATCATGGAGCATGCCAAAGGCCGGATAGCGCCGGGCAAAGCCGGTGCGTTCCAGCAGGCGATCCATCATCAGGCCGGCATCCAGTTCATGGCTTCGGTTGCGGCGCAGGGAGTTGGTGATGCGCACCGGAATGGAACACTTGATCATCCAGGGCAGCGCCTCGCAATAGAGGGTGCGCACCGAGGAGGTGGCGGTAAACGCATGGCCAGCCGGCCCCAGGTGAACCAGGCTGCCGTCTTCCATCAACGCCTGGATCGCCGGCGTCAGCAGTAGCGCCTCGGCCTGCAACGGGTGTATGGGCAGTAACAGCTTGCCATCATCACGGGCCAGGCGGGCGGCATCGGCTCCCAGCAGGGTGTTGACGATGGCGGGCACCGATGTGGCCCGGGAAGAGCGGTGACGTACCAGCTCGGGGCGGGCGGCGAAATAGTGCAGGGCAAAGCGGCCGCGCTGCTCCGGGGCATAGCAGCGTTGCTGCCAGTCGGTCATGCCCTGCCGGCTTTTGGGGGTGGGATGCAACCAGTGACCAAACAGCAGCGACTGTTCGGTGTCGATAAAATGGGCCGGGGCCGCCTGATCCCGGGCGCCCTCGATATGCTCCATCATGTGCCGGTAGCTGTCGGTCAGCCGGGTCAGCAATTCCAGCTCCTGCCCTCGCAACCGCTCCTCATCGCCCAGGCAAAAGCCGCGGTAGATCTCGTGCACCAGCATCAGCACGGCGGTAAAGGCCTCGGTCACCCGCCAGCCGTGCTCCCGGCTACGCCGCAGCCATAAGCGGCCAAAACGGTGACAGCCGACGAGCGAGCGATAGGTCAGCTCCACCCGCAGCATCGCCTGCTGGCTGGCCAGGGGCAGTTCCACACAGTCCACCGTGGCGGGCAGGCCACTGTTGGCGGAGCCCACCACATGGCCGCACTGCATGCCCGGCTCCACTTCCCGCAGATAACAGTTAAGAAAGGCCCTCAGGGTGGCCTGTTCCGCAATATATCGTGATGATGTGCTCATCCGTTCACCTTGTCTTCGCTGATGTGCATCCTGCTTTCGTTCAGCACGCTAACGGGGTAAAGTTCTCAGGTGACGAATATTCATGATAATAATTATCACTTTCAATTAATGTTACACTTGTTACACACGGACCACCCATGACCACTTCTTCCAATCCCATGGTGCACACCCCGGTACCCCGGCTGTTTTTTCAATTCGCCGGCCATGCCTTGGTCAGTTTGCTGGCCATCACCAGTGCGTCAGTCATTGACGGACTCTTCGTCGGCAACCTGGTGGGGGCCGATGCCCTCGCCGCCGTGACCCTGCTGGTGCCCTGGCTGACCCTGCTGTTTGCCCTGGGGCTGGTGCTGGCCATCGGCGGCTCGGTCCGGGCCGGTCACCTGCTCGGCCAACAACAGCGACAGGCCGCCGGCCGGCTGTTTGGCGCCGCGGTGCTCGCTGCCGCCCTGGCGGTGGCGCTGGCAGGCCTGGTGATCACCCTCTGGCCCGAGCTGCTGTACCGGGCACTCAATGTGCCTGCCACCCTGCGTCCGCTGGTGGCGGAATACCTGGGCGTGATGAAGCTGGCGCTGGTGGTGCAGATCGCCACCATGGTGGCCTACTACTTCGTGCGTGCCGACGGTCACACCGGCCTGGCCACCCGCGCCCTGATCGCGGGGGCACTCAGTAACATTGCGCTCAATGCCCTGCTGGTGGGCGGGCTCAAACTGGGGCTGGCCGGGGCGGCCTGGGCCACGCTCCTGGCACAGCTGGTGCAAGCCGGGCTGATGGCACGCTATTTACGCCGTCCGGGCGCCATGCGCCTGCGCTTTCGCGGCTGGCCCTGGCAGGATCTGCGTGCCGCCCTGGCCAACGGCCTGTCGGAAGGCATCAATGAGGTATCGGTAGGGGTGATGATCTGGCTGGTGAACTGGCTGATGATGCGCGCTCAGGGCGCCGATGGCGTGGCCGCCTTCAGCATCGTCAACTACCTGATATTTATCGGCGTCATGACCTGTTATGGCATTGTCGACGGCGTGCATCCGCTGGTGAGTCACAATCTGGGCGCGGGGCAGGCCCAGCGGGCCAGGCAGGTGGTCAAACTGGCGGCCATCACCCTGGCCGGATTGGGCCTGGCCATGAGCACCTTGTTGCTGCTGGCGGGCCACCGTATTCCGGCCCTCTTTCTGGGCTCCGGCGAAACCGCCGCCATGGCCCAGGCCACCACCCTGATTGCCATTATCTGGCCGCTGTTTCTGTTCAACGGTTTCAATATGCTGATCGCGGTGACCTTTACCGCCCTGCAGCGGCCATTGCCCTCGGCGATCATCGCCTTCAGCCGCAGCCTGGTCCTGCCCGCAGGACTGATGTTATGGCTGGCCTGGGCCTTTCCGAGCCAGCCTTTCTTGCTGGCCCTGCCCCTGGCCGAAGCCCTGACCCTGGTGCTGGCCTTAGGGCTCGCGGCCCAGGCCCGCAGTCAGTCTCAAATAAACCAACGCTGCCGGCCTTGAGCCCGGCGCGAGGCCATTATTTGGCCAGTTTGTCCACCGCTTCGCGCATCAGCTTGAGCTTTTGCTGCCTCAGCTTGTCGTCGGCGGCGATTTTTTCCAGGGTGGCGGCCTTGAGATCCGCGTTGTCCATGGCATTGGCCCGGGCTTCGGCCATCAGCCGGTGCAGTTTCTGGCTTTGCTCCATCATGGCCAGCCGCGCCTGCTGGGTGGCGATAAACTGGGCCTTGAGCTCGGGGGTCGCCAGGCTTTCAATGCGCTGGGCCAGGTGCTGTTCAAAGCGAGCGGGATCCATATAGCCCACGCCCTGGCGTCCCTTGCCGTGATGACCCCAGCCACGATGACCATAACCCATTCGCTCCTGATCCTGGTCTCCCCACATGTATCCGGGGCCCATGCGATCCCCGGCCTCGTCATCCATCATGGTACCCCGTCCGCCCTGAGCACTGACCAGGGCAGGGACCGCCAGCAGGGTGGCCGCCAGCAGCAGAACATTACGATGCTTTTTCATGATGATATCCTCTCGTTGTGTTGACGGTGATCAGTTAAGCAGGAAGCTGTCAGCAAACTGTGTCGGCAAGGGGCTTTTTTGCAACAAATTGTCACAGCGAAAGCGCTGACACACTTTGACATTATTTCCCTCCCCTCCTCAGCTTATACTGAGCCGGCACAGGCAGGAGGACAAACATGAACAAGGGCAAAGACTTGCTGGTGGTGGACGATCACGGGGAAATCCGAGATCTGCTGGCCCGCTTTCTGGAGCAGCACGGCTACCGGGTGCAGGGGGTGCGGGACGGCAATGCCATGCGCCAGCACCTGGCCCGCCAGCAGCCGGATCTGATCATTCTCGACCTGATGCTGCCCGGTGACGACGGCCTGACCCTGTGCCGGGAGCTGCGTGGCCAGGGCAACACTGTGCCCATCATCATGCTCACCGCCATGGGTGAAGACACCGATCGTATCGTGGGCCTGGAAATGGGTGCCGACGACTACCTGCCCAAGCCCTTCAACCCCCGCGAGCTGCTGGCCCGCATCAAGGCGGTGCTGCGGCGCCAGCCCGATAACGGCCCGCTCACCGTGAACGACAGCCCGCAGGCACTGCGTTTTGGCCACTGGCGGCTGGATCTGGCCCGGCGGGAACTGCTGAATGAAAAGGGCGTGACCATCAGCCTGAGCACCGCCGAATTCGATCTGCTGCGAGTCTTTACCCAGCACCCGAACCGGGTACTGAGCCGGGATCAACTGCTGGACCTGGCCCGGGGCCGGGAAGCTCAGGCCTTTGATCGGGCCATCGATACCCTGGTCAGCCGGCTTCGGCGCAAGCTGGAGGCCGACTCGAAAAATCCGCAGCTGATTAAAACCATCTGGGGCGGCGGCTACCTGCTGGCGGCCGAAGTACAGTATGAAGACTAAGGGGCTGCGCTACTGGCTGGGCAGCCTCACCGGCCAGATCATTCTGGTGGCCCTGTGTGCCCTGGTACTGGTGCAGTTGATCAGCCTGCAAATCTACCGGCTGGAGCGGGAGGAAGCCCTGGGTCTGGTGAACAGCCGCTTTACCCTGCAACGGCTGATGGCGGTGACCCGGCTGCTGCACCAGTCGCCCCCCGAGCTGCACCGGGAAATTCTGCGCGCCAGCCGCAGCGAAACCCTGCTGCTGGACCTGAGCCCGAATGCCCCGGAGGCCGGCGAGCGCCATCCGGTGTTTGAACGCATCGTGCGCAACCGGCTGGGTCATGCTCCCGGGCTCGACATTCGCATCAGCGCCGAAACCGGCCGCGGCCAGGCCCTGCCGCCTGCCGACCGGCGTCATCGCCATGCCCCCCACGACCGCCGCCCCGACATTCGCCTGTATGGGGGCATCGAGCTGGAAAACGGCCTCTGGCTGCGCTTTACCTCCCTGGTGGATACCGAAGTACCAGGCTGGTCATTCAAGGCCGTGTTGTCACTGCTGCTGCTGGCTGCCCTGCTCACCGGCCTGATGGTCTGGCTGCTGCAACGCACCACCCGACCGCTGAAGCAACTGGCCCGGCGGGCCGAACGGCTGGGCCGGGGCGACAAGGCCGAACCGCTGCCGGAAACCGGCCCCAGCGAAATCCGCGACACCCTGTCGGCCTTTAACCGCATGCAGGAGCGGCTGGATCGCTTTGTGACCGACCGTACCCGCATGCTGGCCGCCATTTCCCACGACTTGCGCACACCGCTCACCAGCCTGCAGTTGCGCTGCGAATTCCTGCCCGAAGGGGAAGACAAGCACAAGCTGCAGCAGGGGCTGAAGCGCATGGAGCAGATGCTCAATGCCACCCTGCGCTTTGCCCGGGACGATGGCCAGGACGAACCCATGCGCGACCTGGATCTGGCCAGCCTGGTACAGAGCCTGTGTGACGATCTGCAGGATGCCGGCCACCAGGTCAGCCTGGAGGAGCGCGCGCCCATTCTGTTTCGTGGCCGCAGCCAGGCCCTGCGCCGGGCTCTGCAGAACCTGCTGGAAAACGGCATCAAGTATGGCAACCGGGTGGAAGTGCGGCTGCTGGACGAACCCGGCCATATTCGCATTCTGATCCGCGACTTCGGCCCCGGCATTGCCGACGATCAGCTGGAAGAGGTGTTCAAGCCCTTCACCCGCCTCGACAGCGCCCGCAACCTGGAAGACGGAAGCATCGGCCTGGGGCTGGCCATTGCCCGCACCCTGATCCACCAGCACGGCGGCGAACTGTACCTGGCCAACCACCCGGCCGGCGGCCTGCTGGCCACCGTGCTGCTGCCCCATTAGCTCGCTCACCTGCACCTCGAAGCAGCAGCCCCGGTCTTTACTCCCCCCGGTAAACTGCCTACATTGATGAGCCTCGATCAAACCACAAGGACGACCTTCACCATGAAAGACGAAACCCTGGCCGTGCACCACGGTTACACCACGGATCCCACCACCAAATCCGTGGCCACTCCCATTTACCAGACCGTGGCCTACGAGTTTGACAGCGCCCAGCACGGCGCCGATCTGTTCAACCTGGAAGTGCCGGGCAACATCTACACCCGCATCATGAACCCCACCAACGACGTGCTGGAGCAGCGGGTGGCGGCCCTGGAAGGCGGCATCGCTGGCCTGGTGGTGTCGGCAGGCAGCGCCGCCATTCACTACGCCCTGCTCACCCTGGCCAAAAACGGCGACAACATCGTCACCACCCCCCAGCTTTATGGTGGCACCTATACCCTGCTGGCCCACATGCTGCCCGACATGGGCATTGAAGTGCGCTTTGCCGAAAACGCCAGCCCCGAAGCCATTGCCAAACTCATCGACGCCAACACCAAGGCGGTGTACTGCGAGAGCATCGGCAACCCGGCGGGCAACGTGGCCGACATTAAAGGCCTGGCCGACGTGGCCCATGCCGAGGGCGTACCTCTGGTGGTGGACAACACCGTGGCCACCCCGGTGCTGTGCAAGCCCATCGAGTTTGGCGCCGACATCGTGGTGCACTCGCTCACCAAGTACATCGGCGGCCACGGCAACTCCCTGGGCGGCATTATCGTCGACAGCGGCAAGTTCCCCTGGGCCGAGCACAAGGAACGCTTTCCCCAGTTCAGCAACCCCGAGGCCGCCTACCACGGTGTGATCTACAACGAGGCCTTTGGCCCCGCCGCCTTTATTGCCCGGGCCCGCACCGTGCCCCTGCGCAACACCGGCAGCGCCCTGGCACCGCTCAACGCCTTTCTGCTGCTGCAGGGGCTGGAAACCCTGTCCCTGCGCATGGAGCGCCATGTGGAAAACACCTTCAAGGTGGCCGAGTACCTCAAGGCCCACCCGGCGGTGGACTGGGTCAACTACGCCGGCCTGGAAGATCACCCGGATTACCAGCGCGCCCAGCAGTTTATGAAGGGCAAGCCCTCCGCAATACTGTCATTTGGCCTGAAGGGCGGTTACGACGCCGGTGTGCGCTTCTACGATGCGCTCCAGCTTATCAAGCGGCTGGTGAACATCGGTGATGCCAAGTCCCTGGCCTGCCATCCGGCCTCCACCACCCACCGCCAGATGACCGCCGCCGAACAGGCCCAGGCCGGGGTCAAACCGGAAATGATCCGGCTGTCCATCGGCATTGAGCATATCGACGACATCATTGCCGATCTCGAGCAAGCGCTGCAGGCATAACACTCCCCAGTGGAGGCCGCCCGGCCTCCACGCTTGACGTGCCGTCATCCTGTTGACTCTTGACTAAACTCCAGGGTTTACACTGATCTCAGTGTCTTCATCAAGAGAGCCCATCATGAGTCATTGTTGTGATCACCACAGGGACAGCCCCGCCTCCCGCCCAGCCGGGGACCGCCATGGCCCCGAGCTCCAGGCCGGCGTGACCACCACCCTGCATCACTGGCGCATCGGTGGCATGGACTGCCCCAGCTGTGCCGGCAAAATAGAAACCGCGGTGCGTCGCCTGCCCGGGGTACACAGCGCCGAGGTACGCTTTGCCACCGAGCGGCTGCAGGTACGGCTGACGCCACAAGGCAGTCGGGAGCAGGTGGTACGGGCCATTCACGCCGCCGGCTTTACCCCCTTCAGCGACCAGGAGGCGCCGCCGGCCGCCCCCTTCTGGCGCCGGCACTTTTCCCTGCTGGGCTTGCTGCTGCTTATGCTGCTGGCCGCCGCCGTCCAGCTGGTGCTGCCCGCCGCCGCTCCCTGGCTGTTTACCCTCGCCACCCTGTGGGGACTGGTGCCCATCGCGCGTCAGGCCGGACGCCTGGCCCGCAGCGGCTCCCCCTTTTCTATTGAAATGCTGATGACGGTGGCTGCCACCGGCGCCCTGTTCCTCGGGGAAACCGCCGAGGCGGCCATGGTGCTGTTGCTGTTTGGCATCGGCGAAAAACTGGAAAGCCTGGCCGCCGGCCGCGCCCGCCAGGGGGTAAAGGCCCTGATGGCGCTGGTGCCCGAGCAAGCCCGGCGACTGACCGCCGGCGGGGTGGAAGAGGTGGCCATCAGCGAACTCCTTCCCGACGACCACATCGAGGTGCACCCCGGCGGCCGGCTGCCCGCCGACGGCATTCTGCTCTCGGCCCAGGCGGCCTTTGACGAAAGCGCCATTACCGGCGAATCGCTGCCGGTGGAGCGCAGCCAGGGCGACCGGCTGGCCGCCGGCAGCCTGGTCGTCGACGTGGCGGTACGCATAAAAGTGACCTCCCAACCCGGCCACAGCACCCTGGATCGCATCCTGCACCTGATGGAAGAGGCCGATGCCAGCCGCGCGCCCATCGCGCGGTTTATCGACCGCTTCAGCCGCTGGTATACCCCGGCCATGATCGCCACCGCCGCCCTGGTGGCGGTGCTGCCGCCGCTGGCGCTGGGTGCCGGCTGGGAGACCTGGATTTACCGGGGCCTGGTGCTGCTGCTGATCGGCTGTCCCTGTGCCCTGGTGATTTCTACCCCGGCGGCGGTGACCTCGGCACTGGCCGCCGCCACCCGCATGGGCGTGCTGATCAAGGGCGGGGCGGCCCTGGAGCAACTGGGCAAAATCGACACCCTGGCCTTTGACAAGACCGGCACCCTGACCCAGGGGCAGCCGGTACTGCACCAGCTGTGCCTGTACGCCCCCTTTGAGCGCCGGCAGGTGCTGGCACTGGCCGCCGGGCTGGAAAGCGGCTCCCACCATCCTCTGGCCAGTGCCCTGGTGAATGCGGCCGAGACCGAGGGCATTGAGCCCGCCGAAACCGGAGAAAAACGCACTCTGCCCGGCGCCGGCATTGCCAGCCGCTGGCAGGGCAAGCCGGTGCTGATCTGTACCCCGGCGCACCTGGATGCCAGCCGCTTCACTCAGGAGCAGGCCACGGATATCGAACGGCTGCGGGCCGCCGCCTGCACCCTGGTGGTGCTGGTGGTGGACGAGCGCATCGCCGCCCTCTTCGGGCTGCAGGATCCCCTGCGCCAGGACGCCAAAGCGGGCATAGCGGCACTGCAGGCACTGGGGGTTCGCGGCCTGATGCTGACCGGGGATCATGAGGTCACCGCCCGTCATATTGCTGCCGAGCTGGGCATGGAGTACCACGCCGGTCTGACGCCCGAGCACAAGCTGCAGGCGGTGGCCCGGCTTAGTGAACAGCACGTTCTGGGCATGGTGGGCGATGGCATCAACGATGCGCCGGCCCTCAAGCAGGCCAGCATCGGCATCGCCATGGGCCAGGGCACCGACGTGGCGCTGGACAGCGCCGACGCCGCCCTTACTCACAACCGGCTGACCGCCCTGGCCGACGCGGTGCGGCTGTCCCGGGCCACCCGCGCCAACATTCACCAGAACATCACCCTGGCACTGGGCCTGAAGGCGGTGTTTCTGGTGACCAGTCTGCTCGGCATCACCGGCCTGTGGCTGGCGGTGCTGGCCGATACCGGCGCCACCGCCCTGGTGACCCTCAACGCCCTGCGGCTGCTGGGGTTCAGCGGCCGGCCGTAACGAAACAGCCCCCGGCAACCGGGTTGCCGGGTGCTGTTATTCCAACCGTCATCTTTACTCGGCAGCCGCCACCGGCGGACGCACCCCCAGACTGTGGCAGATGGCGTAGGTCAACTCGGAGCGGTTCAGGGTATAGAAGTGGAAATCCTTGACCCCTTCCCGGCTCAGCACCCGTACCTGATCCATGGCGATGCTGGCCCCCACCAGATTGCGGGTGTTCTGATCGTCTTCCAGCCCGGCAAAACGCTGGTGCATCCAGCTCGGGATCTTGACGTTGGAGAAACCGGCAAACTTCAGCAGGGTCTGGTAGTTGGACACCGGCAGAATGCCCGGCACGATTTCCACATCAATACCGATGGTCACGCAGCGATCCCGAAACCGCAGGTAGGACTCCACATCAAAGAAAAACTGGGTGATGGCCCGGTTGGCACCGGCATCAATCTTGCGCTTGAGGTTCAGCAGATCCGCCTGGGCGCTTTTCGCCTCCGGGTGCACTTCCGGATAGGCCGCCACCGAAATGTCGAAGTCCGCCTCTTCCTTCAGCAGGCCCACCAGGTCGGCGGCGTACATGTCCGGCTTTTCCATGCCCTGGGGCAAGTCGCCACGCAGCGCCACTATCTGGCGAATGCCGTTATTCCAGTAGTCCCGGGCAATGCCACGCAGCTCGTCGCGGCTGGCATCGATGCAGGTCAGGTGCGGTGCGGCAATCAGGCCGGTCTTGTCCTGAATGTCCTTGATCACCTTGTGGGTGCGGTCCCGGGTGCCGGAGTTGGCGCCGTAGGTGACGGAGACAAACTTGGGCGCCAGCGTCTTCAGCCGCTCAATGGAGTGCCACAGGGTCTGCTCCATCTGTTCGCTGTTGGGCGGAAAGAACTCGAATGACACATTGATATCGCCATTCAGCTCGGACAGCGACTGATTCAGCGCTTCTACATGACGCGCACTGTGAAAACCCATGATTGTCTCCTGATGACTTACTTTTTACTCAAGTGAATCCATTATGCCCGGAATATCGGCGTCGGCTCGGTGGGAATGTGCGCAGAGTGAGGTCTCAATGGTGATCACATCCGCATCCTGGCGGGCAATGGACTCGATGACGTTGTGGGGCTCAGAGTAACACATGTGAGTGGGAATCTCTCTTTGGCACTAAAGAGGCCCGGACGTCTATATGGCTGAATATTTGCACGTCTGAACTTTCAGAGGCAAGCCCTTCTTTTAAAAAAGTAATAAATACTGCCATTCACGCATTACGTGAAACATGAGATCGAGCACAGCCAGCCATAACGGAGCTTATGACTGACAGGTGCCAATGGACTGCCCGGTGAATGCAGACTGACGCGGAACTGGGTGCTCACTCAGCCCATGCCCTGCTCCGCCAGCACGCGGGTGATGATGGGCACCGGACTTTGCAGGTGCTCGCGCATCATGGCCGCCGCCCGGGGATCACGAGCGAGAATGACGTCCAGCAGCCCCTGGTGCTCCTGCTGCTTGTGGGCCAGGGCCTGCTCACTGAACACGGTGCGCTTGAGCCATAAATGCCGGTAACGAGCGGCCTGATCCATCAGGGTTCGGCGCACCACCAGCAACTGGGGCGAGTTGCAGCCGGCGGCCACCGCCTGGTGAAACGCCTGATGGCGGGTATCCCACTGATTCAGCTGATCTTCTACCGAATCCAGGTGGGTCACCTTGGCCAGGGCATGATGGGCCGCCACCACCCCCGCCTCCCACAAATCGTCTCCCCGGGCCATGGCCAGCTCCACAATCAGGCCTTCCAGCTGAGCCCGAGCATCGTAGATGTCTTCCAGCTCCGCCACCGACATGGGGCTGACGCGAAACCCGCGCTGGCTCTCGGCAGTCACCAGCCGCTCCGACACCAGCTGCGACAGCGCTTCCCGCAGCGGGCTGACGCCCAGGCCATAGCGGCTTTTCAGGCCGCTCATCAGCAGCTTTTCGCCGGGGCCGAAGTGACTTTCAATGATGTCCTGTTTCAGTTGCTGGTAGGCGGTACGGGCCAGGTTTTCCCGCGGGGGCTCGGGGTGGTTCATGGTGGACTCTCGCTCAGGGTGAATGGGCCGCATTATAACGAAATTGCAACAGAGATCATAAAATCACCACGAACAATTGACATAAATACAAAATGTCGACATTTTATAAATACAGCGACATTGGTCGCGTTCATCAACACAGTGTCATTACAAGGAAGCCCCCTATGTCCAACATCGCCACCGCCGATTTCGCCCACCACCAGTACCAGGGATTCAGCCTGGCACCGGCCGCCCAGTCCGACCGTCTGCTGGAACTGCGCTTTGACGAAAACACCGTCAACGCCTTCCTTAAGGCCACCGCCGAATGGCCGATACAGGCGCTGGAATACAAGTCCTTCCTGCGTTTTCGCGTGGCCCAGGTCCTCAACGATCTGTGCGGTCAGGCGCTGCAGCCGCTGCTGATCAACACCCTGGTCGACCGCAACACCGGCGCCCTGCTGATAACCCCGGAAGGCCTGAACCAGGTGGAGCAGGCGGAAGACATGGTCAAGTTCACCACCGCCGTGGCCCACCTGTTTGGCCGCTCCAACTTCGACGCCATGAGCGGCCAGTATTACGCCCGCTTTGTGGTGCAGAACCAGGACAACTCCGACAGCTACCTGCGCCAGGCCCACCGGGTGATGGAGCTGCACAACGACGGCACCTTCGTTGAGCAGGACACCGACTATGTGCTGATGCTGAAAATTGACGAGCAAAACATGGAAGGCGGCAACTCCCTGCTGCTGCACCTGGACGACTGGGAGCACCTGGATCGCTTCTACGCCGATCCCATGGCCCGCCGGGTGATGCGCTGGGCCGCGCCGCCCAGCAAGAACACCACCAAGGACGTGTATCACGCCGTGTTCGATACCGATCGCAGCGGCAAGCCCATCATGTCCTACATCGACCAGTTCGTGCAGCCCAAGAACTACGAAGAAGGTGTGTGGCTGGCAGACCTGTCCGATGCCATTGAGACCAGCACCAAGCAGCTGTCGGTACGGGTCCCCACCGGCTCTTTCCTGCTGATCAACAACCACTTCTGGCTGCACGGTCGCGACAAGTTCATCGCCCACGACGGTCTGCGCCGGGAGCTGATGCGTCAGCGCGGTTACTTTACCCATGCCAAGACCCTGAAAACCCCCAGCCAGGGCTAACGGCATTGACAAGGTGCCGCCGGCGCCTTGATATTCAACCATAAACAGGACCGCCGGGGCTTACCCCGGCGTTTGCCTTCTTTACCTACGAGTGAGCAGCACAGTGTTTGACTTCATCATTATCGGCGGCGGCATCGTCGGCATGTCTACCGCCTGGCAACTGAAAAAGACCTATCCCGACAGCAAAATGCTGCTGCTGGAAAAGGAAAGCGGCCCGGCCCGGCATCAGACCGGCCACAACAGCGGCGTGATCCACGCCGGCGTGTATTACACCCCCGGCAGCCTGAAGGCGAAGTTTTGCCTGGAAGGCAACCGCGCCACCAAAGACTTCTGCCGCGAGCACGACATTCCCTTTGACGAGTGCGGCAAGCTGCTGGTGGCCACCAACGAACTGGAAATGGATCGAATGAAGGCGCTGTGGGACAGAAGCGAGGCCAACGGCCTGGAACGCTACTGGCTGAACGGCGACGAGCTCAAGGAGCGCGAGCCCAATATCACCGGACTGGGCGGTATTTTCGTGCCCTCCAGCGGCATTGTGGACTACAAGCAGGTGACCGCCGCCATGGGCCGGGAATTCCAGCGCCTGGGCGGGGAAATCCGCTATAACGCCGAGGTGACCGGCCTCACTGAGGAAGCCAGCCAGGTGGTGGTGCAGACCAGCCAGGGCGAGTTCCAGGGCAAGTTCCTGGTGTCCTGCTCCGGTCTGATGGCCGACCGGGTGGTGCGCATGCTGGGCCTGCAGCCCGAGTTTAAAATCTGCCCCTTCCGCGGCGAGTACTACCTGCTCAAACCAGAGCACAATCAGATTGTGAACCACCTGATCTACCCGATCCCGGATCCGAACATGCCCTTCCTCGGTGTCCACCTCACCCGCATGATCGACGGCACCGTCACCGTGGGCCCCAATGCCGTGCTGGCGTTCAAGCGCGAAGGCTACAACAAGCGGGATATCTCCCTGAGCGACACCCTGGAAATGCTGACCTATCCGGGCATTCTCAAGGTGCTGATGAAAAACCTCAAACCCGGCCTGACGGAAATGAAAAACTCCATCAACAAGGCCGGCTACCTGGAGCTGGTACGCAAGTACTGCCCCAGCCTGGCCCTGGACGATCTCACCCCCTACCCCGCCGGCATTCGCGCCCAGGCGGTATCCAAAGACGGCAAACTGGTGGACGACTTTTTGTTCGTTAACACCAAACGCACCCTGAACGTGTGCAACGCGCCGTCGCCGGCGGCCACCTCCGCCATTCCCATCGGCGGTTATATCGTCGACAAGATTAAAGAGCAGGTGGAATTGCCCGTGGCCGTGGCCTGAGTTTTATTTTTGCCAATAAAAAAGGGCAGACCCATGGTCTGCCCAAAAAACACTGCCGAGGCTTAATCCCCTCTCAACCCACTTTGCAAATCAATCAGAAGCTGTAACCCAGGCCAAACATCAGTACTACCGGATCGATGCTGGTTTGGTAAGTTTGACCAAGAGCTTTTGAAGTCACATCAGTATCGATATCAATTACCCAGGCGGACGCGTTTACAAACAGCCTGTCGGTCACTTTCATATCCAGACCAGCCTGGGCCGCCAGGCCCCAGGAGTCATCCAGTTTCACATCATCGCCATCCAGCGCATTACGGCCTTCCTCATCAAAGAAGAAAGTATAGTTCACACCAGCGCCTACATAAGGGCGCACCTTGCTCTGGGCATTGCCGAAATAGTACTGGCCCATCAGGGTCGGCGGCAGGTGCTTGATCTTGGCAACTTCACCCAGATCTCGGGTGCTCACGGAGTGGGAAAACGGTGTCGCAGCCAGCAGTTCCACGCCCCAGTTATCGGTGAGCATATAGGAGAAGGTCAGGCCCAGCTGGGTATTGGAGTTTGGGTCCAGATGACCAGTTCCCAGTACCTCATCACCACTGCTATGAGGCGCCACGGTAGCGGCACCGGCGCGCACCAGAATATCACCGGCCTGGTGGGCAAAGGCGGCGGACGGGGCCATCAGGGCGGCGGCAACCAGAAGAGCAACTTTTTTCATATTCTGTCCTTAATATTTCTGCTGCGAAGTTTTCAACTGGGGCCAGTTTGCCCGAAGTGCGTCGGAACTTTTTTGATTTGACGCAAACCAGGGTCGCTTTTCCAAAAGGCCGGGCACTTTTTCACAACCCGAAAAAATAGCCTTGCCGGCCACTGGTCAAAACTCATCGCTTGGGGTATATCTTTGGTTATCGAATACAGGCAGCGCTTTTAGCGTTGCCTGCTTTTTTATTGGAGGTTGATATGGCCCAGTTGCCGCCCATTACTATTTCTACCCTGGATCTGGCCCGGCTTGAGGCCTTGCTCGAGAAACAACCCGACTCGGAAGCCGTCCGCCGGCTGGAAGACGAGCTGGATCGCGCCAATGTGGTGGCGCCCGAAGCCATGCCTGGCAATATTGTCACCATGAACTCGGTGATCCGCTTCCGCATGGCAAAGGAGGACGAAACCTTTACCAAGACCCTGTGCTTTCCCCGAGACATGGACGGCAGCAAAGACAAGATCTCGGTGCTGGCCCCCATTGGTTCGGCCCTGCTCGGCCTTTCCGTGGGCCAGACCATTGAATGGCCCGGCCCCAACGGCAACACCCTGACGGTGACCATTACCGATGTGGAATACCAGCCCGAGCGGGCCGGCGATTACCAGTCGTAACAGGAAAGAAGGCGCGCGATGGCGCCTTTTTTCGTTTTATGACTTCACGAAACAGAGCGGCGATGCTTGCTCTCTTTCCCTTGCCGTAGCATGCTTTGTGCCTGATTTTTCAATCACTTCCACCTTGCCATGAATGCCCTTGCCGACAGCCTGTTGTTTTCCCTGTCCATTACCGGCCCCATTTGCCTGTTATTGATGCTGGGCTTTTTTCTGCGCCGCACCCAAATGATGAACGAAGGTTTTATCGACGGGGCCAGCAAGCTGGTATTCAATATCACACTACCGGTGCTGCTGTTTACCAGCATCGCCCGGACCGATCTCGACCAGATGGCCAGCCCGGGACTGATTGGCTACGGCATCGGAGCCACCCTGGTGGCGTTCCTGCTGCTCGAGTGGCTCGCCCGTTACCTGACTCCCGACGCCCGGCTGCGGGGCGTGCTGGTGCAGGGGGCCTTTCGGGCCAACATGGGCATTATTGGCCTGGCCTACGTCAACAATGCCTACGGCAGCCAGGGTCTGGCGGCCATGGCCATGTACGTAGCCTGCCTGACCATACTGTTCAACATTTTGGCCGTGGTCACCCTTAACCGCAGCCTGAGCCAGGGCCAGACACTGCAGACCGGCAACATCATGGGCGGCATCGTTAAAAATCCACTGATCATTGGCATCGTCGCCGCCCTGCCCTTTGCCGCAACCGATTGGCAGGTACCAACCATGCTGATGACCACCGGGCATTACCTGGCACAGATGACCCTGCCGGTGGCGCTGTTATGTACCGGCGCCACCCTTAACCTGAGGCCGGGCCGGGAAGAAACCGGCCTGCTACCTCCCGTGTTGTTGCTGCGCCTGCTGCTGATTCCCGGCCTGCTCACCCTGGGCGCCTGGCTGCTGGGATTTCGCGGGGCCGAACTGACCATGCTGTTTCTGATCAATGCCTCGCCCACCGCCGCTGCCAGCTATGTGATGGTGCGGGCCATGGGCGGCAACGCCGTGCTGGCCGCCAATATCATTGCCGTGACCACGCTTGGCTCCCTGCTCACCACCAGCCTGGGCGCCACCCTGCTCGGGGCGCTGGGCGAGTTTTAATGCAAGCAGCAAAAGAGTCACGTATGGTAACAGCATGACGTTCTGCCCAGGCCCATTATGTCCCGAGAAAAAGCCCTGACCCTGGATGCCCTGCGCGTGCTCGACGCCATCGACCGCCGGGGCAGTTTTGCCGCCGCCGCCGATGAGCTGGGCAAGGTCCCCTCTGCGCTCAGTTACACCGTGCAGAAACTGGAAGACGAGCTGGATCTGTCGTTGTTCGATCGCTCCGGCCACAAAACCCGCTTCACCCCGGTGGGCCGTCTGTTGCTGGATCAGGGCCGCCACCTGCTGCAGGCATCCAACCAGCTGGTGGAAGCCGCCCGCGCCCTGGAGCGGGGCTGGGAAACCAGCCTGACCCTGGCGGTAGACGGCATACTGCCCAGCCGCAGTCTGTTTCCCGCCATCAACAGCTTGCTCGGCCAGACCGATACCGATATTCGGCTGTCCCACGAGATCCTGGCCGGCAGCTGGGAGGCGCTGGAAACCGGCCGGGCCGATCTGGCCATTGCCGTGCTACAAGAAGACATACCGGTACATTCCGGCATCAAGACACAACCGCTCTATCAGGAAACCTTTGTCTACGTGGCGCACCCCGACCACCCCATTCACCGGGAAACCGCCCCCATCAGTGCCGAGGTACTACAGGGTTATCGAGCCATTGCCGTGGCCGACACCGCCCGGCATAAACCGCCACTCACCTTTAACCTGTTAAACCGCCAGTCACGGCTCACCGTCAGTACCATGCAGGACAAGGTGGAGGCGCTCAGGGCGGGACTGGGCATTTCCACCCTGCCACAGGCCTGGTTGGGGGACATGATCGACCGGGGCGAACTGAAGGAGATTGCCGGCATTGAACGGCTGCGCGCTCAGGTAGTATTGGCCTGGCGCAGAGACTCGATGGGCCAGGCCAAAAGCTGGCTGATACGCCAGCTTCCGGCCCTGCTGGAAAGAAAGGAAACGTCAGCGGCCTCGTGACGGCAAAGCCGCCTGTACTCGCGTGACCAGAGCGTCCATCAGTCCGGTTTGCAACAACCAGGCCAGACCAAAGGCCGCCACCGCAAAGGCTCCCACGTAAATATCGGTCAACCAGTGCGCCCCCCCCATGACCCGGGGGGCGGAGAACACCACCACAAACAGGCAACCCCAGAGCCCCGCTTTCCATGAAAGATAACGCCAGGCAAAGGCGGTAAAGATCATCAGCATCAGGCCATGATCGCCGGGAAAGCTGTCACCGGAAGCATCCTTGGTCTTGAACGGCGCCAATTCGGTCAGCCTCAGCACGTTGTCAAAGGTCAGGGTCGGGCTGGGGCGCTCCACCGGAATGGCCCGCCCCAGCTGGTTCAGCCCCACGGCGGTCAGCAGCATGCATACGCCGATGATCACCAGCCGACGGCGTTGCTCGGTATCCGCCTGGCGATAGACGCTGTAATAGACAGCCCCCATGGCCAGCAAGGCGACGCCGTCAAAGGCCCGGTTGTTGAATGCCGCGATCAGGTTAACCCAGGTCTGGCTTTCTCCCAGCTTGTGGTTAAAAAAGTAAAACACCGCCTTGTCGAGATCGAACCAGAAACCATGGTTCGGCAGCCAGAACCAACTGCCCAGCACGGCAAAGGCCGCCAGGTTCCAGAACACCAGTTTATTGTAATTTATCGGCATGAATCCCCCTTGAAATAAGGGAAGCATTGTACGGAATTTTACCGACACTGTGCAGCCTGTCGCATGGCCACAGCATGGTCACAAGGGATGATTTGACAGGTTGAGCAAGGGGGATTTTACTGAAGGCAAAACAGCAAAAAGCCCTTAGCTATCAACTAGCTAAGGGCTTCTTTAAGATGGCGGAGCGGACGGGACTCGAACCCGCGACCCCCGGCGTGACAGGCCGGTATTCTAACCAACTGAACTACCGCTCCGCAAAAGCTGTATAGTCAGGAGTACTATATTGGGTGCCTGGCAGTGACCTACTTTCACATGGCAGCTGCCACACTATCATCGGCGCGGGTGCGTTTCACTGCTGAGTTCGGCATGGAGTCAGGTGGTTCCACAACGCTATGGCCGCCAGGCATTAAACTTGAATTCGAAAAAAGCTTTGTGATGAATCTGTTTTGTTCTCGAGACTACAAGTCTCTCACACTTCTTGGGTGTTGTATGGTTAAGCCGCACGGGTCATTAGTACAGGTTAGCTACACGCCTCACAGCGCTTCCACACCCTGCCTATCAACGTCCTGGTCTCGGACGGCCCTTTAGAGGCATCAAGTGCCTAGGGATGACTCATCTCGAGGCTCGCTTCCCGCTTAGATGCTTTCAGCGGTTATCGATTCCGAACTTAGCTACCGGGCAGTGCCACTGGCGTGACAACCCGAACACCAGAGGTTCGTCCACTCCGGTCCTCTCGTACTAGGAGCAGCCCCTCTCAATCATCCAACGCCCACGGCAGATAGGGACCGAACTGTCTCACGACGTTCTGAACCCAGCTCGCGTACCACTTTAAATGGCGAACAGCCATACCCTTGGGACCGACTTCAGCCCCAGGATGTGATGAGCCGACATCGAGGTGCCAAACACCGCCGTCGATATGAACTCTTGGGCGGTATCAGCCTGTTATCCCCGGAGTACCTTTTATCCGTTGAGCGATGGCCCTTCCATTCAGAACCACCGGATCACTATGACCTGCTTTCGCACCTGCTCGACCTGTCCGTCTCGCAGTTAAGCTGGCTTATGCCATTGCACTAACCGTACGATGTCCGACCGTACTTAGCCAACCTTCGTGCTCCTCCGTTACACTTTGGGAGGAGACCGCCCCAGTCAAACTACCCACCAGGCACTGTCCTCACCCCCGATAAGGGGGCCAAGTTAGAACATCAAACATACAAGGGTGGTATTTCAAGGTCGGCTCCACGGCAACTGGCGTCACCGCTTCACAGCCTCCCACCTATCCTACACATGTAGGGTCAATGTTCAGTGCCAAGCTATAGTAAAGGTTCACGGGGTCTTTCCGTCTAGCCGCGGGTACACCGCATCTTCACGGCGATTTCAATTTCACTGAGTCTCGGGTGGAGACAGCGTGGCCATGGTTACACCATTCGTGCAGGTCGGAACTTACCCGACAAGGAATTTCGCTACCTTAGGACCGTTATAGTTACGGCCGCCGTTTACCGGGGCTTCGATCAAGAGCTTCACCTTGCGGCTAACCCCATCAATTAACCTTCCGGCACCGGGCAGGTGTCACACCGTATACGTCCTCTTGCGAGTTGGCACAGTGCTGTGTTTTTGATAAACAGTCCCAGCCACCTGGTCACTGCGACTGGCTCAGGCTCCATCCGCGAAGGACTTCACCCGCTCCAGCGTACCTTCTCCCGAAGTTACGGTACTATTTTGCCTAGTTCCTTCACCCGAGTTCTCTCAAGCGCCTTGGTATTCTCTACCCGACCACCTGTGTCGGTTTGGGGTACGGTTCACACACATCTGAAGCTTAGAGGCTTTTCCTGGAAGCAGGGCATCAATGACTTCGGTACCGTAGTACCTTCGTCTCGGGTCTCAGCGTTATGACTCCGGATTTGCCTAAAGTCACCGCCTACGCCCTTTCACCAGGACAACCAACGCCTGGCCCATCTAGCCTTCTCCGTCCCCCCATCGCAATGTGTGTCAGTACGGGAATATTAACCCGTTTCCCATCGACTACGCCTTTCGGCCTCGCCTTAGGGGCCGACTCACCCTGCCCCGATTAACGTTGGACAGGAACCCTTGGTCTTCCGGCGAGGAGGTTTTTCACCCCCTTTATCGTTACTCATGTCAGCATTCGCACTTCTGATATCTCCAGCATGCTTCACAACACACCTTCGCAGACTTACAGAACGCTCCCCTACCACTCACGCAAAGCGTGAATCCGCGGCTTCGGTGCCTAGTTTTAGCCCCGTTACATCTTCCGCGCAGGCCGACTCGACCAGTGAGCTATTACGCTTTCTTTAAATGATGGCTGCTTCTAAGCCAACATCCTGGCTGTCTGAGCCTTCCCACCTCGTTTCCCACTTAACTAGGACTTTGGGACCTTAGCCGGCGGTCTGGGTTGTTTCCCTCTTCACGACGGACGTTAGCACCCGCCGTGTGTCTCCCGGATAGTACTTACTGGTATTCGGAGTTTGCATGGGGTTGGTAAGTCGGGATGACCCCCTAGCCCAAACAGTGCTCTACCCCCAGTAGTATTCGTCCGAGGCGCTACCTAAATAGCTTTCGGGGAGAACCAGCTATCTCCCGGTTTGATTGGTCTTTCACCCCCAGCCACAAGTCATCCCCTAATTTTGCAACATTAGTGGGTTCGGTCCTCCAGTTGATGTTACTCAACCTTCAACCTGCTCATGGCTAGATCACCGGGTTTCGGGTCTACTCCTAGCAACTATTCGCCCAGTTAAGACTCGGTTTCCCTACGGCTCCCCTATACGGTTAACCTTGCTACTAAAAGTAAGTCGCTGACCCATTATACAAAAGGTACGCAGTCACCTAACGAGTAGGCTTCCACTGCTTGTACGTACACGGTTTCAGGTTCTATTTCACTCCCCTCACAGGGGTTCTTTTCGCCTTTCCCTCACGGTACTGGTTCACTATCGGTCAGTCAGGAGTATTTAGCCTTGGAGGATGGTCCCCCCATGTTCAGACAGGATATCACGTGTCCCGTCCTACTCGATTTCACAACGAGAGCGGTTTTGTGTACGGGGCTATCACCCTGTATTGCCGGCCTTTCCAGGACCGTTCCACTACCACTCACGCTGCTTAAGGGCTGGTCCCCGTTCGCTCGCCGCTACTAGGGGAATCTCGGTTGATTTCTTTTCCTCGGGGTACTTAGATGTTTCAGTTCTCCCGGTTCGCCTCGCTGCGCTATGTATTCGCGCAGCGATACTCTACAAAGTAGAGTGGGTTTCCCCATTCGGACATCACGGGCTCAAGCGCTTCTTACCAGCTCACCCGTGCTTAACGCAGGTTAGTACGTCCTTCATCGCCTCTGACTGCCAAGGCATCCACCGTGCACGCTTAGTCACTTAACCATACAACCCCAAGAAGTCTGTGCCCGGTTGTGTCTTAGTGCTTATTTCTTCGTTATGCCGGCCACTCAATCAGTCACATAGCATCAAGCTATGCTCCTTCAATCGTCTCCGTCATGCCT
>NC_016745.1:492500-737500 GCF_000243075.1 Oceanimonas sp. GK1 | reverse complement strand
ACGCAACGGATTGCACCGCTCGCACGGGTCATCAAGCCCGATTGAGGCTATGCTGTTTACGGCATGCGCCATTTCTTTTTCAGTTCATCCACTCGAGACTCAATCATCGATGAAGTTATTCCAGCACTCCCCCTTTATTCAGTCTGCGCTGCTGGCCTTGTTGCTGGCCTTGGCGGGTGGCGGCCTGATCGTTCTTGCGACCGCTTCCTTGTCTTTTGCCCTGTTGTTCGCGCTTGGTGCGCTGGTGGGTGGCATGGTGGTGCCTCGCCTGATTCAGGCACCCTCGCCTCAGGCGATGGCAACAACCACGCTTTATGTAGGCAATCTGCCCTACCGGGCCAACGAGGCCGTAGTAAGAAGCCTGTTCGAGCAATTTGGCCAAGTGCTGTCGGTGCGGCTGATGAAAGACAGAAACACCGGCAAGCGGCGGGGGTTCGGTTTTGTGGAAATGCCCTGTGATGCTGCCGACAAAGCGAGAAACGCGCTGAACGATACCGAATTTCAGCAGCGCACGCTCAAGGTAAGAGAAGCCAACGAACGCAAGGACGACGAAGAGGAAGACAGCACCGACTGAAGGCTCAGGGGACAAAGGCCTCCAGCCCGCCAAAACCTTCCTGGGCAAAAGCCCGGCCCTGAGCCTGGGCTTTTTCCGTTAGCCGGGTGCAATAAAGCCGCCCGGCAGGACATGGCTCATCGCCGCTGGCCCTGATGGACTGCAACAGCAGGCTGGCCACCCGGCGGGCAATGGCTTCACCAGAGTCGACCAGTTGGGCTGTGGGCAGGCACCGAGCCAGCTCCTCTGCCAGCAGGGGGAAATGGGTGCATCCCAGCACCAGGGCACTGGGGCCATCTTCACCTCGCCAGGGCGCCAGGATGCGGGAGAGACGGGCCATGTCGACCGGCTGACCGGCCAGCTTGTCTTCCGCCATTTTCACCAGTTCGGTGGTGCCCAGCATGGATACCCGCATGTCGGCGGCAAAGCTTTGCACCAGCTCGGCGGTATAGTTGCGGGAAACGGTGCCCGGGGTAGCCAGCAGGCCGATATGATCCAGGCCGTGCGCACGACAATATACCGCCGCCGGCTTGATGGCCGGCACCACTCCAACCACAGGCACAGACAGGCATTGACGTAGGGCCGGCAGCACATGGGTGCTGGCGGTATTGCAGGCAATAATGACGATGTCGATGCCGTGGCGGGGCACAAAGGTGGTAAGCAGCTCCAGTACCCGCTCCACCAGACGTGTTTCACCCAGCTCGCCATAAGGAAAGCAGGCGTTGTCGAACAGGTAGAAATACTGATGTGCCGGCAGGGTCCGGTGTACTTCCCGGTAGACGGAAAGGCCACCCATGCCGGAGTCGAAGATAAGAATGTTTGCCACTGACTGCCCTCGCTGTGCAAGGGCGCCATGATAACGCCAACGGCGAAAAAAGAAAAAAGCCGGCGCAAGGGCCGGCTTGAGGCAAAGTAGACTGACCATCAGAACCGGTAGTCGGCGCCGACGTAGAACTCCATATCGGGGGCATCGTAGCCATATGCAACCTGGTAATCTTTGTCGAACAGGTTGTTCACCTTGCCGTTCAGGGTCAGGTTTTGGGTCAACGGGTAGCGGGCACCGATATTCCAGATGGTGTAGGAAGGCATGACCAGCTCTCTAGCAGGCCAGGTACTGAAGTCGTTATCATTGCGCTCACCAACGTACAGCACCTGGGCAAACAGGTTGGTACCGGCCACGTCGATATCACCGGTCCAGCTGAATTTGTGTTTAGCTCTGCGATCCAATTGGCGTCCACCATCATTAAAGTCGTCAATATCGGTATGTTCGTAGCTGGCGGTGTGACGCACCGGACCTGTTGTCGCTTTAACGACAAACTCAACACCTTTAATCAACACATCTGTATTTTCCAAAGAGTTTATCGTCTGATAATAATCATTGGATGTTATCAGATTGTCGATTTTGTTGCGGTACAGGTTTAACTGCCAGTCAAAAACCTGGTAATCACCGGAAAAGCCCAACTCCCAGTTTTCTGATTCCTCTGGCTGCAAAGTTTCAGCATCTTTTGCATAGTCTATGTCTGAAAAATTTGGCGCTCTAAATGCGGTACCATAACTTAACGTGGCTCTATGTTTTTCAGGCAGAGCCAACGACAGGGCACTTTGCCAGGTGCCATGAGTGCCATACTGCTCGTTATCATCCACACGCCCTGTCAGCTCAAGCGAAAAAGGTGACCATGTATGAAAAGCAGAGACATAAACGCCGGTGTTATCGCGAGAGCCAAGCGCCTTGCCACTGGCCTGGGACAGTTTACGATCTTGCTGCCAGTCCAGACCGGCAAGCACATGGCCTTGTTCCGAATACTGATATTGGGTCAGGCCATCAATACGGGTCGTGGCATAGCTGTTATTCCAGTAGCCACTTTTGTCTTCTTTCTTCCCATCCTTTCTATTCCAATCCTCAGACTTAAATTCGCCATAGCTAGCATTTAGCTGACCACTCAGTGAACCATCATTGTAACGAATGCCTGTATCAAACTGATGGGTCTCAGTGTTATTTTGATCAGAGCCAGAGTTGCCGTAAGTTTCATCATAATCATATTCCAGATTATTTTCCCAGCCATTGAAGTTGGCATCCAGCGTCCAGTTCTGATTCAACTGATGCTCAATACCCAGCGTCAAATTCTTACTGTCAAAACCATCCCTGTCGGACTGACTGTTGTCAGATACCACATCATAACCCCGGGTTTCCCGGTAGCCGGTGGCCAATTGCAACCGGGTGGTATTGGTGACCCACTGGTTCACGGAGACATCCGCGGCATAATAATCATTGCTACCGGTGGTCACACCTACCTGAGCATTATTCACCTGGGTAGTGGTAATGATATTGACCACACCACCGATGGCGCTGGAGCCGTAGATGGCGGCGCGGGGGCCGCGAATATACTCGATGCGCTCCACATTACTGACCGGCAGTTGGCTAAAGTCAAAGCCCGAGTTCACCATCTGCGCCTGAGGACGGCCGTTAACCAGCACCAGCACATGATCGGACTCGGTACCGCGTACAAACAAACTGGTCTGCTGGCCGATACCGCCGTTTTGAGTACCAAACTGCATACCCGGCAGGGTTTCCAACAAGTCGACCAGCGAGCGGGGCTGGCGGCGTTCGATGTCGGCCTTGGTGATCACCTCCACCGGGGCCAGGGCACTGGTCAGCGGCTGCTCTACCCGGTTGTAAATGGTAATGGAGGTGGGGTCGGATGAATTCTGGGCAAAGGCGGCCCATGGCAGCAAGGCAGCCGCCAGTAAGGTTCTGGACATATTCTTCCCTAGTTCGCGTAGTGATGGCCCGCGGGCCTTTCTGTTCACTTTGGCAGGTATTCGGGCTTAAAGGCGCGGGCTGTTGCCCACCTACGGCGACGGCTTCCCACCTTGCGGCAGTGCCTGGGTAGCCCCGTGTCGCTTTCGTTCCTTCTTACCGCTGCGCGCCAGCTCCGGATTTACACCGGATTCCCGTTTACGCCTGTCGGCACCAAAGCGCGGGCATTATAGGGAAAGGGTAAACGAGTGTATATGCATGATTTTTGAGAATAAACGCATCTGCCTGCGGCGTGTGAAACCGCGGTCGACTCGCAATCACAAAAATTTTACATATAGTTAACCCTACACCCTTTACTTGCCGCGGCCTGCGTTATCAGCAGACCCACCCGAAAACCAAGGAGAGACGATCATGGCCAGTGATTCCGACAACCACTCCGGCAACAACCCAAAGCCGGTGCAGCGGGGCCTGCATGAGCTTTACCGGGAAGATCCCATTAAAGCCGATGAACAACTCTGGGGCCGGGAAACCGACCCGGACAGCCGCCGCGGCTTTTTAAAACGCAGCGGCCTGCTGGCCATGGCCACGGCGCTGGGGGCCAGTATTCCCTTTGCCAAAAACATGCCCGCCGGGCTGATTCCGGCGGCCTTTGCCCAGTCGGACGAACCCTTTACCCTGCCGGGCAAGGAAGGCCTGGTGGTGCTCAACGACAGGCCCATCAACGCCGAAACCCCGCCGCACTTGCTGGACGACGAAATCACCCCGGCCAAACACATGTTTGTGCGCAATAATGGCCTGGTACCCAATATCGAGACATTAAACCCGGACACCTGGACCCTGGAAATCGGTGGTGAATCCTGCGAAACCCCCACCATTTTTACCATTGCGGATCTCAAGTCCCGCTTTGAGCACCACAGTTATCAGCTGACGGTAGAATGCGGCGGCAACGGCCGCAGCGAATTCGTGCCGGCGGCGAGCGGTAACCAGTGGACCACCGGCGCCGTGGCCTGCCCCAAATTCACCGGGGTGCGGCTGCGGGATGTACTGGAAGCCTGCGGCATCAAGCAGGACGCGGTTTACATTGGCTATTACGGTGCCGATCCGCACCCTAGCGGCGATCCAAGCAAGGAGGCCATCTCCCGGGGCGTGCCCATGTCCAAGGCGCTGGAAGACGAAACCCTGATCGCCTGGGCCATGAACGACGAAGACATACCGGTGCTCAACGGCCACCCATTGCGCCTGGTATGTGGCGGCTGGCCCGGCTCGGTGTCGGGCAAATGGCTGAAAAGCATCGTGATCCGCAACAAGGTTCACGACGGCAACAAGATGGCCGCCCCTTCCTATGCCATGCCCAAGTATCCGGTGGCCCCCGGCACCCAGGTGCCGAACGAAGACATGGAAATCATCGAGGCGATGCCCGTCAAGTCGCTGATCACCTTTCCGCAAACCGGCATCAGCCACCAGCTGGGGCAACCGCTGGCGGTGCGGGGCCATGCCTGGGCCGGCGATCTGACAATCAACGAGGTGCACCTGTCCATCGACTTTGGCGCTACCTGGCACAAGGCCGAGCTGCGGCCCGCGGTTAACCCGCAGGCCTGGCAACACTGGCAGAGCGCGCTGACCTTTCCGGAAAAAGGCTATTACGAGGTCTGGGCCAAGGCCGTGGACAGCAACGGCAAAGCTCAGCCCATGGTGGTGCCGGGCTGGAACCCCCGGGGTTATCTCAACAACGCCTGCCATCGCATTGCGGTGCAAATCGTCTAGGAGGCCAGCATGATACGCACTGCTGCACTGGGACTGCTGCTGGGGCTGGCCGTTACACCGGCCTTTGCCGCCGAGCAGGATCCCCAAACCGGCTTTATTATCGCCCCCGGCTGGGAAACGGTGCGCAACAACTGCATCGCCTGCCACTCCGCCCAGCTGGTTACCCAGAACAGCGGCAGCCGCCAGCACTGGCTGTCGCTGATTCGCTGGATGCAGGACAAGCAGGGGTTGTGGGCCTTTGACGCCGAGACCGAGAACACCATTCTCGAGTACCTGAGCACCCACTACGGCCCCAAAACCGGCGCCCGCCGCCCTCCGCTAACGGCCGAGCAACTGCCGGACAACCCCTACCGCCCAACGGCCAGCACCAACTAGCCAGGCTCCCTGGCCGTTTGCCCTCCCGGGCGGCGGCCAGGCTTTGCACCCTCAGCTCGAATCACCTCGTTAATGCGCCTCTCCCTTCGGTCAACTGGACAAATTCACTGCAACCCGTAGAATTTGCGCTCCGTTTTAAAGTGAGGCACGTCATGAGCAACCCGGTCACCCCGCACAGCTACCAGACCCAACTGGATCAAAAGGCCGCCCGGCTGGAGCAGACCTTTGCTCCCTTCTCGCCGCCCCGGCTGGAAGTGTTTGCGTCCGAGCCCGAGCATTATCGCATGCGGGCCGAGTTCCGGGTGTGGCATGAGGGGGAGGATCTCTACTACATCATGTTCGACCAGGCCACTCGGGAAAAATACCGGGTGGAGCAGTTTCCGGCCGCCTCACGGCTGATTAACACCGCCATGCCGCTGCTGCTGGAGGCGCTCAGGCCCAACCCGGTGCTGCGGCGCAAGCTGTTCCAAGTGGACTTTCTGTCGTCGCTGAGCAACGAGCTGGTCATCAGCCTGCTCTATCACCGCCAGCTGGACGAGGCCTGGCAGGCCGAGGTGCAAAGTCTGCGCGCCTGGCTGCAGGAAAAAGGCATTAACGCCCACATTATTGGCCGGGCCAAGAAGCAGAAGCTGGTGCACGACTGCGATTATGTGGTGGAGCGGCTGAACGTGGCCGGTAAAGAGCTGGTTTACCAGCAGGTGGAAAACAGCTTTACCCAGCCCAATGGCCGCATGAATGAACACATGCTGGGCTGGGCGCTGGACGTGACGCGAGGTGCCAGTGGCGACCTGCTGGAGCTTTACTGCGGCAACGGTAACTTTTCCCTGGCGCTGGCGGCCAACTTTCGCCGAGTGCTGGCCACCGAAATCTCCAGCTCCTCAGTGAAGTCGGCCCAGTACAACATTGCCGCCAATGCCATCGACAACGTCACCATACTGCGCATGTCGGCGGAAGAGTTCACCCAGGCCATGCGCGGTGTGCGCGAGTTTCGCCGGCTGAAAGACGTGGAGTTGGGCAGCTACGAGTGCAACACCATACTGGTGGATCCGCCCCGGGCGGGGCTGGATGACGATACCGTCAGGCTGGTGCAGGAATACGACAATATCGTCTATATCTCCTGCAACCCGGACACCCTGCTCCAGAACTTGGAGACCCTGGGCCAGACCCACCACATCAGCCGCTTTGCGCTGTTTGATCAGTTCCCCTATACCCACCATATGGAAGCCGGGGTGTATCTGACACGTAAATAATTAGAAGAATCGCAATGCGAAACATCAGTGCGGTTGCACTACGCCGACACGCTTCCAGTACCTCCCTGTAACGCTCGAAAGTGCCATCCATGGCACTTTATGGTCGGCTTCGGCAATCCCCACTGCTGCTTCGAATAACATTGGTTGCGCCTGCAAACAGAAAATAAAAAAGGGGAGCCGACGCTCTAATGCCGTTCACTTAAGGTGAGCGGCATTTTTCTTTCTGACCGGATAGGTGTTTTTGGAAGCTTTCAGCACTCTTGGATAACTTCGTTCTCGTTTCCCCTCCAGCTTGAACTGTTTGGCCTGTTTCTCTGGGGCAAATACCTCTCTTGGCAAGTTGCCCGGTGCCACACTGGGCAGCTGGCTCAGCTTGAAGATGATGTAGGACGAGGCTTCCCTGAAGCTCAGCTGATTCGGATAGGTCGCCGGTAACACTCGAGCCATCAAGATCATTTTGTAGCGGATAAGGTTGTAGGCCAGCAGCACACCCCATAACTCCTGGTGTATCAGCTCCGGCAACTGGCTACGCAAGGTGAAGCGACTGTCCAGCAGGTGCTGCTTCATTTCTCGATAGCCCAGCTCGATTTCCCAGCGATGGGCATATAAATCCACAATATCCCGACCCGGATAGGCCATGGCATCGGTCAGAGAGGTCAGGATATGAACGAGCTTTCCCTTGACGGTTTTACTCAGCAGTCTCGCTTCCAGCGTCTCCGATAAGTCGGGCCACTTTTTTCTTGCCTGCGGGCTGGGGGTCAACCGCACCAGTTTGTCATCGCGGCCCAGGTTGCGCACCACCTCATACTGCGTGCCTTTACGCAACGGCAGCAACCAGTGCCGTTGCTGCCCTTGTTGCCAGGCATGCAGCAACCCCAATGAGTAGAACCCTTTATCAAACAGCGTCAGGCTATGGTCCGGTATGCTCGGCAGCAAGCGGACCGCCAGCTGCATTTCATTGACCGCGACGCTGTCAAAGGCGCTGTCCACCAACAAATGGCTGCTCAGCTCCATCAGGCACACCATGCGCACCTGGGGATAAGCGGCGTCCGTGGATTGGTTGGCGGTGCGGGCAAAGGCACCGGCATTCGGTGGTGAGTCCGGAGTGCGCCAGACTACGCCGTCAACACCATACAGGTTCAGTCCGCTCCAGTGCGGATGCTGAGCCTGCGCATGCCAGTTGGCACTGGTTTGCCTGAAGATATCGCGCACCACGTCGCTGCCCAGCTTTTTACGTGCTTGTGTGACCGCGCTGCGCACCACCGAGTCGACTTCTTGTGGCAGGACGATATCCAGCTTATTGATGAGCTGGCGTACGGAATCGCCACGAAACAGCGCCATGCCAATGACTGCCCAGACCATGGCTTCCATCGGAAGTTTGCGCTTGCGCACCGTCGCCACCCCGTTTGAAGCCAGACAAGCTTGGATTATCTCGGGGTCGAGCACCTCAGCCAGGCTGTGAAATTCAACGGTGCGATTGAGGGAGGTGCGAGCCAGTGCGTCAGAAAGCAGCATAAAAAAATCCGATGACCTGTGATCATCGGATTTTGATCTTCTGAGCGGGATCGTCAAGCGATTTGGCTTAACTGATCGGCATTAAGCCGACGCTCCCCTTTTTGCTGCTTAGACTGAAGCTCAGTCCAGCATGTAGTTTTCCGGCAGGGCGATGCGGGCCACACCGGATTCCACGGCGGCCACAGCCACGGCGCGGGCCACGCGGGGCAGCAGGCGCGGGTCCATCGGCTTGGGAATCACGTAGTCCTTGCCGAACTCCAGGGAGTCGTAACCGGAAGCGTTCAGCACTTCCTGAGGGACCGGCTCCTTGGCCAGGGCACGGATGGCGTCAACGGCGGCCACTTTCATTTCATCGTTGATACGGGTGGCACGTACGTCCAGAGCACCGCGGAAGATGAAAGGGAAGCACAGTACGTTGTTTACCTGGTTGGGGTAGTCGGAACGACCGGTACCCATCACCAGATCCTGGCGTACGGAGTGAGCCAGCTCGGGCTTGATTTCCGGATCCGGGTTGGAGCAGGCAAAGATAACCGGGTTCGGGGCCATCAGCGCCACGGCTTCGGCCGGCAGCACGTCGGGACCGGACACGCCCACAAACACGTCGGCGTCGGTGATCACGTCTTCCAGGGTACGCTTGTCGGTGTTGTTGGCAAACAGAGCTTTGTACTCGTTCAGATCGTTACGGCGAGTGTGGATAACGCCGTTGCGATCCAGCATGTAGATGTTTTCACGCTGGGCGCCACACTTGATCAGCAGCTCCATACAGGCCACGGCGGCGGCACCGGCGCCCATGCACACGATGCGGGCTTCGGCGATGTCCTTGCCCTGAATTTCCAGGGAGTTGATAAGACCCGCGGCGGTGACGATGGCGGTGCCGTGCTGGTCGTCGTGGAACACGGGCACGTTACAGCGCTCGATCAGCTCTTTTTCAATTTCAAAGCACTCGGGGGCCTTGATGTCTTCCAGGTTGATGCCACCAAAGGTATCGGCGATGGCTTCAACGGTCTGAATGAACTCTTCGGTGGTGCGGTGCTTGACTTCGATATCCACGGAGTCGAGGCCGGCGAAACGCTTGAACAGCAGCGCCTTGCCTTCCATTACCGGCTTGGAGGCCAGCGGCCCCAGGTTGCCCAGACCCAGAATGGCGGTACCGTTGGAGATAACCGCTACCAGGTTGCCTTTGGCGGTGTACTTGTAGGCGTTTTCCGGATCGGCGGCGATTTCGCGCACCGGCTCGGCCACACCCGGGCTGTAGGCCAGGGCCAGATCCTTGGCGGTTTCTGCCGGCTTGCTGATTTCAACGGAGATTTTGCCCGGCTTGGGGAAAGCATGATAGTCGAGCGCTTTTTGACGGAAGTCGGTCATGTTGCGAGTACCCTGATGCGATTGTAGACATTTCTTCGATAACACTGTGAACAAGTTTACCACAATGTTTATACAATGTGATACTAATCAACTTTTTTCACCTTGCCCAGTCTGATCCACTTACTTTTCCCGGTAAAACTGCCAGGGGTGATCAATCCACAGCAGCCAGCCGGTGGCGGTGGGGCGAACCCGGCCGCGTACAAACAGCCGTTCTCCCGGCTTGAACCGGCCCAGCTCGCGGCGGGCAGGGGCCGGCAATGACCGGCCGGTGCGCAGCTCCAGGCCGCCCTCGGCCAGCAGTGTCACCCGGCCGTGGTAGGAGCGTACTTCCTGCACCCGGGTCAGCAGCGGTTGCCAGCCGGATCGCGCGGGCGCACTTGGCACCCCGCTAGCCCAGACGCCCAGTTGCCGGCGGCGAGCGTGCTGCTCGGCCTGTAACAGGCAGCGCCAGTAATCCTGATTTGGCGGGATCAGCAACAGCTCACCCAGCCCCGCCGCCAGCATGCTTTTTACCAGCAATCGGCCGTCACCGGTCAGTGGATGAGCCAAAAGGCGTCCGTAATCATCATGCCTTTCGGCTGCAAAAACCAGTTTCATTTGACTCTTTTCTGATAATTTATTGTGCAGCCAACGCCGGGCGGCCCGCGCTCCCGGCTCCGGGGAGAAATGCCCGTTTTTGTATAATTCCGGCGTATCTATGCCGATAAAGCGAATGCGTCTACCATCAGCAAGATGAACAGTATCTCCGTCTATTACTTTTTTAACATTTACGGTTTCGTACTGATGGAATTGCGGGCAGGCGGCGATGGCCTCAAGCGGCAATAAAACAAGCAGGAAAAGCCAGGTTCGAACAGGCATGATGGCGCACCGGGATAAGCAGGCCGGTTAACCATGGTTGAGGAAGGAGAACTGCGCAAATCGCAGCCAACAAAAAAGCGCCCGCAGGCGCTTTTTTGAGACTGGGGCAGCGACTTACTTTTTGCTGCCCAGCACGCCGAAGCGCTTGTTGAAGCGATCAACGCGGCCGCCGGTGTCAACGATCTTCTGCTTGCCGGTGAAGAAGGGGTGGCAGGCGGAGCAAACGTCCAGGTTCAGATCATGGCCCAGGGTGGAGCGGGTCTTGATCTCGTTACCGCAAGAACATTTGGCAACAATTTCTTTGTATTCCGGATGGATACCTTGTTTCATGGACAACCTCTGTCAGTAGGCCGTGTCGCTATCTGATCCTGAGCCAGACACCACACGAGTGATACACGTTTTGTGAAGGGTGCGAATAATATAGGATCGCCTTTTTTCAGGCAAGGACAATGGGGATGAAAAAACCAGCAACAACCGCACCGGCGCCACAGGGTCTGCTGCGCGTGGTGCTGCCCGTTCCGCTGCGCCGGGAGTTCGACTACCTCTGCCCGCTGCCCCTGCCTGCCCCCGGCTGCCGGGTAAGAGTTCCGTTCGGCAACCGGACCATGGTCGGGCTGGTGCTGTCCCATCCCGAACAGACCGAGGTGGATCTCGCCCGCATCAAGCCGGTCACCGCCATGCTCGACACCAGCCCCGTGCTTGGCGAGGCCGAGCGGCAGCTGCTGGCCTGGGCGGCCCAGTACTACCTGCACCCACCGGGCGAAGTGTATTTTCAGGCCCTGCCCACCCTGCTACGCAAGGGCGAGGAAGCCGGCTACCGGCCGGTAGAGGTCTGGCATTCGCTGGAAGGAGACAACACCACCCTGAGCCGGGCTGTCAAACAACGCCAGGCTTATGAGCTGCTGACCCAGGGGCCCATGACCCCGGGCGAGCTAGCGGCCCGGGGAGTGACCTCGGCCACGCTCAACGCCCTGGCCAAAAAGGGGCTCGCACAAAAACGGGAACAGCTGCCGGCCCGCACCGCCTGGCGCGGTGAGATACGTATTCATGAAGACGGCAAGCCGCGCCTGACCACGGAGCAGGCACTGGCGGTGAGCCTGTTACAGCAGGCGGAGGGCTTCACCCCGTTTTTGCTGGAAGGCATCACCGGCTCCGGCAAAACCGAAGTGTATCTGCAGGCCATGGAGCCGGTGCTGAAGGCCGGCCAACAGGTGCTGGTGATGGTGCCGGAAATCGGCCTCACCCCCCAGACCATCGCCCGCTTTCAGCGTCGCTTTGCGCTGCCGGTGTGCACCCTGCACTCGGCCATGAACGAGCGGGAGCGGCTCGACGCCTGGCTGGCCTGCAAGGACGGCAGCGCCGCCATCGTCATCGGCACCCGCTCGGCCCTGCTCACCCCCTTTGACCGGCTGGGGCTGATTATCATCGACGAAGAGCACGACGGCTCGTTCAAGCAGCAGGACGGCTTTCGCTACCACGCCCGGGATCTGGCCCTGCTGCGCGCCCGCCAGCTCAACATTCCCATTCTGTTGGGCTCGGCCACCCCCAGCTTTGAAAGCCTGCACAACGCGGCCTGCGGCAAGTACCGGCTGCTGACCCTGAGCCAGCGCCCGGGCAGCGCCACCGTGGCCGAGCACCTGCTGCTCGACAGCCGCCATGTACAGCTGGAAGCCGGACTGTCACCCCAGTTGCAACAGCTGATGGCCGGCGAGCTGGAAAAGGGTAATCAGGTGATGCTGTTTCTCAATCGCCGGGGCTATGCCCCGGTACTGCTGTGCCACGACTGCGGCTGGCTGGCGGACTGCGAGCGCTGCGATGCCCACTATACCTGGCACAAAAGCGGCAACCGGCTGCATTGCCACCACTGTGATCACCAGCGCGCCAAGCCACCCCATTGCCCCCAGTGCGGCAGTACCCAGCTGGTGGGCACCGGTCTGGGTACCGAGCAGGTGGAGCAGGCTCTGGCGGCGCTGTTCCCCCAGTACAGCGCCATTCGCATCGACCGGGACAACACTCGGCGCAAGGGCAGCTTTGAGCAGCACCTGGAGGGCATTCGCGCCGGTAAGTACCAGATTTTAATCGGCACCCAGATGCTGGCCAAGGGGCACCACTTTCCCGATGTGACCCTGGTGGCCATGCTGGATGTGGACGGTGCCCTCTTTGCCGGTGACTTTCGCGCCGCCGAACGCCTGGCCCAGCTCTATATTCAGGTGGCCGGCCGGGCCGGGCGGGCCAGCAAGCCAGGCCGGGTGGTGTTGCAGACCCACCATCCGGATCATGCCCTGCTGCAGGACTTGGCCAACCAGGGTTACCGTCATTTTGCCCACACCGCCCTGGAAGAGCGCCGCCAGGCCGGACTGCCCCCCTACAGTTACCAGGCGCTGTTTCGCTGCCAGGCCACGCAAGGGGACGCCTGCCGGGCGTTTCTGATACCCCTGGCCCAACAGCTGGCCCCTGCCCTCCCCGCCACCGTGCTGTGCCTGGGCCCCTTCAGCGCCCGCATGGAGCGCAAGGCCGGGCAGTACCGTTATCAGCTGCTGTTGCAGGCCGGCAACCGGCGAGATCTGGCTTCGGCCTGTCGGCGGGCCCTGGCCATTGCCGACACGCTGGCCGCGGCACGCAAGGTGAGGTGGTCACTGGATGTGGATCCGCAGGAATTGTGGTGAGGCGATGAAACGGGCTCAGTGCCGCTGGCCGGGCTGCGGGTCGGGGGTGATCATCGACAACAGAAAGGTCAGGGCCCGGCGGCAGCTGGGCTCGTTCATCAACAGCTGGGTGTAGTCGTTCTTGATGGGCAGCACTTCCAGCCAGCGCTGGGTTACCCAGGCGGCGTCCTGCCAGCGGGGATCGGGATGAAGCTCCGCCAGCTCCGGATATTCGATGAAGACTTCCTGCAGCTTGTCGGACAATATCTGCTCCACCGGCGACAGCGAGCAGGAGCGCCAGTTGTCGAGCAACTCCACCTCGGCCTGCAACAGGCCGTCGGCTTCCCGCTGCAGTTCGCGAATGCGAAAGCGCTCGGTGGCTTCCACGGTAATGCCGAGCAGGCCGTCATCCAGGGTATAGAAGTCGACGATTTTTACCCGGGCACCCAGCATGTAAAGATCGCCCTTGCCGCTGTCGTTGGGTTCTTCCAGCATGCCGATGCCAAAGCCGCGATCATCCTTGCCGGCCTCCGCCACCATGCGCACGTACCTGGGTTCAAAAATGCGCAACGGTACCCGGCCTTCCGGCAGCAGGTGCAGGGTGAGCGGTAACAGTGCCAGTTTCATGGGCGCTCCTTCGTTGCTTTTTTCAGCATGAACGAGAGGGTTGGACTTTGCCACCGCCAGACGGCGTTGAAGTCATTAGCCCGCCATGCCGTTACTTTCAAAAAGACCCGGTTGCGCTGTGCTGACTTTCAGCCAGGGCCGGGAGCGGCCTCGAACGGTAGTTTTTGGGGCGGGTTATGAGTAGAATTTGGGCCCCTCAGGTTTTCTTCGACCTTGTCTCAACTTTGGTGAACTGACAATGAAAGAACATATTCAAGCGCTGCTTGAGCAGACGGTCTCTACTCTCAAGCAACAGGGCAAGCTGCCTGCCGAGCTGGAGCCCCGCATCCAGGTAGACCGCACCAAAGACAAGGCTCACGGCGATCTGGCCACCAATCTGGCGCTGCTGCTGGCCAAGCCCGCCGGCCAGAACCCCCGCGCCCTGGCCCAGTTGCTGGTGGACAACCTGCCCGCCTCCGAGCTGGTAGCCAAAACCGAACTGGCCGGGCCCGGTTTTATCAACTTCTTTCTCGACAGCGCCTGGCTGGCCCGCCAGATTGACGCCATGGTGGCCGATGCCCGCGCCAATGTGCCGGTCGTCGAGCAGCCGCAAACCGTGGTGGTGGACTACTCCGCCCCCAACGTGGCCAAGGAAATGCATGTGGGTCACCTGCGTTCCACCATTATTGGCGATGCCGTGGTGCGCACCCTGGAATTCCTCGGCCACAAGGTCATTCGCGCCAACCACATCGGCGACTGGGGCACCCAGTTCGGCATGCTCATTGCCTACCTGGAAAAGCTGGAGCAGGAAAACCCCGATGTGCTGTCTTCCGGCCTGTCGGATCTGGAGCAGTTCTACCGGGAGTCCAAGCAACAGTACGACGCCGACCCCGACTTTGCCGAGCGCGCCCGCAACTATGTGGTCAAGCTGCAGGGCGGTGATGCCTACTGCCTGAACATGTGGCAGAAACTGGTGGACGTGACCCTGAAGCACAACCAGGAAGTGTACGACCGCCTGGGCGTGTCCCTGACCCCGAACGATGTCATGGGCGAAAGCATGTACAACCCCATGCTGGCCGACATCGTCGCCGATCTGCAACAACAGGGCCTGGCGGTGGAAGACGAGGGCGCGCTGGTGGTGTACCTCGACGAATACCAGAACAAGGACGGCGACCCCATGGGCGTCATCGTGCGCAAGAAGGACGGCGGTTTCCTCTACACCACCACCGACATTGCCTGCGCCAAGTACCGTTACCAGCAGCTGGGGGCCGACCGGGCGCTGTATTTTATCGACTCCCGCCAGCACCAGCACCTGATGCAGGCCTGGACCATAGTGCGCAAGGCCGGTTACGTGCCCGAGTCCATGAGCCTGGAACACCACGCCTTTGGCATGATGCTGGGCAAGGACGGCCGGCCGTTCAAGACCCGCTCCGGCGGCACCATCAAGCTGGTGGACCTGCTCGACGAGGCGGAAGAACGCGCCGCCGCCCTGCTGGAGCAGAAGCAGACCGACTTGAGTGCCGAGGAAAAAGCCCAGGTGGTCAACCGGGTGGCCATGGCCGCGGTGAAATACGCCGATCTGTCCAAGAGCCGCACCACCGACTACATCTTCGACTGGGACAACATGCTGTCGTTCGAGGGCAACACCGCCCCCTACCTGCAGTATGCCTATACCCGGGTACAGTCCATCTTCCGCAAGGCCGGCGTCAATGCCGAGGCTCTGGAAGGCAGCGTGATGATCGAAGCCCCGGCGGAAGAAGCCCTGGCCCAGAAGCTGGTGCAGTTCAACGACACCGTCAAGTCGGTAGCCGACAAGGGCATGCCGCACCTGTTGTGCCTCTACCTGTACGAGCTGTCCGGCGCCTTTATGAGCTTCTACGAAGCCTGCCCCATCAATAAGGACGGCGTACCGGCCGAAGCCCGGGCCAGCCGTCTGCGGTTATGCGCCGCCACCGCCAAGGTACTGCAGCAGGGCCTGTCCCTGCTCGGTATCGACACCCTGGAGCGCATGTAAGCCATGGCCAGGGATTACGTTCGCCGCAGCCCGCCCAAAAAAAAGGGCGGCAGCCAAAAGCGCACCGGCGGTCGAGGCCGGGCCCCCGAGCGGCGTGTTCCCTGGCTGGCCATGCTCCTGGCTCTGGTGCTGCTTGGCGGCCTGGGTTACCTGATCCATCTGGTCAAGGGCTCGGCCGGCAATCATCAGGCCGCCGAGCCTGCCGCCCCTCCGCCGGCGCCGGCGAAAAAGGTCAACCCCATCGATCAGAAACCGGTGGAAAAGTGGCGTTATATCGAGCAGCTGGAAAACAAGGAAGTGGTGGTGAGCGTACCCACGCCCGCCAACGAACGTAAAAAGCCCGATGCCGCACCGGCCAAGCCCTACTACATGCAGTGCGGCTCCTTTCGCTCGGCGGCCCAGGCCGAACAGCTCAAGGCCCGCATCGCCTTTCAGGGCCTGACCTCGGAAGTCAAACGCAGTGAGGGCAGCAACGGCATCTGGTATCGGGTAGTGATGGGCCCCTACGACAGCAAGCGCAAGGCCGATCAGGAAAAACACAAGATGAGCCGTATCAATACCGGCTGCATCGTGCTGCAGGGCTGACGCCGTCCCTTCCCTCAGCTCTCTTCCTTTAATTGCTTCAGCCCCGCCAGACGCAGGGTTGAAGTTTTTCTCTTCCGCCCCCATCTTCGTGAACATGACATTCTCGCCGGCCAGGCCGGCAACACCGTCAAGTGAGGTTCACAGTGACAACAATCGTTTCAGTTCGCCGTAACGGCAAGGTGGTTATCGGTGGTGATGGCCAGGTTTCCCTGGGCAACACCGTGATGAAGGGCAACGCCCGCAAGGTACACCGCCTGTACAACGGCAAGGTACTGGCCGGTTTTGCCGGTGGCACCGCCGATGCCTTTACCCTGCTGGAACGCTTTGAGGCCAAACTCCAGGCCCACCAGGGCAACCTGGAGCGCGCCGCCGTGGCGCTGGCCAAGGACTGGCGGACCGACCGGGCCCTGCGCCGGCTCGAAGCACTGCTGGCGGTGGCTGACGACAAGCATTCCTTTATCATTACCGGTAACGGCGATGTGGTGCAGCCCGAGCAGGATCTGATCGCCATCGGCTCCGGCGGTGCCTTTGCCCAGGCCGCCGCCCGGGCCCTGCTGGAAAACACCGACATGGACGCCCGCGACATTGTGGAAAAAGCCCTGACCATTGCCGGCGACATCTGTGTTTACACCAACAGTAACCAGACCATTGAAGAACTCGACTACGGCCACTGAAGCGGGCCGCTGCAACAGGATCACATTATGTCTGAAATGACCCCCAGAGAAATCGTTCACGAGCTGGACCGCCACATCGTTGGCCAGGCTGAAGCCAAGCGCGCCGTGGCCATTGCCCTGCGCAACCGCTGGCGCCGCATGCAGCTGGAGCCCGAGCTGCGCCAGGAAGTCACCCCCAAGAACATTCTGATGATAGGCCCCACCGGCGTGGGCAAGACCGAGATCGCCCGCCGACTGGCCAAACTGGCCAATGCCCCCTTTATCAAGGTGGAAGCGACCAAGTTCACCGAAGTGGGCTATGTGGGCAAGGAAGTGGACTCTATTATTCGCGATCTGACCGACATCGCCATGAAGATGACCCGCGAGCAGCAGATGGAAAAATTCCGTCACCGGGCCGAGGAAGCCGCCGAGGAGCGGGTGCTCGACGCCCTGCTGCCCAACCCCCGCAATACCTGGGGCGAGGAAGAAAAGGCCGATAACAGCGGCAGCCGGCAGATCTTCCGCAAGAAGCTGCGGGAAGGCCAGCTCGACGACAAGGAAATCGAGATCAACGTGGCCGCCCCGCAAATGGGCGTGGAAATCATGGCCCCGCCGGGCATGGAAGAAATGACCAATCAGCTGCAGGGCATGTTCCAGAACCTGGCCGGCAACACCAGCAAGCAGCGCAAGATGAAGATCAAGGATGCCTTCAAGCTGCTGGTGGAAGAGGAAGCCGCCAAGCTGGTGAACCCGGAAGAGCTGAAAGAACAGGCCATTCACGCGGTGGAAAACCACGGCATCGTGTTTATCGACGAGTTCGACAAGATCTGCAAGCGCGGCGAAAGCAGCGGCCCCGACGTGTCCCGGGAAGGGGTGCAGCGGGATCTGCTGCCGCTGATTGAAGGCAGCACCGTCAACACCAAGCATGGCATGGTGCGCACCGACCACATGCTGTTTATCGCTTCCGGCGCCTTTCAGGTGGCCCGACCTTCCGATCTGATCCCCGAGCTGCAGGGTCGTCTGCCCATTCGGGTGGAACTCGGCTCGCTCAACACCGAGGATTTCGAGCGTATTCTCACCGAGCCCAGCGCCTCGCTGACCGAGCAGTACAAGGCGCTGCTGGCCACCGAAAACGTCAATGTGGAGTTCACCAAGGAAGGCATTCGCCGCTTGGCCGAGGCCGCCTGGCGGGTTAACGAGACCACCGAGAATATCGGTGCCCGCCGCCTGCACACCGTGATGGAACGACTGCTGGACGAACTGTCGTTCGAAGCGTCGGACAAATCCGGCGAAACCATTATCGTGGATGCCGACTATGTGGATCGTTACCTCAAGAACCTGGTGGAAGACGAGGATCTGAGCCGCTTTATTCTCTGATTCATATGATTCCGGGAGCGGTCACATCATTGTGATTGAAAACCGCTCCCGCCTCTTTATACTGAAGTTACCTTGTCTTCAGGCGCGGCTGATCCCATGGAATACAATACCTCTGAACTGTGCGATACCTACATTGACATGGTCGACGTCGTCGAACCCATGTTTTCCACTTTTGGCGGACGCAGCTCTTTTGGCGGCGTGGTCACCACCATCAAATGCTTTGAGTCCAACGGGCTTATCCTCGAGGCGGTAAAGCAGAACGGCGTGGGCCGGGTATTGCTGATCGACGGCGGCGGCTCTCTGCGCCGGGCGCTGATCGATGCCGAAATCGCCGAAACGGCGGCGGAAAATGGCTGGGAAGGCATTGTCTGCTATGGCTGTGTGCGCGAAGTGGACGCGCTGGAAGACACCGACATCGGCATTCAGGCGCTGGCCTCCATTCCGGTCAGTGCCGACGACAGCGAGATTGGCGAGATGGAAGTGCCGGTGAACTTTGGCGGCGTGACCTTCCTGCCGGAAGACCACCTTTACGCCGACACCACCGGCATTATTCTGTCGCCGGAAGCCCTGGATATCGAATAATCGCCTTGCTGCCCATAAAAACGCCGGCGACAAGCCGGCGTTTTTATCTCTGTCTGGCCGCAACGGCGATGGATCAGACGCTTTCTTCTACCTGGTCAATCTTGCCCAGCAGTGCCTGCAGGCGCTCCTGCCAGGCCTGGTGCTGCTGACGCAGCTGCTGGTTTTCGTCGCCCAGCTTGCCATTCTGCTCTTTCAGCTCGTCCACTTCCATCTGCAGCAGAGAGATGGTGTCCACCGCGGTCTGGATCTTGGCTTCCAGCTTTTCCAGTACATCAAAAGACATGTGCTAACCCCTGTAATTCATGTTGACGGCCGACCGGCCTCTCAGCCCCGAGCATACCTTGGGCCCGCGCGGACAACAAGATGCCGCACCGGGCGGAAGGCCGTTTGCCGCAAAATTATGCCGGCACGGTCAAATGCTGCGTCAGATATTCTGGCTCATGTCGAGGGACGGCTTGTCGGAGCCCGGCCGTCCCACCACCCGGGCCGGCACCCCGGCCACCGTGGTATGGGCCGGCACCGGATCCAGCACCACACTACCGGAGCCTATCTTGGCGCCGGCCCCCACTTCGATGTTCCCCAGGATCTTGGCGCCGGCACCGATCATCACGCCGCCCCGAATTTTGGGGTGGCGATCGCCGCTTTCCTTGCCGGTGCCGCCCAGGGTGACGCCCTGCAGAATGGAAACATCATCCTCGATTACCGCGGTTTCCCCCACCACGATGCCGGTGGCATGGTCAAACATGATGCCCTTGCCGATGCGCGCCGCCGGGTGGACGTCCACCCCGAACACCACCGAAATCTGGTTCTGCAGGTACGTGGCCAGGGCGCGCCGGCCATGACGCCACAGCCAGTTGGAAATCCGGTATCCCTGCAGGGCGTGAAACCCCTTGAGATACAGCAGCGGCGTGGAAAACAGCTCAACCGCCGGATCCCGCTCCTGCACGGCACAAATGTCGGTGGCCACCATGTCCAGAATGGCGGGCTCCTCGTCGAGGGCGACCTCGATGATCTCCCGCAGGGAAATGGCCGGCATCACCGAACTTTCCAGCTTGTTGGCAAGAATAAAGCTCAGGGCGCACTTGAGGGTGTCGTGGTTAAGAATGGTCGAATAGAAAAAGCTGCCCAGCATGGGCTCTTCCGCGATCATGCACTGGGCTTCTTCGCGAATGCGCTGCCAGGTTCTGGATTGAATGCCGTCTTCCATGGGTAAAACCTTGTTTTAAATGTATGTTCACTCGTTTTCGAGCCGGGCCTTGAAAGGCACCACGGACACCGGATCCATATGGATGATGATATCGGCGTCGGGAAACTGGCGGCGCAGCTCCCGCTCGGCGCTGTCGGCAATGCCGTGGGCACGCACCAGAGGCAGGTGATCTTCCAGCTCCAGGTGCAGCTGAATGAAGCGGGTCCGGCCCGACCGCCGGGTGCGCAGATCATGCAGCCCCTGCACCCCTTTCACCGCCAGACAGCTCTCCATAATGCGCTTTTGCTCTTCATCGGGCAACCGTCTGTCGAGCAACATTTGAGCGGAGTCGTAGCCGATTTTCAGGGCCCCGTGCAGAATATGGCCGCCGATCAGCACCGCAAACAGGCCGTCGGCCCAGTGCCAGCCGAACCAGGACAGGACCACGGCCAGCAACACGGCAAGGTTGAGCAGTATGTCACTCCGGTAGTGCAGCTGGTCGGCCTTGATGGCCAGAGACTGGGTACGGCGGATCACATATTGCTGATAGGCGATCAGCGCGCCGGTCAGGGCCAGCGAGAACAGCATCACCCAGACGCCGGCTTCCGGCCGGTTGACCTGCTCCGCATTGAGCAGCCGGGAGATGCCGTTGATCACCAGGAAGACCGCCGAGCCGCTGATAAAGGCCGATTGGGCCAGGCCGGCAAGGGACTCCGCCTTGCCATGGCCAAAGCGGTGATCCTCATCGGGAGGCACCAGGGCGTAGCGAATGGCCATGAGGTTAATCAGCGAGGCGCTGATATCCAGCAGGGAGTCGGTGAGCGAGGCCAGCATGCTGGCGGAGCCGGTGTAGAACCAGGCGATGAGTTTGGCGATGATAAGCGACCCGGCCACCAGGGTGGCCGCCATGGCCGCCCTGGTTACCAGGCGCGAATAGGGTTGAGTCATGATGCGGCCGGTGGAAACATTTGGGTCATTATAACGCCAAGTCAACGGCCGTCAGTGTTTTCTGGGCAAAGATCAGCGGCGTGGATTCAGAGATCACTCATCAGTTCTTCCAGCTCTTCACGGCGATTCTCCATCAGCTGGTACAGCTCAAAGGCATCCTGAGGCAACAGCGACAGGCAAATGGGCACTCCGGACTGTTCTTCACAGACCAGTTCCATGCAGCGATCACCTCGGCGAAACAGCACCTGCTCGAGCGGAACGCAGAAGTGCTGTTGCCGCTCGGCAATCTCCACCTCCAGTTCACCATCCGGATGTACCACTATCTGGGCCGTGGCGTGTTCGGTATCCACCAAGGTACAGCTAAATCGTCTGTTCAGCATGGCCATTATCCTCCTGGTTGACGACTGTCCGACACCAAGTGTAGGCCAGACTGTTCAATAAACAACCAACCCAAGACCGTGTCATCTTCCCTTAACCCGAAGCCGACCTGGCACCGACAAAGCCCTGCTGGCGCCAGGCCTCATAGCTTATTACCGCCACCGCGTTGGACAGGTTGAGGCTGCGGCTGTCGGGCTGCATGGGAATGCGAATGCGGTGGCCAGGCTCGATATCGGCCAGTACCTCGTCCGGCAGGCCCCGGGTCTCGGGACCGAACAACAGCACATCGCCGGGCTGGTAGTTCACCTCGTGATAATGACGGCTGCCCTTGGTGGTACAGGCGAAAATGCGCCGCCCGGCCAAGGCCTGTACAAAGGCGGCATGGTTTTCATGAACGCGAATCTGGTCGTAATCGGCATAGTCCAGCCCCGCCCGGCGCAGGCGTTTTTCATCCAGGCTGAAACCGAGCGGCTCAATCAAATGCAGCCGGCAGCCATTGTTGCGTACCAGACGCATGATGTTGCCGGTGTTGGGGGCGATTTCCGGCTCATACAGAGCGATGTCAAACATGAAATTTTTTCTCCGCAGGCAGCGCATCGGGAACAAAGGCACGGCGGCCATCCAGCTGCCACCAGGCCCAGCCCAGGGTCAGGCCGCGAGCCGCCATAAAGCAGAGCATGGCCAGCCAGAGGGCATGGTTACCCAAGCCCTGACTCAGCCACCATACCGGGAAAAAGACGCCCAGGGTGGACACCAGCATCATGTTGCGCATGGCCCGCCCCTGGGTGGCGCCGATAAAAATGCCGTCCAGCACAAAACACCAGCAGGACACCAGCGGCATGGCCACCAGCCAGGGCAGAAACCCATAAGCCTGCTCGCGCACGGCAGGAATGCTGGTGATCCGCTCGACAAGGCTGTTGCCTGCCAGCCAGAACACCAGGGTAAACAACACCGCGATCAGGGCGCCCCAGAACAGATTCAGGGCACAGGCCAGCCGGAACCGCGCTCGGCTGCCCCGGCCAATGGCCCTGCCCACCATGGCTTCGGCAGCATAGGCAAAGCCGTCCATGCCGTAGGAAATAAACATCAGAAAGTTCATCAGCACGGCGTTGGCCGCCACTACGGTGTCGCCCAGCCGGGCGCCCTGGAAGGTCATGAACACAAAGGCCAGCTGCAGGCAGAGGGCGCGCATGAAAATGTCCCGGTTCAGCCCCAGCAGGCGCCGAAAGGCGTCACCGTTCAGGGTCTCGCGCCAGAAGCCAAACGCCGGGCGCAGCCCGCGCCGGTCAAGAGTGCGCCATACCAGCCAGGCTCCGAACAAGGCCGCTGCGTAGTCCGCCAGCACAGAGGCGGCGGCGGCGCCCTTGACCTGCCAGCCCAGGCCCATCACGAACCAGATATCGAGCACAATATTGGCACCGTTACCGAGGATCAGCAGCCACATGGGCGCCCTGGCGTTCTGGTTGCCCAGCAGCCAGCCCAGCAGCACCAGGTTGGTCAGCGCCGCCGGAGCACTCCAGATACGCACACTGACGTACTGGCGGCCATAGTGTTCCACCTCGGCGCTGGCCCCGGCCAGGCTGAAGGCCAGTTCGATAATCGGAGCTTGCAGCAGCAACAGTAACAGGGCCAGTCCCCAGGCCAGCAGCAGGGCCCGGACCAGTACGCTCAGCAGGCGCTGCTCGTCTCGGGCACCAAAAGCCTGAGCGGTGAGTCCGGTGGTGGACATGCGCAAAAAGCCCAGCAGAAAGAACAGCAGGCTGATGATGGTCGCGCCCACCGCCACGCCGCCCAGATAATACGCCTGCTCCAGGTGGCCGATCACCATGGTATCGACCAGCCCCAGTAACGGCACCGTGATATTGGACAGCACCATGGGCATCGCCAGGGCAAATACCCGGCGATGCCGTTCGGCATTGAAAAAGGAAATATTCACGAAAGACTCGCTACAACAGAGAAAAAATCAGCCGCGCCAGCGAGTCATGATGTGCTCGAGATCCTGCAGCAGCAGCCGGCCGTCCACCAGGGGAATGCCGCTGCCCTCGTCAAACACCGGGCGGAACGAGGCGTGCAGCTCGCCCCTGGGGTTTACCAGGGCGATGGAGGCGGAGTGATCCACCAGGTAATCCTGTTCGCCGCGCTCGTGCACGCCGTAGATGAGGCCCAGTTGCTGCACCGCCGGCATGAGGGTGTCGTGGCTGGCGGTGGCGGCGATAAAGGCCGGGTTGAAGTGCGCGGTGTAGGCCTTGAGCCGCTCGGGGGTATCCCGGCCAGGGTCGGCGGAGACAAACACCACCTGCACGCTGTCGTTCAGCCGGATCAGCTCAGGGTAGATGCGGGCCAGATCCGACAGCGTGGTAGGGCAGATGTCCGGGCAGAAGGTATACCCCACGAACACCAGACTCCAGTGCTCCTGAAAATGCTGCTCGGTAAAAGGCTGGCCATTGGCGTCGGTCAGCGTCATGGGCTTGAGTGGCCGGGGTTCAGGGTAGACCACCACCGCCTCGGTCAGGGTACCGGCCCGGTTGTTGTACCAGGCAACGCCGCTCAGGGTGCCCGCCACCAGCAGGGTCAGCGCCAGTAACCAAATCAGCTTGCTCGTATTAGCCATAGTCTATCCAGTGATCCGCCAGAATAAGAACAAACAGCCACATCAGATGACTGATTGAAAAGCGGAAACATTGTAATGCGGTTTGCGGCCCGGGTCTAAACTTGAGCCGCCAGGCCCACTGCACAAAGCGCAGGTTGAGCGCCAGCGAGCCCAGCAGGTAGGCCGGCCCGGACAGGCCCACCACCCAGGGCAGCAGGCACACCAGGGTCAGCAGCAGGGTATAGAGCAAGACGCAGGTTTTGGTGAACTCAATGCCGTGGGTCACCGGCAGCATAGGGATCTCCGCCTTGGCGTAATCATCCCGCCGGTGAATGGCCAGCGCCCAGAAATGGGGCGGCGTCCAGGTAAAAATGATCATCACCAGCAACAGGGCATGACCATGAAACTCACCGCTGACCGCCGTCCAGCCCAGCAAGGGCGGCATGGCGCCGGCCAGGCCACCAATGACGATGTTCTGCGGCGTGGCCCGCTTCAGCCAGACGGTATACACCACGGCGTAGCCCAGCAACGACGCCAGGGTCAGCCAGGCGGTGAGGGCATTCACCAGCAGCAACAGCACCGCCAGCCCCGAGGCCGACAGTGCCAAGGCAAAGGCCAGTGCCGGCGCGCTGGCCACCCGCCCCTGGGCCACCGGCCTGTGGTGGGTGCGCGCCATCTTGATGTCAATGCGCCGGTCCAGCACATGATTAATGGCCGCCGCGCCCCCCGCCATCAGCCCGATCCCCAGGGTGGCCGCCACCACCGTCAGGGGGGACGGCAATACCTCGGTAAGAAACATGCCGACCACGGCGGTAAGCAGGATCAGTGCCACCACCTTGGGCTTGGTCAGCGCGAAATAGTCCCGCCAGACTCGTGTTCCAGCCGCGGGTAATGCCAGACTCCGTGCCATATTGCCTCCCTGTGGCGCCCCAGGCGCTCTCCCGTTCCCGTTAAAATCAGCAGCAACACAGCGGCGCCCCCATTATGGGCCACCGCCACCCACAGCGGCAGGTACAGCACCACATTGGCCACGCCCAGCGCCAGCTGCAGCAATACCATGACCCCCATGGCCAGGCCCCAGCCCCGCAGCCCGGGCCGTCGGCCCAGCCGCCAGGCCAGCGTCAGCAGCAGCACCGCCGTGACCACAGCCCACAGCCGGTGAGCGGCATGAATGGTGGCCCGCTCCGCCTGGCTCAGCACACCGTACTGGTAGTTCTCGGCCGGCATACCATGAGGATGAAAAGCGCTCCACTGCCACTGGCTGGCCCAGTCGCCCTGGCATACCGGCAGCTCGGTACAGGCCATGGCCGCGTAGTTGGCGGCGGTCCAGCCGCCCAGCGCAATTTGCAGTACCAGTGCCACCAGCGCCAGCCGGAACAGCACGCTCAGGCCACGCCCATCGGGGCGTGTGCCGGAATACGCCCGCCCCCGGCACCACAGCCAGAACAGCAGCGACAGTATGGTAAAGCCCCCCAGCAGGTGGCCCATGACCACAAACGGCATCAGGTTGAGGGTAACGGTCAGCATGCCCAGTATCGCCTGGCCCATTACCAGCGCCAGCAGCAAAAAGGCGGGCAACCGGTACCGGCGGTGCGCCGGTTTAAGGGAGCACAGCGCCATCAGCAGTATGGTTACCCCCAGAGTGCCGGCGGCGTAACGGTGGATCATTTCATTGCGGGCCTTGGTGACTTCCAGCGGCGCATCGGGAAAGCGCTCGGCGGCCAGGGCATGCTCGCCGGCGGTGGCGGGCACATAATGAAAACCGTAGCAGCCGGGCCAGTCGGGGCAGCCCAGGCCGGCGTCGGTCAGCCGGGTCCAGGCGCCCAGCACCACCACCACCAGGGTCAGCCCAAAGGCGAATGCGCAGAGCTTTTGCATGCTGCCCCCTACCCGGCCCGGGAATACTTGAGCAGGCGCCGCAGATCCTGCAGCAACAATCTGCCGGTATTGACGTTCTGCTGCTCATCCCCCGCCAGGGGGTAACGCATGATCAACAGGCCCGGCGGATCGGCAATATAGACAAAGCCCGCTTCCAGGGGCCCGGCGGCAGGCTGCTGCACCACACTGACCCGCTCTCCGTCCCGGCCCAGGGCCAGGTCCAGGTTATTGAGCAGCTGCTCGGCCGGGCCGCAGTAGTCACAGTCTGTTTCGGTGGCCAGCACCAGCCGCCACTGGGTTGCCGGGTCGATATGCCCTTCCACCCATTCGCCATGCCCCCGGGTGCCGGCGCTGAACCAGCCCTGCTCCAGCACCAGCCAGGCCAGCGCCAGTGGCAGCAGAAAAACCCCCAGTAATGCCCATACCGGTTTATGTGTCATTCCCGCCTCCCGTTCCACCACCAGGCCGCCAGCCAAATGGCGGCGGTCATTGCAAACCACTGCACTGCGTAGCCCAGGTGCTTTTCCGGCCCCATCACCACCGGCTGCCAGCCACCGGTATCCATATCGGTTTTCAGCACCATGGGCAGTACCGGCTGCCCCCAGCGGCTGGCCAGCAGTTCAGGGGCCAGGCTGGCAATACGCCGGGACTGAGGGTCCGGCTCTCCACCGCCCAGGGACAGGGGCGGCTGCCAGGGTCGCACCAGTGCGCCACTCACCAACACCGGGGTGTCATCAAGGATTTCAACCTGCGGCAACTGCCGGCGATCCTCACCCGCCGGCAGCCAGCCCCAGTCCACCGCCAGCAACCCCTGGGGCGTCTGCAGCGGGCGGATCAGCCGGTAACCGGGCCGGCCCTGTTCAATCTGATTGTCGAGAAACAGCTCGCCCCCGGCCAGAAAGACGCCACCCACCCGCAGCCGGTAGCCAAAAGGGCTTTGCATGGCCAGCGCTTCCTTCAACTCCAGCTCGATCTGGCTGCGCTGCTTCCACTCCTGTAACAACCGGCGTTTTTCATCGGCCCGAGACAACTGCCACATGCCCATGAACACCATCAGGCCGGTCATGACTGCGGTCAGCACCAGTAATCCGCCGCGTTTACCTATACTCAAGGCGTCCATCCTTCTGTCATGCGTTCAACCATGCTGCTCAAACTGCTGATAGTGCTGCTGTTATTGCTGATGATCGGGAACCTGATGCTGGGCTTGCGGGCCATACTGCACCGGCAGGACCCGGCCTTGATGGCCCGTTACATCGGCCGCCGCCTCTGGCTGGCCGCGATCATCGTGGGGCTGCTGATCCTCGCCCTGGCCACCGGCCTGCTGACGCCCAACCCAACACCATAAGGAGCCTCATTCAGGCCCTTACAAAATATAGACAAACACAAACAGGCACAGCCACACCACGTCTACAAAGTGCCAGTACCAACTGCTGGCCTGAAAGCCGAAGTGCTGGGCCGGGGTAAAATGCCCCTTGTTGACGCGCAGCCACATGATGAACAACATCAGGGTGCCCAGGGTCACGTGGGCACCGTGAAAACCGGTGAGCAGAAAGAAGGTATTGCCGTAAATGCCCGAATCGAGCCGCAGCCCCAGATCCTGATAGGCGTGCACGTATTCCCAAATCTGCAATGACAGGAACAGCAGCCCCAGCAGCACGGTGGCCCCCAGCCAGACCTTGAGCCGGTCGCGTTGCTCCTGCAACAGCGCCAGATGAGCGGCATGCACCGTAACCGACGAGGTCAGCAGTATGATGGTGTTGACCAGGGGCAGTCCCAGCCAGCCCATGGCGGTGGTTTCCATGCCCCCCGGGGTGGTCAGCAGGGGCCAGACCGCATTGAATTCGGGCCACAGCACTTCATGGGTCATGGCGTTGTTGCCGGCGCCGCCGAGCCAGGGCACCGCCAGCACCCGGGCATAAAACAGGGCGCCAAAAAAGGCGCCGAAGAACATCACTTCCGAGAAGATGAACCAGGTCATGCCCTGGCGAAAGGAGCGGTCCATCTGGTCGCTGTACAGGCCCTGATGGGACTCGCTGATCACGTTGGAAAACCAGCCGAACAGCATGATGGTCATCACCAGGGTGCCGGCGGCAAACACCACGGGCCCGGCAATACCGGCAATGCCCGCGGCCCACATGCCCGCCCCCGCAGCCAGCAGAAACAGCCCCAGCGCCCCCACCACGGGCCAGGGGCTTTGTGCCGGCACATAATATTTTTCCGTTTTGACCGCCATGCTCGCCTCCTTGTCAGCCTTGCCCGGCCGCCTGCTCGCTGATGTCGTAAAGGGTGTAGGACAGGGTGAACACTTCAATGTCGGCGGGCAGGGCCTCGTCCACGTAAAAGCTCATCGGCATCACCGCGCTCGCCCGGCCATCCAGCGGCTGTTCCTCAAAGCAGAAACACTCGGTCTTGCGCAGATACCCCGCCGCCCGTCCCGGCGACACCGAGGGAATGGCCCGCAGCACCCGGCTGTCCACTCCCGGATTGGTGACGGTGAAGTCAACCCGGTGCATCTCTCCCGGGTGTACCCGCAGCCGCCGCACCGAGGGCGAAAACTCGCCGCCCAGACCGGTCCGCTGGTAAGTGACAAACTCCACCGTGACCTGCCGCTGCCGGTCCACGCTCTGAGCCGCCGCCGCCGCCGTCCCCTCGGTCTTGCCGTTGAGCCCGGTAATGTCGCAAAACACGTCATACAGGGGCACCAGCGCAAAACCAAAGCCAAACATGGCCACCGCCACCAGCCCCAGGTTTCTGGCTTTTCGGACGGCGTCCATTATTTCACCTCGGGGGGCGTTTCAAAGGTGTGGTAGGGCGCCGGCGACGGCACTGTCCACTCCAGCCCTTCGGCACCGTCCCAGGGTTTGGCCTCGGCCCGCTCGCCGCCACGAATGCACTTCACCAGCACCACCACGAAAATCAGCTGGGACAGACCAAAGGCGAAGCCGCCGAGGCTGACCAGGGCATTGATGTCGGCAAACTGCAGCGAATAGTCGGGAATCCGCCGAGGCATACCGCCCAGCCCTAGGAAATGCATGGGAAAGAACAACACATTGACCGACACCAAGGAGCACCAGAAGTGCCACTTGGCCAGCCGCTCGTCAAACATGTGGCCGGTCCATTTGGGCATCCAGTAATAGGCCGCTGCCATGATCGAAAAGATGGCGCCGGACACCAGCACATAGTGGAAGTGGGCCACCACAAAGTAGGTGTCGTGATACTGGAAGTCGGCCGGGGTAATGGCCAGCATCAGGCCGCTGAAACCGCCGATGGTAAACAGCACGATAAAGGCCAGGGCGAACAGCATGGGCACCTCAAAGCTGATCGAGCCCCGCCACATGGTGGCCACCCAGTTGAACACCTTGACCCCGGTGGGCACCGAGATCAGCATGGTGCAATACATAAAAAACAGCTCCGCCGCCACCGGCATGCCCACGGTAAACATGTGGTGGGCCCACACCAGAAAGCTGAGCCCGGCAATGGAGGCGGTGGCGTATACCATGGAGGCATAACCAAACAGCCGCTTGCGGCTGAAGGCCGGCACTATGGCCGAGATAATGCCGAAACTCGGCAGTATCATGATGTACACCTCGGGGTGGCCGAAGAACCAGAAGATATGCTGGAACAGCACCGGATCCCCGCCCCCGGCCGCCTCAAAGAAGCTGGTGCCGAAATACTTGTCGGTCAGCACCATGGTCACGGCGCCGGCCAGCACCGGCATCACCGCGATCAGCAAGAAGGCGGTAATCAGCCAGGTCCAGCAGAACAGCGGCAGCTTCATCCAGCTCATGCCCGGCGCACGAAGGTTCCAGATGGTAACAATCACGTTGATCGCGCCCATGATGGAGCTGATGCCCATGATATGAATGGCGAACACGAACAGGGCGGTACTGTCGGGGCCATAGGTGGTGGACAGCGGCGCATAGAAGGTCCAGCCGAAGTTGGGGCCGCCGCCGAGCACAAACAGCGAGCTCAGCATCAGCACAAAGGCAAAGGGCAGTATCCAGAAACTCCAGTTGTTCATGCGCGGCAGCGCCATGTCGGGGGCGCCGATCATCATGGGGATCATCCAGTTGGCCAGCCCCACAAAGGCCGGCATCACGGCGCCGAACACCATGATCAGGCCGTGCATGGTGGTCATCTGGTTGAAGAAATTGGGCTCCACCAGTTGCAGCCCGGGCTGAAACAGTTCCGCCCGAATCACCATGGCCATGGCGCCGCCCAGCAGGAACATGGTCAGGCTGAACAGCAGATACAGGGTGCCGATGTCCTTGTGGTTGGTGGTAAACAGCCAGCGGCCAATGCCCCTGGCAGGGCCGTGGTGATGATCTTCCACCAGGTGAATGTCCGCGGTCTCCGTGCGATCCATCTGTGCCATCACAGCCCCCTATTGTCCCTGTCTGGCCTGGTGAATGTCCCTGGGTTGCACCAGGTCCCCGGTATCGTTGCCCCAGGCATTGCGTTCATAGGTGATCACCGCCGCCAGCTCCTTGAGCGCCAGCTGCTTGTCAAAGCTCTGCATGGCGGTGCCCGCCTTGCCGTGCAACACGATATCGATATGGGCCGCCCTGTCGTTCAGCACCATTTCGCTGCCCTTGAGCCCCGGAAAGGCGCCGGGAATGCCTTCGCCACTGGCTTGGTGACAGGCGGCACAGGCCCGTTGATACACCTGCTCACCCAGGCTCATCAGCTCGTCCATGCTCATGTCCATGGCCAACAGTTCCTGCTCGGCGGCTTTGGCGGCGGTCTGCTCGGCCTTGATCTGCGCCAGCCAGCCGTCAAACTCCTCGGGGGTACGGGCATCCACCACGATGGGCATAAAGCCATGATCCTTGCCGCACAGCTCGGCGCACTGGCCGCGATACAGGCCGGGCTGATCAATGCGGGTCCAGGCCTCGTTAATAAAGCCGGGGATGGCATCCTTTTTCACCGCAAAGGCCGGCACCCACCAGGAGTGAATGACGTCGTCGGAGGTGATCAGAAAACGCACCTTGCGATCCGTGGGCAGCACCAGGGGATAATCCACTTCCAGCAGGTAGTTTTCGCCCTTGCCCACCTGGCCGCTGATTTGTTGCGGCAGGGTGGCCAGCAGGCTGTAAAACTCCACCTCTTCGTCAAAATAGCGGTAATGCCATTTCCACTGGGAGCCGGTGATCTGTACAGTCAGATCCGACTCGGAGGCATCTTCCATCGCCACCAGGGTGTTGGTGGCGGGAATGGCCATGGCAATCAGGATCAGAAAGGGAACCAGGGTCCAGAGAATTTCAACTTTGGTGCTTTCGTGAAACTGGGCCGCCCGGGCCCCCTTGGACTTGCGGTGGTGAATAATGGCCCAGAACATGACCCCGAATACCAGCAGGCCGATCACCGCACAGATGGTGAGAATGGTCATGTGCAGGCCATACACCTTCTGGCTGATTTCGGTGACCCCTTCGGTCATGTTGAGGCGGGTTTGCGCCCCCACGGGCAGGGTTGTCAGCAAGGACAACAGCAGCAAAATCGGCTTCACGTGCACCCCCATCGTTTCGTCCTGTAAACCGGAGCACTTGAATTGGGCATCGGTATCAGCCGAACGACCGCATCCCTTCCATTCGGCTGACTCTAAGTAAAGCAGCAGTTAAGGAAATGTAAAATATAAAGAAATGGGGACTGGGGACTGGGGACTGGGGACTGGGGACTGGGGACTGGGGACTGGGGACTGGCAGGCCAGCCTGAAGGGGCCGGCCTGCCAGAACAAGGGGTTCTTTCAGAAATCGCCGTTACGGATGACGCCCACGGCCAGGCCTTCAATAATCAGCTCCTGGGTGCGCAGATCCACCTCGATGGGCGACAATTCCTCGTTCTCGGGAAGCAAGCTGACCTTGCTGCCCTTGCGTTGAAAGCGTTTGACGGTCACTTCGTCGTCGAGCCGCGCCACCACCACCTGGCCGTTGCGGGCCTCCTGGGTCTTGTGCACCGCCAGCAGGTCGCCGTCCATGATGCCGATATTCTTCATGCTCATGCCCTGTACCCGCAGCAGAAAGTCCGCCGAGGGGTGAAACAGGCCGGGATCGAGACGGTAATGGCTTTCAATGTGCTGCTGGGCCAGTATCGGCTCACCGGCGGCCACTCTGCCCACCAGCGGCAGGCCCTGCTCTTCTTCCGCTTCCTCGCCGGCCAGGCGAATGCCCCGGGAGGTGCCGGGCATGATTTCAATCACGCCCTTTTTGGCCAGCGCCTTGAGGTGCTCTTCCGCCGCATTGGCGGATTTGAAACCCAGCACCTTGGCAATTTCCACCCGGGTGGGGGGCATGCCGGTTTGCTGAATGTGTTCCTTGATGATGTCCAGCACCTGAGACTGGCGGGGAGTAAGGGCCTTCATGATGAAACCTGTCTGTTTATACAGTTAACTGTCAGTATATCCAGTAATGAGTCCAGAGCAAGCCCCAAAGCCTCACCCCGTCTGCAGACATAGTGAAGGTTGAATAAAGGGGCAACTTCCCGACACGCTGCAAGTACCTCCCTGTTCAGGCTCACCTATCCGCCTGGTTACCACAGCGCCAGCACCAGGCCGGCGAAAACCGCCATGCCGGCGTAGTTGTTGTTGAGAAAGGCACGAAAACAGGGCATGCGCTCCCGATCGCGGATCAGCCGCTGCTGATACACAAACAGCCCGGCGGCCGCCAGCAGGCCCCAGTAAAAGGGCGCGGCCAGTTCAAATACCCGGCCCGCGGCCACCAGCAGCAGCAGGGTAACCAGCTGCAGCAGGCCGACGATCAGCTTGTCGCGCCGGCCAAACAGAATGGCGGTGGACTTCACTCCTATCTTGAGGTCGTCGTCCCTGTCCACCATGGCATACATGGTGTCATAGGCCACGGTCCAGGTCAGGTTGGCGCCAAACAGCAGCCAGAGCCCGGCGGGCAGGCTGTTGGCCTGGGCGGCAAAGGCCATGGGAATGGCCCAGGAGAAGGCGATGCCCAGAAACAGCTGGGGCAGATGCGTAAAGCGCTTCATAAAGGGGTAAAGCGCCGCCCAGAACAGGCCGGCAAAGGCCAGGCCAATGGTGAGTGCGTTGGTGGTCAGCACCAGTAAAAAGGAAAGGCCCACCAGCAGGGCAAAAAAGCTCAGCGCCTGACGCTCGGTGAGCTCACCCGCCGGCAACGGCCGAGCATGGGTGCGCTTGACGTGACCGTCGATATGGCGATCGGCATAGTCGTTGATCACGCAGCCGGCGGAGCGCATGGAAAACACCCCGGCCACAAACACCACCAGCAGCCAGGGAGAGGGCAACCCACCGGCGGCAATCCACAGTGCCCACAAGGTAGGCCACAGCAGCAGCAGGGTGCCAATGGGCTTGTCGAGCCGGGCCAGGGCCAGATAGGCGCGCCAGCGCGGGCGGGAAGGAGAGGTCAGCGTGGTCATGATACGGTTTCCTGATAGGGAGCCGAGGCCGGCAGAAAGAGTTCGGTCACCAGCACCCGGGCCAGGCCGGTGCTGAGGGCGGAGCGGCGGGCCCAGGGGCCGGTGGCGGGCGCAGCAGTCGTCAATCCGGCTCGTGCCGCCAGACGGTGATAGGCCCTGGAGTCGAGCCGCGCCAGCTCAAACGGCGTACGTTGCAGATCCGGCGCTTCGAACATCAGCTCACCCAGCGCCCGGGAGCCCAGCCCGCCCAGCGCCGGCAGCGCCGCCTGAGTGGCAGAAGAATACAGCGAGGTGGCATACACCCAGGGCACGCCGTCACACAGCAGCAGTACCTCCCGGCAATAGCCCTGTTCGGTATGGAGCAGGGCCGCCTGATCCGGCGTGAGCGGGCGCAGCACCGCCTCCGCCAGCACACGCACACAAAAATCGTTGCTGTGACGACGCAGCCGCTGGGTCAGCGAACCCGGTTCATACAACCAGTCGCACAACAGGGGCGACGCCGGCGCTGAATGTCCCCATGGCCAGTCACTGTCGAGGCTGGGCGTCATGGTTGTGGGGTGAAATGACAAAGACATAACAAGGTATTGGGTCCTGCTTCGGCGGCAACACCAGCACCGCTTTTTCGGGCCATGATACAGAAAACGGCCGATGGACTTGACCGGACCGACAAATATTTAAACAATGCCCGCTCTCACTTTGTCGGAGACTCATATGTTTCGGTTACTTGCCTTCTGCCTGCTGCTGGCGGCCTCGGGCCCGCTCAGCGCACAGGAAGAGGCGGCGGAGCCCGCCGGGCCCATATATTACACCATGACGCCGGACATTATTACCAACTACCAGCATTCCGGACAAAACCTCGGCTATGTGCGGGTGGCGGTGGATCTGATGCTGGAACGGCCGGAGCAGCTGCCGCTGGTGGAAAACAATATGCCGTTGCTGCGGGATGCGCTCAACGACCTGCTGGCGGAAAAAAACCGGCAGGAAATCCGCTCCCTGCCGGCCCGTACCGCCCTGGCCGATGAGGGCCGGCAGCGGCTCAACGATTTGCTGTTGCAGGAAGCCGGGCAAACCCCGATTCGCCGCCTGCTGTTCACCAAATTTCTCTATCAGTAAGCCGCCCGGCGCCGGTTATCGAGCCAGGCCTGCAGCAGGCCGATAAGGGCACCGCCCAGGTGAGCCATGTTGGCCACCGGCGTCCCCAGCAGATCGGCAAAGCCCAATACCAGCCATACCACCATAAACACCGCCATGCCGTCGGGCAGGCCGATACCCCGGGCCGGGTTGAGCCGGCCGCTGAACCAGACGTAGGCCAGCAGCGCATACACCACCCCCGACAAACCACCAAAGCGCGGACCACTGGCCCAGAACTGCAGCAGGTTGGGCAGCACCGCCGCCACCAGCAACAGCACCAGCAGCTTGCTGCTGCCGAGGCGCCTTTCCACCATGCCGCCCAGGTACCACCACCAGAACAGGTTGAACACCAGGTGCATCAGGGAAAAATGCATCAGCGCCGGGGTAAAAACACGCCAGAACTCCGCGCCCAGCAGCCCGTCCAGCCGGGGCGGAAAGGACAGCACCCCGAACATGGGCAACCCCAGCCAGCTCAGGCCATAAACCAGCAGGCAGGCCAGCAGCACCAGCAGGTTCACCGGGCCGGTCTGGCGCAGCAGGTCGCTTGCCCAGCCGCGTTGCGGTGGTCCGTCGGCAAAGCGGGCGTGGCTGTCGCCCCGCTTCCACGATGCTTCCTGATAGCGGGGGTGAAAGGGCTCGGCCAGAAAGCGCTTCGCTTCCCGGTGGGCCTCCTCAAAGCGGGCTTCGTCTACCAGCCAGATATGCACATGACCGTTATCGTCCTGAGTGAGCTCGCAGTGCAGACCGAGCTCACTCAGGTAGTCCACAAAGGCCTGGGCCCGGCGCGGATCGTCGAGCACCAGCAGCGCCTTCACGACTGGCCAACCACCGGCTGACTGCGGCGCCAGGCCTCAAAGCCGCCGTCCAGGCTGTAGACTTCCTCAAAGCCCTGATTCACCAGATACTGGGCCGCGCCCTGACTGCTGATGCCGTGATAACACATCACGATCACCGGCACGTCGTAATCCACCTCATTGGTAAAGCTCACCAGGCTGTCGTTGGTCAGGTGAAAGGCACCCTCGGCGTGCGCCAGGGCAAAGGACTGGGGGTCGCGAATATCCACCAGCCGGGCCCGGCCTTCGCTCAGCATGATGTGGGCGTCGTCCACCGAAATATGGGCAAACTGATCCATGAATTCCTCCTCGATAATGTGGCAGCCAGTGTACCCAATTCAGCCTCAGCCGCCCAGATAGGCGTTGCGCACCCGTTCGTTCACCAGCAGGGCGGCACCGGTGTCGGCCAGCACCACCCGGCCGTTTTCCAGCACATAGCCCCGGTCGGCCAGCTTCAACGCCTGGTTGGCGTTTTGCTCCACCAGGAAGATGGTCATGCCCTTTTCTTTGCGCAGCCGGGCAATGGTGTCGAAGATCTGATTGATGATGATGGGCGCCAGCCCCAGGGACGGCTCGTCCAGCAGCAACAGCCGGGGCCGGCTCATCAGCGCCCGGCCAATGGCCAGCATCTGCTGCTCGCCCCCGGACATGGTGCCGGCACGCTGGTGGCGCCGCTCCTTCAGCCGGGGAAACATGGCAAACACCTCGGCCATCAGGCCGGCATGCTCGCGCCTGTCCACGAAAAAGGCGCCCATGTGCAGGTTTTCCTCCACCGTGAGCCGGGCGAAGATACGCCGCCCTTCCGGCACAATGGCGATGTCCCGGCGCATGATGGCGGCGGTATCCAGCCCGGACAGATCCTGCCCCTCAAACACCACCCGGCCCCGGGACGGCCGGGGATCGCCACAAATGGACATCATCAGGGTGGTCTTGCCGGCGCCGTTGGCGCCGATCAGCGTCACGATCTCCCCCTGCTCGATATGCACCGTCACGTCTTCCAGCGCCTGTATCTTGCCGTAATGGGCGCAGATATTATCGACATGCAGCATCAGGCTTCTCCCAGGTAGGCGTTGATCACGTCGGGATGGCTGCGCACCGCCTCGGGGCTGCCGTCGGCCAGGGGCCGGCCCTGGTTGACCACGTAGATATGATCGGAAATGTCCATCACCAGCTTCATGTCGTGCTCGATCAGCAGCACGCTGACCCCTTCATTGTCCCGCAGATCCCGGATCAGCCGGTTCAACTCCTGGGTTTCAAAGGGATTGAGCCCGGCCGCCGGCTCGTCCAGCATCAGCAACGCCGGCCGGGCCGCCATGCAGCGGGCGATCTCCAGCCGTCGTTGCTGGCCATAGGCCAGGTTACCGGCGGCGCGGTTGGCAAAGTCGGTGAGGTTGACCTTTTCCAGCCAGTAATGGGCCCGCTGCAGCCCTTCCCGCTCGGCCCGGCGAAAACCGGGGGTTTTCAGCAGGCCGGCGAGAAAATGGGTATTCAGATGAGCATGCTGGGCCACCAGCAGGTTCTCCAGCACCGTCATTTCCTTGAACAGGCGCACGTGCTGAAAGGTACGCACCATCCCTAACCGGGCAATTTTGTGGCCCGGCTGACCGGCGATGGTCTGACCGCGAAAGCGCACCGTGCCACCACTGGGCCGGTAAAAGCCCGACAGGCAGTTGAACACCGTGGTCTTGCCGGCGCCGTTAGGGCCAATGATGGAAACGATTTGCCGCTCGTCCATGGCGAGCGCCACCCCGTCCACCGCCACCAGGCCGCCAAAGCGCATGGTGAGACCGGATACCTTCAGCAACTCGCTCATGATTTCAGCTCCAGGTGGGGGCGATGCATGGGCAGCAACCCTTGAGGCCGCCAGATCATCATCAGCACCATCAGCAGGCCAAACAGCAACATGCGGTACTCGTTAAACTCCCGGGTCAGCTCGGGCAATATGGTCATGATGACCGCCGCCAGCACCACCCCAATCTGCGAGCCCATGCCCCCCAGCACCACAATGGCGAGAATGATGGCCGACTCAATGAACACAAACGACTCGGGGCTGATAAAACCCTGGCGGGCGGCAAAGAAGCAGCCGGCAAAACCGGCAAAAGCGGCGCCGATAGTAAAGGCGCTGAGCTTGATAAGCGTCGGGTTGAGCCCGAGGGAGCGGCAGGCGATTTCGTCCTCGCGCAGCGCCTCCCAGGCCCGCCCGAGCGGCATGCGCAGCAGGCGGTTGATGATAAAGATGGTCAATACCACCAGCACCAGTGCCAGCAGGTACAAAAAGATCACCTTGTGTCCGGAGTTGTAGGCAATGCCGAAAAACTCGTGAAAGGTGTTGTCCCCCCGGCGCTCGAACTCCAGCCCGAACAGGGTGGGTTTGGGTATGCCGGCAATGCCGTTGGGGCCGCCGGTCAGCTCGGTCATGTTGTTGAGCAGAATGCGGATGATCTCGCCAAAGCCCAGGGTCACGATGGCCAGGTAGTCCCCCCGCAGCCGCAGCACCGGAAAGCCCAGCAAAAAACCGAAGGTGGCCGCCAGGGCGCCGCCAATCAGCAGGCAGGTCCAGAAATCGAAACCGAAGTAGGCGTTGAGCAGGGCGTAGCTGTAGGCGCCCACGGCGTAAAAGGCGACATAGCCCAGATCGAGCAGGCCGGCCAGACCCACCACCACGTTGAGCCCCAGCCCCAGCATGACGTAGATCAGCGTAAGCGTGGCCAGATCCACGGCGCCGCGCGAGCCCATAAAGGGCCACACCAGCAGGGCGGCCAGCACCAGCACGGTGACGATGCGGTACAGCCAGGGCTGCTCCTCGGGGGCCGGCAGGGCGAAGTTGCCCTTGCGGTCCGAGAGATAACGAAAGGGCTTGCGCCACTGCTCCGTAAACAGCTGAGCCAGAAACACCAGACCGGCGCCCAGCGCCAGCCACTGCCAGCTGGCGTCGAGCCGGTTGGACACCACCAGCCGGGTGCCCTCGGTTTCCAGGCGGAATCCCAGCAGCCAGCCCGCCAGCAGCAGAAACAGTCCGACGGCAATCAGAGAGGGTTTGAGTCGGCTCATACCTTTTCCACCTCCGGTTTGCCCAGAATGCCGGTGGGCATGAACAGCAGCACGAAGATCAGCAGGCCGAAGGACACCACGTCCTTGTATTCGGTGCTGAAGTAGGCGCCGGTCATGGCTTCGGTCACGCCCAGCAGCAAGCCGCCGAGTACGGCGCCGGGAATGCTGCCAATGCCGCCGAGCACGGCGGCGGTAAAGGCCTTGAGCCCGGCAATAAAGCCGATGTAGGGGTTGATCACGCCGTAATAAGAGCCCAGCAGTACCCCGGCCACCGCCGCCAGCGCCGCGCCAATCACAAAGGTCAAGGCAATGATGCTGTTGCTGTTGATACCGAGCAGGTTGGCCATTTTCAGATCCTCGGCACAGGCGCGGCAGGCCCGGCCCATGCGCGAGCGGGAGATAAACAGCGACAGCACCGTCATGGTGATAAAGGTCACCACAAAGATGATCAGCTGCATGTAGGACAGGGTGGCCTGAAAGCCCTCATTGCCAAAGCTCCAGCCACCGGGCAACAGCGAAGGGATGGCGATATCCCGGGAGCCCTGCGCCAGACGCATCATGTTCTGCAAAAAGATGGACATGCCGATGGCGGAGATCAGCGCAATCAGCCGTTTGCTATGGCGCAGCGGCCGGTAGGCCACCCGCTCGATGGAATAACCGTACACACTGGTCAGCACAATGCTCACCAGAAAGGCGGTACACAGCAGCAGGGCGGTACTGTCGATGCCGAGCATGGTCAGCGCCGTCATCACCATAAAGGCCGCATAGGCCCCGATCATGTACACCTCGCCATGGGCGAAGTTGATCATGCCGATAATGCCATACACCATGGTGTAACCGATGGCGATCAGGGCATAGGTGCTGCCGATGGTCAGGCCGTTAAGCAGCTGCTGAATAAAATAGAGTATGGGCTCGGACATACAACCTTTCCTTGTCGTAGCACAATGAGCGCCGTCGATGCAGGCGGGTAATCCCCGCCTGGTGACGATGATGGTGTTGTAGGCCGTTACAGCTGGGTGGAGGTGCCGTCCTTGTGCCAGGCGAATACACCGAACTCAAAGCCCTTGAGATCGCCTTTTTCATCCCAGGACAGCGGGCCCATCACGGTGTCGACCGGCTCGGCCCGCAGGGCCGTGGCCACCGCTTCCGGATCGGTGCCGGCCCGCTTGATGCCCTCGGCAATGGCCTCTATCGCGGCATAGGTGGTCCACACAAAGGGACCGGTGGGATCTTCTCCTTTGGCCTGAATGGCCGCCACGATATCGGCGTTGGCCGGATCCAGATCGTATTTCTTGGGCAGGGTCACCAGCAGGCCTTCAGAAGCGTCGCCGGCAATGGAGGTAATGTCTTTATGGCCCACGCCTTCCGGCCCCATAAAGCGGGCCTTGAAGCCTTTCTCGGCAGACTGGCGCAAAATCAGCCCCAGCTCCGGGTGGTAGCCACCGTAATAGACGAAGTCCACCTGCTCCCGCTGCAGCTTGGCGATCAGCGCCGAGAAGTCCTTGTCGCCGGAGGTAATGCCTTCATAGGCCACCACGTTGGCGCCGGCTTCCTTGAGTGCATCGCGCACGCTGGAGGCCAGGCCTTCACCGTATTGCTTCTTGTCGTGAATGATGGCGATGCGCTCGGGCTTGATCTGCTCCACGATATAATGGGCAGCGGTCGGGCCCTGATCACTGTCGAGGCCGATGGTACGCATCACGAATTCCAGCCCGCGCTCGGTGATCACCGGATTGGTTGACGCCGGGGTCACCATCAGAATGCCTTCGTCGTCGTAGACATCGGACGCCGGCAGGGTGCTGTCGGAGCACAGATGGCCGGCCACGAACTGAATGCCGTCGTTGACGATGCGGTTGGCCACCGCCACCGCCTGCTTGGGATCACAGGCGTCGTCGTATTCCACCGCTTCCAGGGTATGCTCCCCCAGTTTGCCGGACTTGTTGAGCAGCTCCACCGCCATGCGCCCGCCGGTAAATTGCATGTCGCCATACTGGGCGACCGGACCGGTAATGGGGCCGGCAATGGCAATCTTGATGGTCTCGGCCTGAGCGGAAAACGCCGCGCCGTATCCCAGGGCCGCGAACACCGCCATTGCGACCACCTTTTTATTCCTTGTCACCATACGAACATCCTCTATTCGAACAGGGGTAGCCGGAACGGCTCCGGCCGTCGTCATCAGTTCTAACCCTTGTACGAAATTAGCACAAGGGGAAAATGCTTCGAATGGGACCGGGGGCAGATTGAGGCCGGGGACTCGGGAGTGAGGGGTGAGGGGTGATGGGTGATGGGTGATGGGTTGGAGTGGCCCCGATAAAGTAGACACTTAAGTTAAGCGGCAGCTGCGTAGGCATTGGGAGTTATTCCTCCCAGCGCCATGTGGCGCCGCACTTTCGGGTAATACTCGTCCGTATAATACCGGACTTCATCTGCCATTTCGTCTCTTCGAGCATTCCTAATGGATGTGTCCATTCCTTCTTGAGCAGCGCGAAGAAGCTTTCCGAACAGGCGTTATCCCAGCAGTTACCTCGCCGAGACATGCTGATGGTGATTCCCCGTGTAGTGAGCCATCTCATCACCTCTTCGCTGCGATACTGACTCCCCTGGTCAGAGTGGAACAACAACTGTGTCCCATCTGGCCGCTGATGTTGCCATGCCTGCTCAAGGGCCTCCAGCACCAGCTGGGCGCTATTGATGGCACCCATGGCTCGGCTCACCACGCGACGTGTACCCAGGTCCAGGACTACTGCGATGTAGAGCCAGCCTTCGTGGCACCGGATTTGAGTAATATCTGATACCCAGACTCGATTTGCCGCACCAACCGAGAAGCGGCGATTCAGCAAGTTCGGTAGCACAGGCAAGAATGATGTCGGCTTTTGATACCCTGCTTTAAGAGCCGTGCATGAATGGTAACCAGCGTCTCTCAGCAAGCGCTGAACCTGGTTCTTGCCGCAGCAGAACCCGGCATCCCGTGCTTCCAGCCACAGCTTGCGATAACCCGGCACATTCTTCTGTTGCCTGGCTCGCTCGAGCAGGAAGGTTTTCAGAGTTTGTCGCTTGATGACACGTTCTCCCGGAGCATGCTGACGTGCTCGCCAACGATAATATCCCGCTCGTGACACATTGAGTACTTCACACATTATCGAGACCCGCCAGCGTTGACTTCGGTGAGCCTCGATAAAGGCAAACCTTACTTGCTGTGCTTGGCGAAGTACTCTTGCGCCTTTTTTAGGATTTCGTTCTCCAGCTCTTTTCGTTCAAGCAGCTTCTTCAGTCGAGCATTTTCACGCTCCAGATCCTGCAAACTTTTTTCTGGTCCGATGTTTTCAACTGCTTTGTCAGATGATTTCTTGGTCATGATCCACTCTCTGCGCCAGCGACTCAATTGGTTAGGATGGATCCCGAGTCTGCCAGCAAGCTGAGCTTGTGTCTCTGTGGTGGATAGCGAGGCCTCGACGGCCTCACGTTTGAATGCATCGCTAAAGTGACGGTGGGGTTTGTACTTCATAACACCTTCTCATTAAATGAAGGTGTCTACTTTTTTCGGGCCAGTCCAGGTGATGGGTGATGGGTGATGGGCAGAGGACAGCATATGCAGGACAAACTTTTGCTGACAAAGAGACTAAAGGGAGCTGTTTCACGACCGATCAAATGCCAGGGATAGCATTTACCGAGCGACACATGGATGTGCTCGAAGCGTGTCGTGAAACAGACCCTTTAGCCGACTTACTGCGGGATAACAGGCACCATCAGCTTACTGCCAGTCAAGGATCACCTTGCCGGACTGGCCGGAGCGCATGATGTCAAACCCTTGCTGGAAGTCGTCCACCTTGAAGTGATGGGTGATGATGGGAGTCAGATCCAGACCCGACTGGATCAGGCTGGCCATTTTGTACCAGGTTTCAAACATTTCCCGGCCGTAAATGCCCTTGAGCACCAGCCCCTTGAAGATCACCTGATTCCAGTCGATGGCCATGTCGGAAGGCGGAATGCCCAGCATGGCGACCTTGCCGCCGTGGTTCATCTTGGCCAGCATGTCCTGGAACGCTGCCGGCACCCCGGACATTTCCAGGCCCACATCAAACCCTTCCGTCATGCCCAGCTCAGCCATGACATCATTCAGGCTTTCGTTGGCCACGTTCACCGCCCGGGTCACCCCCATGCTGCGGGCCAGCTCCAGGCGGTAGTCATTCACGTCGGTGATCACCACATGGCGCGCGCCCACATGGCGGGCCACGGCGGCGGCCATGATGCCGATGGGGCCGGCGCCGGTGATCAGCACGTCTTCGCCCACCAGATCGAACGACAGCGCGGTGTGCACGGCGTTGCCAAAGGGGTCGAAAATGGCGGCCAGATCGTCAGACACTTCGTCGGGCAGCTTGAAGGCGTTAAAGGCCGGGATCACCAAGTATTCGGCAAAAGCCCCCTCCCGGTTTACGCCTACGCCCACGGTATTGCGGCACAGGTGGGTGCGGCCGGCCCGGCAGTTACGGCAGTGGCCACAGGTGATGTGGCCTTCACCGGAAACCCGGTCACCGATCTCGAAACCACGCACTTCCTGGCCGATGGCCACCACCTCACCCACGTATTCGTGGCCCACCACCATGGGCACCGGAATGGTCTTTCGGGACCAGTCGTCCCAGTTGTAAATGTGGATATCGGTACCACAGATGGCGGTTTTGCGGATTTTGATCAGCAGATCGTTATGACCCAGCTCCGGCTCGGGCACGTCGGTCATCCAGATGCCGGGCTCGGCCTTCAGTTTTGCCAGTGCTTTCATGGTATGTCTCCTCAAATCACGCCCAGTTCACGGCCAACGTCGGTGAAGGCCGCAATGGCCCGGTCCAGTTGCTCACGGCTGTGGGCCGCCGACATCTGGGTGCGAATGCGAGCCTGGCCCTTGGGCACCACCGGAAAGGAAAAGCCGATAACGTAAATGCCCTTTTCCAGCAACTTGTCGGCCATTTGCGAGGCCAGGGCCGCATCGCCCAACATCACCGGAATAATGGCGTGATCCTGACCGGCCAGCGTAAAGCCGGCGGCGGTCATTCTCTCTCTGAAGTAATCGCTGTTTTCCCGTACCTTCTGCCGCAGATCGTCGCCGTTTTTCAGCATTTCCAGCACCTTGATGGAAGCGGCAACAATGGCCGGGGCCACCGAGTTGGAAAACAGGTAAGGCCGGGAGCGCTGGCGCAGCCAGTCGATCACTTCCCTTTTGCCCGAGGTATAACCGCCGGACGCGCCGCCCAGGGCCTTGCCAAGGGTGCCGGTGATGATATCGACCCGGCCCATAACCTCACAGTATTCATGGGTGCCCCGCCCCTGCTCGCCGACAAAGCCCACGGCGTGGGAGTCGTCCACCATCACCAGCGCATTGTACTGGTCCGCCAGATCGCAGATGGCCTTGAGGTTGGCGATCACACCGTCCATGGAGAAGACGCCATCGGTGGCGATCAGCTTGAAACGGGCACCATCGGCCTCGGCCTGTTGCAGGCAGGCTTCAAGCTCGGCCATGTTGTTGTTGGCGTAGCGGTAGCGTTTGGCCTTGCACAGGCGCACGCCGTCGATGATGGAGGCATGGTTCAGTGCATCGGAAATAATGGCGTCTTCCGGACCCAGCAGGGTTTCAAACAGGCCGGCATTGGCATCGAAACAGGAGGTATAAAGAATGGTGTCCTCCATGCCGAGAAAGGACGACAGTTCGGCTTCCAGCTGCTTGTGCAGATCCTGGGTACCGCAGATAAAGCGGACCGAGGCCATGCCGAAACCATGGCTTTGCAGGCCCTGCTGCGCCGCCTCGACCAGTGCCGGATGATTGGCCAGGCCCAGGTAGTTGTTGGCGCAGAAGTTAATCACCTCCTGCTCGCCCACGTGAATGGCGGCGCTCTGGGGAGACGTAATCACCCTTTCCTTTTTATAGAGTCCTTCCGCTTTGGTGTTTTCCAGCTGCTCGCTTAAGTGAGCATAAAATGCCGACGACATAACAAACTCCCGTTTTCCATGTGGCTATCTGGGTTTAATTCAGACCATTTTACTACCTCACCCCGGGATACTCATAATTTATTCCACCAGTTCACACTATTTGTGAAAGGGATCACCGGGTTCGACCGCCAGAACCCGATAATGTGCCAGGATCTGGTTCAACTCGAGTCCTTTCCCCGGGGCTGATGGGTGGTGTGCAACACTGATGCACCGGAAAGGCTTCTCCAGGCCCTACCACAGTGACACTCGAATAATAGAAGGGGTTCCGTGCCCGAGCCTGCCGGCAACGGTCAGCGCCACCCGTCCTTCGGGTTAGTTTTTCGCGGCTGAGGCGTGGTAAACTGGCGGCAATTTTTGTTCGAACAGCCGAACATTCGGTTCGGCCAGCAAGAGGCAGACTGCGATGATCATTGTAACTGGCGGTGCCGGCTTTATCGGCAGCAACCTGGTAAAAACCCTGAACGAGCAAGGCCGCACCGACGTGGTGGTGATCGACGATCTGACCGACGGCACCAAGTTCGTCAACCTGGTTGACCTGACCATCGCCGATTACCTGGACAAGGACGAGTTCCTGCACCGCATCGTGTCCGGCGACGAGTTCGAGGAATGGGGCGGCATCGAAGTGATCTTCCATGAAGGTGCCTGCTCGGCCACCACCGAGTGGGACGGCAAGTTCATGATGGAGAACAACTACGAGTACTCCAAGGATCTGCTGCACTACTGCCTGGAGCGGGAAATTCCGTTCATTTACGCCTCTTCCGCCGCCACCTACGGCGGGCGCAACGACAACTTCATCGAAGAGCCGCAATACGAGCAGCCGCTCAACGTGTACGGCTACTCCAAACAGTTGTTCGACCAGTATGTGCGCCGCCTGATGCCGGAGATCACTTCCCAGGTGGTGGGCCTCAAGTACTTCAACGTGTACGGCCCCCGCGAGCAGCACAAGGGCAGCATGTCGAGCGTGGCCTTCCACCTCAACACCCAGCTGCACAAGGGCGAAAACCCCAAGCTGTTTGAAGGTTGTGACGGTTTTGACAACGGCGGCCAGATGCGCGACTTCATCTACGTGGGCGACGTGTGCCAGGTCAACCTCTGGTTCTGGCAGAACCCCGAGGTGTCCGGCATCTTCAACTGCGGCACCGGCCGCGCCGAGCCCTTCCGGAACGTGGCCGAGGCGGTGATTCACTTTCACGGCAAGGGTGAAATCGAATACATCCCCTTCCCCGACCACCTGAAGGGCCGCTATCAGAGCTTTACCGAAGCGGATCTCACCAAGCTGCGCGCCGCCGGCTACCCCCACGAGTTCAAAACCGTGGCGGAAGGGGTGGCCGACTACATGGCCTGGCTGAATAAATAAGGCACACCATGAACATTTTGATGGCGTTGTCTCAGCTCGAGGTGACCGGCGCAGAGGTATACGCCACCACGGTGGGCGATGCGCTAACCGCACGCGGCCACCGAGTGTTTTATGTCTCCGACACCCTGACCAAGCCGCACCGGGGAGCCTTTTTCAAACTGCGCTTTAACAAGCGCAGCATTCCCCGCCGCTTCTGGCATGTGGGCTACCTGGTTTACCTGATTAAAAAACACCGTATTCAGCTGGTGCATGCCCACAGCCGCGCCTCAAGCTGGAGCTGCTACGTGGCCTGCAAGCTCACCGGCACTCCCATGATCACCACGGTGCATGGCCGCCAGCCGGTGCATGCCTCGCGCAAGAAGTTTCATGCCCTGGGCGATCGCGCCCTGGCGGTGTGCGAGGCGGTGCGGGATCAACTGGTTACCGGGCTGGGTGTGCAGCCTGAGCTGATTGCCATTGGCCGCAACGGCATCAATACCGAGCATTACCGGCCGGTTCCGGCACCCGCCAACGACAGGCCGGTAGTCAGCATTATCGGCCGGCTCACCGGCCCCAAGGGCGAACTGTGCTACCGGCTGCTGGATCAGTGTCTGGACCTGGAGCGCTACCGGGTACAAATCGCCTCAGGATCGCAGATCCCCGAGCGGTTTGAGCGCTTTCGCAACCAGGTGGAATTTCTTGGTTATGTGCAGGACGTGCCCGCGCTGATGGCCCGGTCCGATCTGGTGATTGGCGCCGGCCGGGTGGCCATGGAAGCCATCCTGATGCAACGCCCGGTGTTCGCCGTGGGCGAGGCCGAGGCCGTGGGGCTGGTGACTCCCGACAACATCGACGCTGCCATGGCGAGCAACTTCGGTGATATTGGGCCAAAGGACCTGGATATCGACTTTGCCGCCTTGCCCGGCCGTATTGCCTCCGCGCTGACAACCGAGTTTGACCAAACTACGCTGGCCGAAACCGTCAAGGCCGCCTACGACCTGCAGGCGGTGGCCACCGAGCTGGAACATCATTATCAGAGCGTGATCGTGCACCGGCTGCGGCGGGAAGTGCCCATCATCATGTATCACCGCTTTATTCGGGATGACAGCGAAAAGGGCGTACACGGCACCTATCTTCAGGTGAACATGCTGGAAAAGCATTTCAAGTTGCTGAAGCGACTGGGCTACGAGACCCTCACCTTTGCCGATCTCGCCGATAAAGGACTGGCCAGCCGGCTGGAAGCCGGCAAGAAATACATCATCATCACGGTGGACGACGGCTACAAGGACAACTATGAACTGCTGTTTCCGCTGCTGAAAAAGTACGGCTTCAAGGCGGTGATCTACGCCGTGACCGGTGAAACCTTTAACCGCTGGGACGTGGAAAACCCCGATAATCCGGAAAAAGCCGTGGAGCTGATGACCCCGGCCCAGATCAAGGAAATGGCTGATTCCGGCCTGGTGGAATTTGGCGGTCATACCCTGACCCACCCCAAGCTGGACCGGCTCGACCGCGACCAACAACGCAGCGAAATAGCCGACAACAAGGCCCAGCTGGAGCAGTTACTGGGACACAGGCTCCACTCGTTCGCCTATCCCTTCGGCATTCACAACAACGACAGCAAGCAACTGGCCGAAGAGCTGGGTTACCCCTTTGCCGTAGCCACCAACAGCGGCCCCCTGGCCATGCACGAAGATCCCTACCAGATCCGCCGTATCGCCATCTTTCCCCGCACCGACGTGTTCGGTCTGTGGCGAAAGATCAAGGGGGATTATGTGTTCAGGAAAGCTAAAAAATGACTCTTAACGATATTCAGTACTTTATGATGGGATTTAATGAACATTAAAAAAATAAAGCGCTGGTTCAGGAACAAAATAAAAATTCAGCCTGACAACCGTTTAGAAATTCATTCTTCCACAAGAATCAGGGGATGTGAAATCTTTATCAAAGGAAAAAACAACTCTCTATTCATTGGTGAAAACTGTAATTTAAGGAACATGAAAATTGAGATCCTCGGCGAGGACTGCACTATTCATATTGGGGCGGGAACAGTCAATACCGGAAGTTGCAAGTTATCTTGTAGAGAAAGAGGAACCACACTGACCATTGGCAGAGATTGCCTTCTTGCTCATAACGTAATGATGCTGACCAGTGACGGGCATGATATTTATGAAAATGGTCAGCGAATCAATCATGCTGAGAACATTACCATAGGTAATCACGTTTGGATTTCAGAAAATGTCATGGTTCTTAAAGGCGCCGAAATAGAACAGGAATGTGTTATAGGTGCCAATTCAGTTGTCACCGGAAAGCATAAAAGAAACACTATTGCAGCGGGCATTCCCGCCAGAAAAATAAAAGATAATATTTCATGGAATGAGAAGCTGACATTTTAATGTCAGCTTCAGTAAATTTACTTAAACACTCGCTCCGGACAATGATTTTAAGGCTTCACGGCAAGCTATTGGGTCAAGATTATTAATATCCTGAATCTCGTTACTATCTAACCGAGCAAACACAACACTAGCGAGGTTAGTACCTGGGTTCCACTCAGAGAAATTTTCTCTGTCCTCATTATAAAGGCCAAGTAGTGGCTTTTTCAGACCACTGGCAATATGCACTATAGCGGTATCAACAGAGATAACGGCTTTCGAGAGTCGAATGATTTCAATCGCATCTTGAATGGTTTCGCTACATTTGACCGTAAATACCCATTCTCTTCCAAGAAGGTCGCACCACTCTTCTGTCTGTTGCTTGGTGTCGGGTGTCGACATCAGGCATACCTTCCAGTGAGGAAAATAATCGGAGATTAGCGTCACCAGCATGGATACCGAGTCAAAATTCAGGCGCCGGCTGCTGCCGCTCCCATACGGATTCAATGCCACAACAGGTGCATCAGGCCACTCCAGCAGAACATGCTGACGCCGGGCCACGTCTTCAGGAATAATATATTCCCGGTCATATTCAGAAGCCCCCAGCAGTTCAAGCGCATGAGCGAACTTGTCGGAAAAATGCTGGCCTGCAGTGGCATTTCCCAGTTTCAGATTAATGAGCTCAAGCTCATCATCCAGCCCCATTACATTGTCGGCATCGAGGCAGCGAAGAAAATAGATATCCTTCATTTTCAAGTGTTTACCGAGATGGATCACCAGATCCACCGGCCCTGTTTCGAATGCCAGTTTTTTCAGCTCGGTATAACTCGGCCGTTTCTTGCAGCAGATGACATGATCCACACCAAAATGTTCCTGGTAAAGCGATGCCATATGAGGAGCCGTGATCACATCAATTTGAATATCCCGACGAAACCGCCGCAACTCCCTAAAAAAGAACGAGGAGACAATTGAGTCACCAATCTTGGCGTCCCAGCGAACCAGCAAAACCCGCTTCACCTGAGCAAGATCAGCTCCCCGAGAGGGCCGGTCGAACCACAGTTTACCCAGTTTGCGGCGCAGCTGATCTCTGAATAACTGTGATCGGGAGATGAATCGTCTAAACACTACGCGTTACCATGGAGAGGACCAGCCGCCGATTGTATAATCCCATGCCATCAAAGACAAAGTGCCAACATCATGAAAATTCTGGTAATAGGCCCATCCTGGGTCGGAGACATGGTGATGTCTCAGAGCCTGTACATCACCCTGAAAAAACAGCATCCCGATGCCGAGCTGCATGTGATGGCACCGGCCTGGTGCTGCGCTCTGCTGGAGCGCATGCCCGAAGTGGACAAGGCCATTGTGATGCCGCTGGGCCATGGTGACTTGAAGCTGGCCGAGCGCTTTCGGCTGGGCCGGCAGCTGGCAACAACAGGCTACGACTGGGCCATTATTCAGCCCAATTCGCTCAAATCGGCGTTGATCCCGCTGTTTGCCGGTATCAAAAAACGCACCGGCTGGAAGGGCGAATCCCGCTATGGCCTGCTCAATGATCTACGCCGTAACAAGACCGATTTCCCGTTGATGGTGGAACGCTACGTCTCGCTGGCCTACCCCAGGGAGCAGATGAAGGATAACCACTGCCTCCCGGCACTGCCCTGGCCCGCACTGCGGGTCGATCCGCAGAACCAGCAACAGACGCTGATTGAGCTGGGACTGACCACAGACAGATCCATTCTAAGCCTGTGCCCGGGCGCCGAGTTCGGCCCGGCCAAACGCTGGCCCGAGCAGTACTACGCCGAGGTCGCCCGGCACCAGATCGAGCAGGGCCGGCAGGTATGGATCTTCGGCTCCGCCAAGGATATTCCGGTGGCGGAAGCCATCAGGCACCATTTGCCCAGCCAGCTTCAACAACACTGCCAGGTGCTGGCGGGTAAAACCTCCCTGCACCAGGCGATCGATTTAATGGCACTGAGCACCGCAGTGGTTTCCAACGATTCCGGGCTGATGCATATCGCCGCCGCCCTGCAGCGCCCCCTGGTCGGCGTGTATGGCTCTACCTCGCCGCAATATACACCGCCACTGGCGCAAGCCGTGGCCGTGGTGCACACCGAGATCGAATGCCGTCCCTGTTTCAAGCGGGAATGTCCGCTGGGGCATCTCAAGTGCCTGAAAGAGCTGCCGCCCCAGCGGGTGATTGATGCCCTCACTCAGCTGACCGGCTTATGACCATGCTCTATCGACTGGCCTACAACCTGCTTATCCACCTGTTCAGCCCGCTGTTGCTGGCGCTGCTGTACTGGCCGAAAAAAGGCAAGCCCGGCTTTGGCCGGCGCTGGCCGGAGCATATGGGGCTGGTCCCTTCTCCCAGGGGAAAACGGCCGGTATGGTTGCATGCGGTCAGCGTGGGGGAAGTGGTGGCGGCCACACCACTGCTCAAGGCCCTGAAAGCCGCATACCCGGATCTGCCGGTACTGGTCACCACGACCACGCGAACCGGCTCCGATCAGGTCGCTAAATTGGGAGCTCTGGTTGAACACCGCTATGCCCCGCTGGACTTTCCCTGGGCGGTGGCCTTGTTTATGCGCCGCATTCAGCCCCGGGCACTGCTCATTATGGAAACCGAGCTCTGGCCCAACTGGCTGACTGCCTGCGGTCAGCGCACGCTGCCGGTAATGGTACTCAATGCCCGGTTATCAGCACGATCTGCCGAAAAATACCGGCGTTTTCACGGCATTTTCCGGCTGTTATCAAACAACATTACCCATATCGCCTGTCAGTACCAGGACGATGCAGACCGCTTTGCCGCTCTCGGTGTACCGGAAAGCAGGCTGAGCGTCACCGGTTCCATCAAGTTTGATATTGACTACGACGATGAAGTTCGTCGGCAGGGAGCAGCGCTGCGGGCACAACTGGGAAGCAAACGCCCGGTCTGGATAGCCGCCTCGACTCATGAAGGGGAAGACGAACAGCTGCTGAACGCCCACCGAATCCTTTTGCAACGTTTCCCCGATGCCCTGCTGATGCTGGTGCCCCGCCATCCCCAGCGCTTTGAACAGGTCGCCGCTCTGATACAGAAAGAGGGTTTCACTCTGCATCGCCGCACCCAGGATGAAACCGTCACGGAGCCTCAGGTGTATCTGGGAGATACCATGGGCGAGCTCCCGCTCATGCTGGCGGCAGCCGATGTCGCCTTTGTGGGCGGTAGCCTGATCGAGCGCGGCGGCCACAACCTGCTGGAGCCGGCGGCCCTGGGCAAGCCGGTGCTGACCGGCCCCTCTGTATTCAACTTCAGCGATATTTATCAGCGCCTTGATAGTAAGAATGCGCTTATTACTGTGAATGACTCAGATTCTCTCGGTCAAACCCTGATCGCGTTAATGGAAGACGAAATGCACCGTCTTGCTCTCGGTCAAAATGCCAAACAGGTTGTCGAAAACAACAAAGGGGCCATCGTTAAAACGATGACCCCTCTTCAATCATTACTTTGAAATACTGAGCGGCTAACCGGCCGCTCGGTTCACATTCTACTGATGCAACAGTCTTTGCAGGGTTCGATAGTTATCGTGCTCCCGATACTGCTGGTAAAGCAGTTCACTGCCTCTAGCATTAAGATGGTCATTATCAGAGTACAGCGGAATTCCATTCAACTGGCTAACACACTTGCCATTCATGCAAACTAGACCGTTCAGCCGAATGACCAGCAATTGCGGGTATTTGGCCTCCATTTCCTTAATGACACGATTGGCATAAGCCTGTCGCTGCTCGACATCGGCCTTGTCCATATCGCAATCAATAGCGCTCATCCAAGCATATCTGGCCTTTTTCACCAGACAATTACTAGGCTCAAATGAATAGGAAGGTATCTGTTCAAAGAGCACCGGTTGCTTGTTGCTGTCGATCAGGCCTTTGATAGTGGTTTCCATGCCCTTGCGAAAAGCCCGCCGGCTGTTTTCTACCGACTCGGTGTAATCACTGCTGTCTCCAAGAAATACTCGACTGCCCTTCTCTCCTTCGGAGCGGGTGGTTTCCGTGTACATGGCCCAACGACCAGCCATAAAGACCCAAGGGGCTTCGGACGATTTTATCGTCTCGAACAAAGCGTTGTTTCTGTCGGTACACTCGGCTTCCGGACGACCATGCTTGATCAAATCCACCCCAATAAAGGGAGGACACCCACCAGCACCACCATACAACGCATAAAAACCATTGTCTTTACCCAGCATATCCATAAAGGGCCGAAAGTGTCCCGCATGGGAATCTCCCCACAGCAAGGCCGCAGGTTTAGCAGGCAAAAGGCTTTCATCACCAATAGGTGTCAGTTCAAAAGGCTGATAACTCGCATCGGCTGCAACAGCCTTGACTACATCATTAAAACTTGAGACGGAAATTTCATACAACGCCAATGCCTGCTCAGGCATTCTTTGCTGGTAACCTTCATTTTTCTTGATGTCTTTTGCGATCAGCACCAAGGCAATAACCGGAATAACAAAATAACCCAGCCACACCCATCTGCCTTTAACCTTCAGGTATCTGCAAGGCTTTTCAACATACTTCCAGGAAAGAAAGGAAAGCAGTAACGTCAGTGAGGCACATAAGATATAGTCAAAGCCCTTAATTTCGTTGAAGTAATAACGGTAAAGCACCAACACCGGCCAGTGCCAAAGGTACAGGGAGAAGGACAGTCTTCCGAGCAACGCCAAGCCTCTTGCACTGAGCAAGCGATAAAGCAATCCTTTTCTCAGTTCCCCATTTAAAATAATCAGCGCACTGGCGACTGAAACCATAAACGCATTCAGCCCGGGAAACACAGCTTCCTTGTCAAGTGCCCAAAAGAACCACACCAATATCAGTGCACTTGCCATGCCCAAAAGAGCAATAACCGACTCATGTACAAAGAGGGAATGACCTCTGTCATGTACCAATATGCTCAGCAATGCTCCCACCAGCAACTCGCTGCCCCGATATTGGATAAGATAATACGCCGCTCCCTCATTAGTGCGAGCTGCATATTCTGACAGCCCCACCAATATCAGCATCACCACAAAAAACACCCATTTCCGGCTGGCTGGAGAAAGAAACTTGATGGACAGTAACAGTAGCAATGGCCAGACAAAATAGAACTGCTCTTCTACCGAAAGGGACCACATATGCAATAAAGGCATACTTTCTGCTGCTGGAGCAAAGTAACCGGAGTTTTTTTCAAAATGGACATTAGCAATAAATACACTGGCATAACGTATACTATCTGCCAGCCTGACCAAATCATCAGGTGTAAGGATCAGCCACGAGACCAACAGGCTGGATACCGACACCAGATAAAACAATGGGAGTATGCGCTTGATCCGTTTGATGTAAAATTGTGAAAAGGAAAAATTATTATCCGTCATTCCTGCATAGATAATGCGAGTGATAATGTATCCGGAAATAACAAAGAACACATCCACTCCAATAAAGCCTCCCGGCAACCACTGATTATTGAAGTGAAACAGCATCACCGTTAATACGGCAATAGCCCTTAATCCGTCGATATCGGGCCTGTAAGTTGTAAATGCCACTATTTTTCCCAAAGCAAACACCGAGTCATTATCATGACCCGGCAAGTTAAGTCATTATTATATTCAAAAAATAATCGTCAGCTGCCCTTGTAATACCCCTGCAGCAGGGCTTTCCAGTCCTGTTCTTCCCAGTGGAACTCCTGGTGCAGGTTGCGTTCCTTGCGAAAGGAACGTAACAGTCGCTCCATGTTTTCCCGGGACCAGCTGCCGGGCTGGCGGAAATGGCATTTGTCAAAATCAATCAGCCAGCTTTTCCCCTTGTCATCCAGCAAGATATTGTGGCTGTTGAGATCGGCATGATACAGGCCGGCATTATGAAAACGGCGAATGGTCTGACCAATGCTTTGCCATTGTTCTGCGTTCAGCTCGCGTTCTTTCAGGATGGCCACCAGATCCTGTGCCCCTTCTATGCGGGTAAGGATAATATCGGCACGATAAACAAAGTTGGAACGGATCATGCGCGCCGCACAGGGGCGCGGCACCGGCAAGCCCTTGCGGTACAGCTTGGCCAGCACGGTGAACTCGGCCATGGCCCGGCTTTTGGACTCGGCCACGTGCAGAAAGGTGTCTTCCATCACTCGGCCAATCATGCCCCCCCGGTAGTAGTGGCGCAGTACCTTCTGGCCCACCTCGTCTTCCACAAACCAGGTGGTGTTGCGCCCTACCGACTTGCCGCGAATGGCGTTGTGCTCACGCCAGTAGTCGATTTCAAAAAAGTCCCGGTGAAAGTCACCAAAGCATTCCGGATCGTACCAGATAATTTCGGAGCCGTGCTCAATGCGTTCCATTACCATCCCCCCAGCGAAAAGCCGAATTTTACATGGCCGAAAAGGCTTTGCATAATGCCGGACTCCAATTCCACAAGAGTTTCCTTATGGCACTGTTCACCTCGGCTCCCGAGTCCCTGTGTTTGCTGCGCCTGTCCGCCATTGGCGACTGCTGCCACGCGGTGGCACTGGTGCAGGCCATACAACGCCAGTGGCCAACCACCCGCATTACCTGGATCACCGGCAAAATCGAGGCCCAGTTGCTGGGCCAGCTGCCCAGCGTCGAGATCCTGGTGTTCGACAAAGGCGCCGGCTGGCTGGCCTACCGCCAGCTGTGGCGGCAGTTGCGCGGTCGCCGGTTTGATGCCCTGCTGCATATGCAGGCGGCGATTCGCGCCAGCATCGCCAGCCTGGGTGTTCGCGCCAAATATAGGCTCGGTTTTGAACGGGAGCGGGCCAAGGACGGCCAGTGGCTGTTCACCAACCTCAAGGTGGCCGCCGCCGGTGAGCACGTGGCCGACGGCTTTATGGGCTTTGGCCAGGCACTGGGATTAGCGGACACCACGCCCCGCTGGGACTGGCCCGTCTCCCCCGGCGCGCAGGCACAGGCCGCCCGGCACCGGGACGGACGTCCGCTGTTGCTGATCTGCCCGGCCGCCAGCAAGGCCTACAAGAACTGGACCGCCGAAGGCTATGCCGCCTTGGCCGATCACGCCCATCACAAAGGCATGAAAGTCATGCTGATCGGCAGCCCGGCGAAGATGGAGCGGGATCTGGCGGCGAACATTCAGCAACGCACCGCTCATATCGATGAAAACCTGGTAGGCCGAACCACCCTGCCCGAGCTGATGGCACTCATTCATACCGCCAGCCTGGTGGTGGCGCCGGATACCGGTCCGGCGCACATGGCCACCCTGACCAACACCCCGGTGCTGGGGCTCTATGCCCATCATAACCCGGCCCGTACCGGACCCTATCATTGCCGGGACTATGTGGTCAGTGCCTATGCCGAGGCGTTGCTGGCAGAAACCGGCAAAACCCCGGAGCAGCTACCCTGGCGTACCCGGGTCAAGGATGCCCGCGCCATGGAGCGTATTACTCTCGATCAGGTCACCACACAATTCGACCGCATCTGCCGGGATTTCCATCTGTTACAGGAGCCTTTATGAGCCGCCCTACCCTTGCCGCCGTGCTGATCGTCAAGAACGAGGCCGACAACCTGGCCGACTGCCTCGCCACCCTGAACTGGGTGGATGAAATTGTGGTGATGGACTCGGGCAGCACGGACGCCACCCAGGCCGTAGCCGAGGCCGCCGGCGCCCGCTTTTTTGTCAACGAGCAGTGGCCTGGCTTTGGCCCCCAGCGCCGCCTGGCCCAGAGCAAGGTCAACTCCGACTGGGTGCTGTGGGTGGATGCGGACGAGCGGGTCACCCCCGAGCTGCGGGCCAGCATAGAAACGGTGCTGGCCCATCCTGCCGCCAACACCGTTTACTCCCTGCCGCGCCTGTCCTGGGTGTTTGGTCGCTTTATTCGCCATTGCGGCTGGTATCCGGATCGCGTGTTGCGGCTTTATCCAAAGGCGCTCACCGGCTACAACGAGGCGCTGGTGCATGAAAAGGTGGAGATTGGCCCCGGCATCAGCACAGCGCCACTGAAGGGCGATCTGCTGCATTACACCTACCGGGACTTGCAGCATTACCTGGTGAAATCGGCGGGTTATGCCGCCGCCTGGGCCGAACAGCGCCAACAACGAGGCAAGAAAGGCTCCCTCGCCCAGGGCCTGCTGCACGGTATCGGCTGTTTTATGAAAATGTATGTACTCAAGGCCGGTTTCCTCGACGGCAAACAGGGCCTGCTGCTCAGCCTGCTGTCGGCCCATTCCACCTTTGTGAAATACGCCGATCTTTGGATCAAGACAGAAACCCAGCCGCCCAGGGAGTGACTTTTTCAGTTACCTGGCTCACCTCCACGCTGCTCATGTCCTCTGCCTCGGCCCCCTCGGGGGGATGAAAGGCCAGATGGCGCCCCTCGCTGTTGAGCGGGCGCCAGCGCAGCGGCGTGGCGGAACGGCGCAGGGGAAAAAAGCCCACCGTGGGCACATCCAGGGCGGCGGCAATATGCAGCGGCCCGGTGCTGCCGGCCACAAACAACTGGCCACAGGCCAGCAGCCGGCAAAAGTCCGGCAACGGCAGGCCGCCGGCCACCACCGCCTGCCCGCCGGCCATGGTCGCCACCTCGTTGGCCAGGGCCTCTTCCCCCGGCCCGGCGGTCAGTACCACCTGGACGGCAGGAAAGTCCGCGACCAACCCCTTGATCAGCGCGGCATACTGGGTTGCGCTCAGGTTATTGGCCGAGCCGCCGCTGCCCGCGTGCACCAGCAGCCAGGGCCGGCCGGCATCCATGCCCAGCCGCTCGGCCTGCTGCCGGCGAAATTCCGCCAGTGCTTCGGCATCAAAGCTCAGGTAGGGTGGTTTCGGCTCTGCCGGCGCAATGCCATTGTGGGCAAGAAAGGCCCGCACCAGATCCAGGTTGTATTCGTACTCCGGCTTGGCGGACGCAGAGCGGCGCTGTTTCACCCTGTGGTTGTAAAACACCTGGGCCAGCTTGGTGGCCGGCGCCCAACGCTGAGCAATGCCCGCCTGCCACATCAGCTTGGCGTTACGAAAGTTGGAGAACAGACAGATAACGGCATCGAAATGACCGGATTTAATCTGTTTCAGCAAGGCTTCTTGCTCGGCGGCACCGGCATGCTTGCCCGGGTCGGCCAGCACGGCGTCGATGCTCGGGCACAGCTCGGCCAGCGGTCGCGTATAGCCCGGCACCAGGGCGGTGATATGGCAGTCGAGGGACGCCTTCAGCAGGGCAAAGGCCGGCCAGGCCAGCATAAAATCGCCGATCTTGTCGTTGCGTACCACCAGTATTCGCTTCATTCCGCTCTCCCGCTTGCATCAGTGCTGCGGTATTCTACCTTAAAGTCTTTTCCTGTCTTTTGTTAATAAGGAACCGTCATGAGCATCAGGGTCATCTACCCCGGCACCTTCGATCCCATTACCAATGGCCATCTGGACTTGATTGAGCGTGCATCACAGCTGTTCGATGAGGTGATCGTGGGCGTGGCCTTCAGCCCCAGCAAGCGGCCCATGTTCGAGCTGGAAGAACGGGTGGCGCTGGTCAAGGAAGTGATTGAGCACGAGCAGCTGAGCAATGTGACCGTGGTGGGCTTTTCCGGCCTGCTGGTGGACTTTGCCAGGGAATACCAGGCCACCGTGCTGGTGCGGGGCCTGCGGGCGGTGTCGGACTTTGAGTATGAGTTTCAGCTGGCCAATATGAACCGGCGGCTGATGCCGGAGCTGGAAAGCGTGTTTCTCACTCCGGCCGAGGAAAACTCCTTTATCTCCTCCACCCTGGTAAAAGAAGTGGCCATTCACGGCGGCGATATCAGCCAGTTCGTGCCCGAGGCCGTTCGTAAGGCTATCGCGCAGAAGCTGGTGTGATCCTCTGTTTTTGAACGCCCCTGGAATGCAAAGCGGCAGCGCGGTTGCACTCCGCCGACACGCTTCAAGCCCATCCTTGGGACGCTCGGCAAATGCCATCCGTGGCATTTGACGGTCGGCTACGGCAATCCCCGCTGCCGCTTTGAGAAACGCCTGCGCCGACCGTCGAAGACCAACAACAGTCGACGTATTGCTCACCTGAGGAGGGCAATGGGTGTCTGCTTCGCCGCGCCCTTTGCGCCAGGGATGGCGCAACGGAGCCCCCATGGAAGGGTTTACGGCGTGCCGGCGAAGTAGTGCGCTTTGACCGACGAGTGTGCAGGCTCTAGCAGACAGTAACGGGTTTTCACCGCTGGCAGCGGCCGCAAAACACCGTGCTGCGGCCGTTCATGCGCACTTCCTTCAGCAGGCCGCCACAGCGCACACAAGGCTGCTCCGCCCGGCCGTAGACCTGCAGCTCCTGCACAAAATACCCCGGCTTGCCGTCGCTGCCGGTAAAGTCCTTCAGGGTGGTGCCGCCCTGGCCGATGGCCCGGGCCAGCACGGTTTTGATTTCCTCGGCCAGTTTCAAATAACGCGCCCGGCTGATGCTGCCCGCTTCTCGCTGAGGGTGAATGCCGGCGTCAAACAGCGACTCGTTGGCGTAGATGTTGCCCACCCCCACCACCACCTGATTGTCCATGATGAACTGCTTGATGGCGGTCTTGCGGCCTCGGCTGCGCTGGTAAAGGTAATCGCCGTCAAAGGCGTCGGTCAGCGGCTCCGGCCCCAGCCGGGCCAGCAGCGGGTGCTGCTCTACGGCTTCCCGTGTCCACAGCAGGCAGCCAAAACGACGGGGGTCGTTCAGCCGCAGCAGCTTGCCGTTGGCAAATTCGATGTCTACATGATCGTGCTTGCCCGCCGGGGTGCCGTGAGGCAGCACCTTGAGGTTGCCGGACATGCCCAGGTGCAGAATGGCGGTGCCCCAGTCAGTTTCCAGCAACAGGTACTTGGCCCGGCGGCGGATTCCGGTCAGGGTCAGCCCGGTCAGCTCCTGGATCTCCGCCGGCACCGGCCAGCGCAGACTGGGGTTACGCACCACCACCCGCATCACCGACTCTCCCAGCAAGTGGGGGGTAATGCCCAAACGACTGACTTCGACTTCTGGTAACTCCGGCATATCGCCCTCCTGCGGCAGTGAGGCGGCAGTATAGCCAAGGTCGCGTCCATAAAAAAACCCGGCCGAAGCCGGGTTTTTTGAGAAGGCAAAATCTTACTTGATTTTCCCTTCCTTGTAGATCACATGCTGACGAATCACAGGATCAAACTTTTTGATCTCCATTTTTTCGGGCATGTTGCGCTTGTTCTTGGTAGTGGTATAGAAGTGACCAGTACCGGCGCTGGAGTTCAGGCGGATCTTCTCGCGAATACCTTTAGCAGCCATGAGTTATCTCCTTAGACCTTTTCGCCACGGGCACGCAGGTCAGCCAGGACACTGTCGATACCTTTCTTGTCGATAATACGCATACCCTTGGTGGTGATACGCAGTTTTACAAAACGCTTTTCGCTCTCAACCCAGAAACGGTGAGTTTGCAGGTTGGGCAGGAAGCGACGCTTGGTGGCGTTGTTCGCGTGAGAGCGGTTGTTACCAACAGCTGGCCGCTTACCAGTTACTTGGCATACTTTAGACATGTCAGTCTTCTCCAAAACTTACTTTTGCTCGAGCAATGATACCCCGTTGGCCGTCAGTCGGGGCAAAATAAGGCGGCAATTTATACAGCAAATCCCGCTCGAGATCAACAACAAGCCAAACGCCCGGCATCACAGCCAGCCACGCTCGGCAAAGGATACGGTTTCGCCATCGCCTACAACCAGATGGTCCAGCACGCGAATATCCAGCAGCCCCAGGGCGGCCTGTATACGCTCGGTGATCATGCGATCCGCCCGGCTGGGCTCGGCCACTCCGGACGGGTGATTATGCACCAAAATCACCGCAGCGGCACCCTGCTTCAACGCCAGGGCGACGATTTCCCGCGGGTACACCGCCGCCGCATCCAGGGTGCCAAAGAACAGCTCGTGAAATTCAATCACCCGGTGCTGGTTGTCGAGCAGCAGCAGGGCGAACACCTCCCGGGGCTGATCCCGAAGCCGCAACTGCAGAAACGCCCGGGTCAGATCCGGGCTGGTCAGGGCATGCTCCCGCTTCAGCCGCTCGTCCAGAAAGCGGCGCATCAGCTCCATGCAGGCTTGCAACTGCACAAACTTGGCCAGGCCCAGGCCGGGCCCTTCGCAAAACTGGCGCGCTTCCGCCTGCATCAGGCCGCGCAGCGAACCAAACTGCTCAAGCAGTACCCGGGCCAGGGTAACGGCGTCCATGCCTTTGGCGCCGGTGCGCAGAAAAATGGCCAGTAACTCGGCGTCCGACAGGCTGGCCGCCCCCCGGCTCAGCAGTTTTTCCCGCGGACGCTCGTCTTCCGGCCAGTCCTTGATGCTCATGGCAATGCCCTCCCTGTCCCAAGTGCGATTGAGTCTGGAAGCTTAAGCCTAGGCCACACCGGGAAATGATTGTGATAATCTTGCCGGCTGTACACGAGGAGAACACCGCATGTCTGTTGCAGGAAAACGCATTGTCATCGGCATCACCGGGGGCATTGCCGCCTACAAGGTGCCCGAGCTGGTGCGCCGGCTCAAGGAGCGGGGCGCCGAGGTGCGCGTGATCATGACCGCCTCCGCCCAGGAATTTATTACGCCGCTGACCCTGCAGGCGGTATCGGGCGAGCCGGTGTCCAGCGCCCTGCTCGACCCGGCGGCCGAGGCCGGCATGGGCCACATAGAACTGGCCAAATGGGCCGATCTGCTGCTCATCGCTCCCGCCAGCGCCCATACCCTTGGCCGGCTCGCCGCCGGTTTGGCCGACGATCTGCTCACCACCGTCGCGTTGGCCACGGCGGCGCCGCTGGCGGTGGCCCCGGCCATGAACCAGCAGATGTACCGCCACCCAGCCACGCAAGCCAACCTGGCCACCCTGCGGGCCCGTGGCGTCCAGCTCTGGGGCCCGGCGCAGGGCGAGCAGGCCTGTGGCGACGTGGGCCCCGGCCGCATGCTGGAGGCCATGGAAGTGGTGGCCCTGGTCGAGCGGCATTTTGCCCCCAAAGCCCGCCCCCTGGCCGGCCTCAAACTCATGCTGACCGCCGGCCCCACTCGCGAGCCGCTGGATCCGGTGCGTTACATCTCCAACCACAGCTCGGGCAAAATGGGCTTTGCCCTGGCCGCTGCCGCCGTGGCGCTCGGCGCCGAGGTGACCCTGGTGAGCGGTCCGGTGCACCTCGCCACCCCCGCCGGGGTAACGCGGGTCAACGTGGAAAGTGCCCGGAACATGTTTGATGCCGTGATGGACGGCATCGGCGAGCAGCAGATCTTCATCGCCTGTGCCGCCGTGGCCGACTATGCGCCAAAAATAGCGGCAGCGCACAAGATCAAGAAGACTCAGGCCGATAATATGGTGGTGGAGCTGGTGAAAAACCCCGACATCGTGGCCTCGGTCGCGGCGCTGCAACAAAAGCCCTTTACCGTGGGGTTTGCCGCCGAAACTCAAGATGTGGAAAAATACGCCCTCGACAAACTCGCGCGTAAAAACCTCGACATGATCGCCGCCAACGACGTATCCGGCAGCGATCGTGGCTTTAACAGCGATCAGAATGCCCTGAGCGTATTCTGGCCCGGCGGCCATCAGCATTTATCCCTTGCCGGCAAAAACGAGCTGGCCGAACAGTTACTGACATTAATTGCGAACCGATATCATGAAACCCATTGAGCTGAAAATTCTCGACCCCAGGGTCGGCACCGACTTTCCCCTGCCCGCCTACGCCACCCCCGGCTCCGCCGGCCTGGATTTGCGTGCCTGCCTGGACACCCCGCTGGAACTGGCGCCGGGCGACACCCAACTGTTGCCCACCGGCATCGCCATTCATATTCAGGATCCCGGCCTTTGCGCCACCATACTGCCCCGCTCCGGCCTGGGCCATAAGCACGGTATCGTGCTGGGCAACCTGGTGGGGCTGATCGACTCTGACTATCAGGGCCAGCTGATGGTATCCTGCTGGAACCGTGGCAAGGACAGCTTCACCATCATGCCCGGCGAGCGCATTGCCCAACTGGTGATACTGCCGGTGGTGCAGGCCGAGTTCACCCTGGTGGACGACTTTGACCAAAGCGAGCGGGGAGAAGGCGGGTTCGGCTCTTCCGGTCGTCATTAACCAACCGGACACAGGCATGGCCAATAATAACCAGAACAGGAAAAACCGCCGGGAACAGATCCTTCAGGCCCTGGCCCACATGCTGGAAACCAGCCCCGGCCAACGCATTACCACCGCCAAGCTGGCCGCGGCGGTGGGCGTGTCGGAAGCCGCCCTGTACCGGCATTTTCCCAGCAAGGCACGCATGTTTGAGGGCTTGATCGACTTTATCGAAGAGTCGCTGTTTTCCCGTATCAACCTGATTTTGCAGGATGAAAAGGACAGCAGCCTGCGCCTGCGCTACCTGCTGCAACTGGTGCTGGGTTTTTGCGAACGCAACCCGGGCATTACCCGGCTGCTGAACGGCGATGCCCTGCAGGGCGAGCACGAACGCTTGCTGGCGCGCATCAATCAGCTGTTTGACCGGCTGGAAACCCAGCTCAAGCAAATCATGCGCGAGCGCCGCCTGTACGAGGGCGAAGGCTTTGCCGAACACGAAACCGTGCTGGCCAACCTGTTGCTGGCCTATGTGGAGGGCCGCATCAACCAGTATGTGCGCAGCCAGTTCCGGCAAAAGCCCACCCACAACTTCGACAGCCACTGGCAGTTGCTGCACCGGCAGCTGGCAGCGGTGTAAGGGTCCCCCTTTCACAACCACCACCGAAAGAGGCAAGAGAGCATGGAAACCGAACTTCTCAACACCCAGTTTCTGCAGGACGCCCAGAGCTGGGTAGTGAACAACCAGGAGCTGATCATTCGCTACGCGGTGAACATGGCCGCCGCCCTGCTTACCCTGGTGATCGGCTTTATCGCCGTGGGCATGCTCACCGGCGGAATGAACCGGGTGCTCAAGGCGCGCAAGGTCGACAACACCATTTCCGACTTTGTAACCAGCCTGATTAAATACGGCCTACTGGCCTTCGTGATCATCGCCGCCCTCAGCCGGGTGGGGGTACAAACCGCGTCCTTCGTGGCCGTGGTGGGTGCCGCCGGTCTGGCCATTGGCCTGGCGCTGCAGGGTTCCCTGTCCAACTTTGCCGCCGGCGTGCTGCTGATCGGTTTTCGCTTCTTCAAGGCCGGTGACTACATCGAGGCGGGGGGCACCGCCGGCACCGTGCATTCGGTGCAGATTTTCACCACCATTCTGATGACCCCCGACAACCGCATGATAGTGGTGCCCAATTCCAAGATCCTCAACGACAGCATCGTCAACTACTCCAAGGAGAGCACCCGCCGTCTCGATCTGGTAATTGGCGTGGCCTACAACGCGGATCTCAAGCTCACCCGGGACGTGCTGACCCGCATCATCAAGCAGGAGCCGCGGGTACTCAAGGAGCCCGAGTGCCGCATTGCGGTCAGCAATCTGGGCGCCTCCTCGGTGGACTTTATCGTGCGCCCCTGGGTCAAGGCCGAAGACTACTGGAATCTGAAGTTCGATCTGCTGGAGCAGATCAAGAACGAGCTGGACGCCAACAACATCGGTATTCCCTTCCCCCAGATGGACGTGCACCTGTTCCGGCAGGACAAGGCCTGACCGCCGCACTGACCCACAAAAAAGCCGCTTAAAAGCGGCTTTTTTATTAAACAATGTCGACTGTCGTTTCCGCATAGGTCGGCCAAAGGAATTGCTTTGCGACACGCTTCAAGTACTTCCATGTAACGCTCGGCAAATGCCATCCATGGCATTTGATCGGTCGCGAAGCAGCTCCCTTTGTCCTCCCCTCTCAGCATCGCCTGAAAGGACTTAACGAAATTCTATTCAGATACCGAACTGCTCCCGGTAGGCCCGCACCCGCGCCAGGTGTTCGGCCATGGCCGGCTGCTCGCTCAGGTAGTCGATCAGATCGCCCAGGGTAATGATGGCGGTCACCTGGGCGTGGTAGTCGCGCTCCACTTCCTGAATGGCGGACAGCTCGCCCTTGCCCTTTTCCTGCCGGTCCAGGGCGATCAGCACGCCCGCAAGCGTAGCGCCGTTGGCCTGAATGATGTCCATGGATTCACGGATAGCAGTGCCGGCGGTGATCACGTCGTCCACCAGCATGATGCGGCCGGCCAGGGGGCTGCCTACCAGGTTGCCGCCCTCGCCGTGATCCTTGGCTTCCTTACGGTTAAAGCAGTAGGGCACGTCCTGATCGTGCACTTCCGCCAGCTGCACCGCAGTGGCGCTGGCGATGGGAATGCCCTTGTAGGCCGGGCCAAACAGCACGTCGTACTGCACGCCCGCATCCACCAGGGCGGCGGCGTAAAACCGGCCCAGCCGGGCCAGATCGCGGCCGCTGTTGAACAGGCCGGCATTAAAGAAATAAGGGCTCTTACGCCCGGATTTCAGGGTAAATTCGCCAAACTTCAGCACCTGTTTGGCCATGGCGAACTCGATAAACTCACGCTGGTAGGCTTTCATTCTGCTCTCCGCAATCTCGTATATTCAGTAACTTGAAGCGATCTGTCCCGATCAGCCGGCAATCACCCGGCGCTGGTGGTCCACCAGTTCGTTCACCGCCTTGCGCGCCAGCGCCAGCATGGCCAACAGCTCGTCGTGGCTGAAGGGAGCGGCTTCGGCGGTGCCCTGCACCTCAATCATGTTGCCTTCGGCGGTCATCACCACGTTCATGTCGGTTTCTGCCCTGGCGTCTTCGGTGTATTCCAGATCCGCCACCGCCTGACCATCCACCATGCCCACCGAAATGGCCGCCACCAGGGTCTTGAGCGGGTTATGCATGATCATGCCCTCGGCCTTCATCCAGTTCAGGGCATGGGCCAGGGCCACGCAGGCACCGGTGATGGCGGCGGTGCGGGTGCCGCCGTCGGCCTGGATCACGTCGCAGTCCACGGTAATGGTGTATTCACCCAGCTTGTCCAGATCCATGGCGGCACGCAGCGAGCGGCCGATCAGCCGCTGAATTTCCATGGTGCGGCCGCCCTGCTTGCCCCGGGCCGCTTCCCGGTCCATGCGACTGTGGGTGGAGCGCGGCAGCATGCCGTATTCCGCGGTGACCCAGCCCTGGCCCTTGCCGCGCAGAAAACGCGGCACGCCCTTTTCCACCGAGGCGGTGCACAGCACCTTGGTGTGGCCAAATTCCACCAGCACGGAGCCTTCCGCATGACGGGTATAGTTCGGGGTGATGGTCACGGGGCGAATTTCGTCCGCCGCCCGGCCTGAAGCTCGTTCGGTCATGGTGTTCTCCTGTTGGTCAAGGTGGCGCTGCCCGGCGGGCAAACCGGGGCATTATAAAGAAAGCGCCGGCGCAATGCATGCCGCCCAACGTTGGCGCCCGGGCCCGGCTGTGTCACACTTTGGAATTACTTTTTGAGAGACAATGGAAACCACATGATCCACAGCATGACCGCCTTTGCCCGGCAGGAATTCAAACAGGACTGGGGCACCGCCGTATGGGAGCTGCGCTCGGTCAACCAGCGCTACCTGGAAACCTACACCCGGCTGCCCGAGCAGTTTCGCGGCCTGGAGCCCATGGTGCGGGAAAAACTGCGCGCCCGGCTGCAACGGGGCAAGGTAGAATGCGCCCTGCGCTTTGAAAGTAACCTGGCCAACCAGGGCGAGCTGCACATCAACAAGGCCCTGGCCGAGCAGCTGATTGAAGGCGCCACCTGGGTGATGGAGCAGGCCGGTCAGGGCACCCTGAACCCGGTGGACATTCTGCGCTGGCCCGGGGTGATGGAAGCCCAGGCTCAGGACATGGACGCGATCAGCAGCGCCCTGCTTGCGGGCCTGGACGCGGTGATCGAGGACTTTCTCGCCGCCCGAGCCAGCGAAGGCGACAAGCTGAAGGTGCTGATCGAACAACGTCTTGCCGGCATTGAGCAGGAAGTGGCCAAGGTCTCCGCGCAAATGCCCGCCATCATGGAATGGCAGCGCCAGCGCCTGCGGGATCGCTTTGAAGAAGCCAAGATTGAACTGGACGCCCAGCGCCTGGAGCAGGAAATGGTGCTGCTGGCCCAGAAGGTGGACGTGGCCGAAGAGCTGGACCGGCTCACCGCCCATATCACCGAAACCCGCAAGATCCTCAAGAAAGGCGGCCCCTGCGGTCGGCGCCTGGACTTTATGATGCAGGAGTTCAACCGGGAGTCGAACACGCTTGGGTCCAAGTCCATCAACGCCGACATCACCGCCAGCGCCGTGGAGCTGAAGGTGCTCATCGAACAGATGCGCGAGCAGATCCAGAACATCGAGTGATAGTGATATTGCACTGAACCATCACCCGCGCTGGAGGGGATTGGCATGAGAGAGACGAATGACAACCCCGCTTCATCATGCGGGAGTTTGCCCCCTCAATCAGCCGCCGGTCCCCTGCCGGGCGCTGTAGGTTTGCAGCACCGCATTGGCGACCGACAGCATCGGCGCCGGCACGCCGGCCTGTGCGGCCCGTACCAGCATGTCACCCACCAGGTGTTCGCCCTCGATGGGCAGTCCTTGCTGCATGTCCCGGTACATGGACGAGTTAAACGTCGACCCCGGCTTGGTCAGGGCCCGCTGAAACCCGCCGATGGCCTCCGCCGTTAACGGATGGCCATGGGCAGCGGCGGTGTCGGTGCATTCTTGAAACAGCTGCAGCGCTATCTCTCCCCCCGCCCGGCTTTGCATATATTCCCCGACGGTGCCCTGCAGCAGGCAGTTGGCGGCACCCAGGGCGGCCATTCGGCAGAATTTATCCCACATGGCGCCGGCGATATCCTCGCTGAGCTCCACCGCAATGCCCGCCTCCGCCATCAGTTCGGCCACCTGCCGGGCCATCGCCTGCTGGGCGGAGAGCCGGGCACCCAGGGTCAGGCTGCAGTGGGGATTGCTGACCTCAATGGTGGTCGGGTTGGCCAGGGTGGCGATGGTCTTGGCAATGCCTCCCAGCACCCGCTGCTGGCCAAATTGCCGGTCGAGCCGTTCCAGGTGCCGCATGCCGTTGAGCAGCGGCAGTATCATGGTCGACTCCCCCACGGCGGGGCGGATGTCGCTGATCACGCCGTCCAGGGCATAGGCCTTGTTGCTCAGCACAATCACATCGTAATCGTTGTCCAGCTCCCCGGCGGTCACCAGCCGGGGATGGAACTGAAAACCACCGGAGGCCAGGGCCAGGGTCATCGCCCTGCTCTCCAGTTGCCGCTGGCGCGCCGGCCGGACCAGAAAACGGATATCACTGCCGTGCCGGTGCAACAAGCCTCCAAACAGGCCGCCCACGGCGCCCATGCCCACGATGAGAATTTTCATACTGGATTGTCCCTTGTCTGCCTTTGCCCTCGGCCTGCGCGCCGTGCACCGGCGCGGCAGGCTGTCCGGAAAAATCATGCCCTGACCCGCATTGAGGGTCGGCACGCGAAATCAGCATGCTAGAATACGACCACTTTTAATGCCAGAAATCATCCCAGGAGCCCCCGTGAAGGCGCACATCGTTCTTGCCAGCCGGTTAATCAAGCTTGTTGCCAACATTACCAAGGTGCTGAGCTACGGTTTTCACTATGTTCTGCCCAACAAGCGTTTTACCCTGCCGGCCCGCTCCGGGGCCCTGCTCAAAGCGGCGGACAGACCCATTCCGCGCATCATCTGGCAGACCAACTACACCGACAAGGCTACCCTGCCGGTGTACCTCAACTACCTGTTCAACCGCATCATGTCGCCCACCTTTGAGTACCGCTTCATGATCACCGAAGCCCGGGCCGAATTTATCCAGGCCAACTATTCACCGGCGATTTTCGAGGCTTATTCCCGGCTGCAGATCGGCGCCGCCCAGGCGGACTTCTGGCGGCTACTGGTGCTGCAGAAACACGGCGGTGTCTATCTCGACATCGATGCCCACGCAGTATGGCCGCTGGGTTACACCATTGGCCCGAAGCATGAAGAGCTGTACATCCTTCGCAAAGGCAATGAGCTCACCAACTACTTTATTGCCAGCAAGCCCGATAACCCCAATCTGGAAAAACTGATTGAGCAGGTGCTCACCAATATTCGGGAAAACACCATTCAGGGCGTGTACAACCTGACCGGCCCGGGCGTGTTCAACAGCGTACTGGACTACCAGCAGGTGCCCACCACCTGGTATCGCCACACCTGCAGCCAGGGCAGCTTTACCAACGAGTATTTTCAGTACATCGACAAGCCCCAGGGCAAATGGACCAAGGAGCAGCACAAGGTGGACGTGGTGCGCCGGGATCCGCCGGCAGAAGACAAGCCGGCCAACGACTGACCTGGGCTTATTCCAGCCGCAGCCACAGCTCGCTGAAGCCGCCGGTGGGGTAGCGGGCTTTGACCGGGGGCTTGCCGGGCACCAGAGTCAGCCGGCCGGCGCTCAGCATGGCGTCGAGCGCCAGCTCAAGCTCCATGCGGGCCAGCGGCGCTCCCGGGCACCGATGAATGCCGGCACCGTAAAGCAGGTTGTGCTCGGGGTTGCGATCCAGCCGGAATTCGTCTGGATCGCCGAAGACGCCTTCATCCCGGTTGACCGAGGCCCAGAGAATGGACAGACGGCTGCCCGCCGGCAGACTCTGCCCGCCCAGCGTCACGTCCTGAGTGGTGATGCGCCGGTTGCTGAGCAGGGGCGGATGAATGCGCAATATCTCGTCAATGGCCGCGCCACGCACCTCCGGGGTTTGCCGCAGCAGTTCCTGCACCTCCTGATGGGCCGCCAGATAGTGGGCCAGAATGGCGACACAGGCGGTAATGGTGCCCAGCTCGCCCACCGTCCAGTTCCGGATCAGGCTGATCAGCTCTTCGTCGGTCAGGGGCCGGTCGTTCACCCGCTCGGCCAACAGTCGGGTGGTGATATCGTCGGGAGCCTGGGCGCACCGGCGCCCTTCCAGTTGCTCGCGAATGTAACCATCAAAGGTGTTTGCCAGGGCCTGCAGGGCCGCGTGGTCACCGCTGCGGGTGGCCTGATGCTGTTGTCTGGTCCAGTCCCGCAGCGGCCCGTGCAGCGTCTCGGGCCAGCCCATAAAGGCGCATTGCAGTTGCAGCGACAAGGGCTCGGCAAAGGCTTGCACCAGCTCCAGCTCGCCCCGCAGCCCTGTGGCTAGCGCTTCGATAATGGCCCGGCAGCGGGGTTCAAATTCGGCCATGCGTTCTGGGCTGAAATAGGGCGCGATCAGCCGGCGATATGGTCCGTGCTCGGGCGGGTCCATGCCATTGGGCACCGACAGATGCCGGGATACCGCATTGCTGAAGGTAGCGTGATCGCTCAGCACTTGCCGGGCTTCCTGCTGACGCAGCACGGACCAGTGCAGAGCATCATGGTGGGCCAGCGGGCAACGAGGACGCAGCCGATCACAGGCTTCAATTAAATCCTGCTCACCGGCAGGATCCCACTGATGCAGCTTTGAGCTCATGGCGGCTCCTTATCATGGCGGGCCGGTCGCACCGGCCGGATCGAGTGACGCCCCATTGCCGCACACTAAGCTGTTTTATCCCTTGATCCGGATCACACAAAACAAATATTACGAATACAACAATTGTGATGATCCGTTATTCCGGCCCATCGCCATTCCCTCATGGCCATGGTGATTTTTATTTACGGCCCCGCCTGTACTTGTCACAAAAAAGGACTCAAATTAGCACTAAGCTGCGTACACACAATGCCATCCGCCTGTGTCTGTACCGGCGCCATGCCAACAACAAGCATAACGAGCACCGCCGGCAAGGCATGCCGGTGTATTTCAGGGAGAACCACATGAATCGCTGGCACCGCCTCAGCATGCGCACCCGTCTGTTTACCGCCACGGCCCTGTTGCTGGCCGTACTGATTTTACTGGTGGTCATACTGCAATCTTCGTTCAACAGCCGCGACCGCCTGTCCCGCCTGCAAAGCGACGAGCTGCCCACCGCCCTGGCGGCCATTGCCGCCCAGATCCAGTCCCGGCTCAACATCGCCATCACCGGCTCCCAGGCGCTGGTCAACAACCCCTTTATTCTCGACTGGATCAACGCCGGCACCCCGGCCGACGGCCTGCCGCAAATGGAGGCGGCCATGGCCCAGACGCTGGACGCCTTGCAGGCCAGTGCCGTGTTTATGGCAACCAACAGCGGCGGCGAGGTCCGGTATCATCATTATGAAGACGGCAAGCTGCACTGGCGCACCATGTCGGCGGGCAATGCCGACGACAACTGGTATTTTGATTACCTGAAAAGCAGACAGCCCTTTGAGCTGAACCTGGACACCAACGCCTTCAGTGACGAACAGTTGCTGATGTTCGTGAACTACCGCAGCAAGGCCGAAAATGCTCAGGGGCAGCCGCTGAACGTGGCCGGCGGCGCCATGAACATGACCCAGCTGGCGGGCCTGATCCGGGAATTTCGAATCGGCGCCGAGGGGCTGGTGATGCTGGTGCGTCCGTCCGGCCTGGTGGACATTCATCCCGACATGAGCCGGGCCGGCAAGCTGGATCTGAGCCGTCAGCCGGCGCTGAAAACCCTGCTGACCACTCCCAGCGAGCAGGGCCGCATCATTCGCCTTGAACGGCAGGGCCAGGACATGTTCGTCGGCGCCCTGTGGATTCCCGCCCTGCAGCGTTTTTTGCTGGCCGAGGTACCCACGGCCGATATCTACGGTGAAATCCGCCGGAATCAGCTGGTGACCATGGGCATTGCCGCCGTGCTGCTGGCGGCCGGCCTGGCCTTGTTGTATCCCATGGCCGGCGCCCTGATCGCTCCCCTGCTGGTGCTGCGCAGTCAGATCAGCGACATTGCCGGTCATCTCGATCTGAAAACCCGCTTTCAGACTCGGGATCGGGCCGAAATCGGCGAGCTGTGTGAGCAGCTGAACCGGCTGCTCGCCCGGCTGCGGCAAACCCTCAGCGAGGTGCACCATGTCAGCGATGAAACCGAAGCCGTGGTCACCCAGCTGCACGGCGGCGCCCGCGAGGCCAGCGATTCCTTTCATCAACAACAGACGGCGCTGGAGCAGATTACCCAGGCCATGCACAACATCACCACCCAGGTGGCCGAGGTGGCCGGCAACGCCGGCCAGGCCGGGCGCTACTCGGAACAGGGCAGCGCCGTGCTGAAGGCCGCCGAGCAGCAGCTGGAGCAGAGTTATGTCGCCATTGGCCGGCTGGAGCAGGACATGCTGGATGCTAAAAGCCGCATGGAGGCACTGCGTCGCCACAGTGACGACATTCTGCACGTGCTGGAAGTCATTCGCAGCATCTCGGATCAGACCAACCTGCTGGCCCTGAACGCCGCCATTGAGGCGGCCCGGGCCGGCGAGCACGGCCGGGGCTTTGCGGTGGTGGCCGACGAGGTCCGCCAGCTGGCCCAGCGCACCCAGAGCTCCACCACGGAGATTCAGAGCATGATCGACAACCTGCGTAGCGCCAGCCTACAGGTGGCCGAGCAAATGGACATCAGTGCCGGCAGCAGCCAGCAGGGGCTGGCCAGCCTCACCAGCACTCGAGAGCAGCTGCACCACATGAGCGTACAAATGGAGGACGTGTTCGCCATCAACAACCGCATGAGCACCAGCACTCAGTCGCAACAGCAGGCCATCAGCCAGATCCACGACGGCCTGCAGCACCTGGCCGAACAGGGCAGCCGGGCCAGCACCATGGTGCAGCAGGCCGCTGGCGCCAGTCAGCACCTCAGCCATCAGGTGGCCCGGCTGCGGGAAAAAGTCATGATCTTTCAGTGCTGAGACTCGGCCTGCCAGCCGGGCCAGCTCAGCTCCAGCTCCATGGGCGGCGCGGTTTGCGCCGCCAGTCCCACCATTTCCTGGTAGGGAGAATGGTGCACCAGCAGGCAGCGCGCCACCTTCAGTGCCGCCAGCCGCTCCCGGGCATGTTCAATGCTGCGAAAGGCCAGTACCTTGTCCCCGTCCGCCAGCGGCCGGCGTTCATCGCCAATCGCCGCCTCTATCGTATACAGGCTCATGTCGTGGGCATGAATGAACAGGGTGTCGATGGGGGTGTGTTGCTGCAGCAGGGTGCGAATTTCCCACATGGCGCGGCTCCTTGTTGTGTGGCCATTTAAAGACATGTCAGTGGGACCGGGATGAACACACAACCCTTGCGAAAACGAAGGAAAGTAAAAAATAACTCGGAATTTACGAAGTTTTTGGCAGGAAAAATCTGATAGAGCCGAAGCGAGGTGCTGATCATAATGCAATCTGCGTGGAGGGCACTTCCGCAGCAAGCTATAGTTATTTTTGACTGGCCGTTGCAACTGCAGCGGCCATTTTTTTATTTCCGGCTTTCTGGTAGGATTGGCCGCCCCTGCTCCCAGCCGGCGGCTTGGCGGAGCTATCACGAACGGGCAAACACTATGGCGCACATCGGTACCCTATTCATTATTTCCTCTCCCAGCGGCGCGGGCAAATCCAGCCTGATCCGGGCCCTGCTCGACCGCCCCAGTGCCGATGGCCGGCTGCAGGTTTCCGTCTCCCACACCACCCGCGATGCCCGCCCGGGCGAAGAAAACGGTGTGCACTACCACTTTGTCGACCGAGCCAAGTTCCAGCGGCTGATAGACAGAGGCGCCTTTTACGAATGGGCCGAGGTGTTCGGCAACTACTACGGCACCTCCCGGGAGTGGATCGATCAGCAACTGGCTCAGGGTATCGATATTCTGCTCGACATCGATTGGCAGGGCGCCCGTCAGATCCGCGAACAGTCCCCCAGCGCCAAGTCCATCTTTATTCTGCCCCCCAGCCGGGAAGAGCTGGAACGCCGGCTCAATGCCCGCCAGCAGGACAGCGCCGAGGTGATTCAGGGGCGCATGGCCAAGGCGGTATCGGAAATGTCCCACTATGACGAGTACGACTACCTGCTGGTCAACGACAGCTTTGACCATGCCCTCAATCAGCTCAGCGCCATTATCGAGGCCGAGCGCGCCAACACAAGCAAGCAGACAGTCCGCTATCACGACTTGCTTTCCCGGCTACTGGCGGAATAAGCTAATATCCATTAGAATTTTGCACCTTTTTTAATCATTGGAGTCTGTTATGGCCCGCGTTACCGTTGAAGATGCCGTAGAACAGGTTGGCAACCGTTTTGATCTGGTGCTGGTGGCAGCCCGCCGTGCCCGCCAGCTGGCCACTCAGGGCAAAGACGCCCTGGTCGATGAAGAGAACGACAAGCCGACCGTGATCGCCCTGCGCGAAATCGAGGATGGCCTGGTCAACCATGCCGTGATGGACGCCCAGGATCGCCAGGAGCAGCAGGAAATGGAAGCCGCCGAGCTGGCTGCCGTGGCCGCCATTACCGAAGGCCGCGGCTGACCCGAGCCTTTCTGCTGTGCCAGCGGGCCCGTGATTCACGGGCCCTTTGCTCTTCAATCGCGTGTAAACGGCATTGATTGTCGGGGTATCTCTTGTATCTGTTCGAACCGCTGAAAGAACTCGCCGTCACCTATCTGCCGCCCGAGCAGATGGAGCAACTCAAAGCCGCCTATATCGTCGCCCGCGATGCCCATCAGGGCCAGACCCGCTCCAGTGGCGAGCCCTACATCACTCATCCGGTGGCCGTGGCCCGCATTCTGTGTGAAATGCACCTGGATCAGGAAACCCTGATGGCGGCGCTGCTGCACGACACCATTGAAGATACCCCCGTGACCCGGGAAGGGCTGGAGCAGCAGTTCGGCCATGCCGTGGCCGAGCTGGTGGACGGCGTGTCCAAGCTCGACAAGCTCAAGTTCCGCAACCGCAAGGAAGCCCAGACCGAGAACTTCCGCAAGATGGTGCTGGCCATGACCCAGGATATTCGGGTCATTCTGATCAAGCTGGCCGACCGCACCCACAACATGCGCACCCTGGGCGCCCTGCGTCCCGACAAGCGCCGGCGCATCGCCCGGGAAACCCTGGAAATCTATGCCCCCATCGCCAACCGCCTGGGCATTCACAGCATCAAGAACGAACTGGAAGAGCTGGGGCTGGAAGCCCTCTACCCCATGCGCACTCGGGTACTGCGGGAGTCGGTGCGCCGGGCCCGGGGCAACCGGCGTGAAATCATCGAGTCGATCCTGGCCGAGATCAAGGGCCGGCTCGAGGATGCCCACATCGAGGCCCAGGTCAAGGGGCGGGAAAAGAACCTGTTTTCCATCTACAACAAGATGGTGAAAAAGGAGCTGCAGTTCCACGAGGTGATGGACATCTACGCCTTTCGCGTGATCGTGAAGGACATCGACACCTGCTACCGGGTGCTGGGCCAGATGCACACCCTGTTCAAACCCCGTCCGGGCCGGTTCAAGGACTATATCGCCATTCCCAAGACCAACGGCTACCAGTCGCTGCACACCTCCCTGGTGGGCCCCCACGGGGTGCCGGTGGAAGTGCAGATCCGCACCGAATACATGGATCAGATGGCCGACAAGGGGGTTGCCGCTCACTGGGCCTACAAGCAGGACGGCGAAGCCTCCGGCACCACCGCCCAGGTGCGGGCCCAGCGCTGGATGCAGAGCCTGCTGGAACTGCAGCAAAGCGCCGGCTCCTCCTTTGAATTTATCGAAGGGGTCAAGACTGACCTGTTCCCCGACGAAATCTACGTGTTCACCCCCGAAGGCCGCATCCTGGAGCTGCCGTCCGGCGCCACCGCCGTTGACTTCGCCTACGCCGTGCACACCGACATCGGCCATGCCTGCGTGGGCGCCCGGGTCGACCGCCAGCCCTATCCGCTCAGCCAGCCGCTGCACTCGGGCCAGACCGTGGAGATCATCACCGCCCCCAGCGCCCGGCCCAACGCCGCCTGGCTCAACTTTGTGGTTACCTCCCGCGCCCGCACAAAAATACGGCAATTTCTCAAAAATCTGCGCACCGAGGAATCGGTGCTGCTGGGCCGGCGCCTGCTCAACCACGCTCTTGGATCCAAAAACCTGGAAGACATTCCGGTCGAACGGGTGGAGCAGGTGCTGAAAGACACCAAGCACGGCTCCATTCAAAACCTGCTGGCCGACATCGGCCTGGGCAACGCCATGAGCGTGGTGGTGGCCCGCCGGCTGCTGGACGACGCCCCCAGCGAGCGCTCAAAGACGGTCAAGAAAATGCCGATCCGCGGTGCCGACGACATGCTGCTCAACTTCGCCAACTGCTGCCGGCCCATTCCCGGCGACCCCATCGTGGCGCACATCAGCCCCGGCAAGGGACTGGTGGTGCACCTGGAGTCGTGCAAGAACATTCGCGGCTATGGCAAGGAGCCCGACAAGTACCTGGCGGTGCAGTGGGACATGGAGCAGGATTTCGATTACGAGTTCAAAACCGAGATCGGCATCGAGATCATCAACCATCAGGGCGCCCTGGCGGAGCTGGCCAATGTGATCGCCGCCACCGGCGCCAATATTCACAGCATCGCCACCGAGGAAAAGGACGGCCGGGTGTACGTGGTGGATCTGCTGATCACCACCCGCAGCCGCATTCATCTGGCCGACATCATGCGCAAGATCCGGGTGACCCCCAACGTGCTCAAGGTGTACCGCCAACGCAAATGATCTTTGGGGGAGAGGAAACGCGTGAGGGGTGAGGAGACAGTCACCTCCCCCTCACTCCTCACCGCCCGGCTTTCACGCTACACTGGGCCTATCTTGTCCACTCATGAACCGACCGGAGCCACACCATGCTCGCCCGCCTGTTCCTGCTCGGGATCTGCCTTGCCATGAACACCGCCGTCGCCCAAACCCCGCGCCTGACCACCGAAACCGAGCTGGCCGAGCTGGGCCTCGGCGGCCTGCAGCAATACTGGCAGGCCCACGCCATTGAAGGCCACTTTACCGGCCAGAATGATCTGGCCCTGCCCTGGGCCGCCCTGCGCAACCCCGAACACGGCAGTACCCTGGTGATCGTCAACGGCCGCACCGAGTCCTACCTCAAGTACCAGGAGCTGGCGCGGGATCTGTTTGAAAACGGCTACAACGTCTATCTCTATGATCACCGGGGCCAGGGCCTGGCCCCCCGGCTCGGCGCCGATCCGCTGATGGGCCATGTGGCGGACTTTAACGACTATGTGCAGGATCTGGAGCAGTTCATGCAGCAGGTGGTGCTGCCTGCCGGCCCGCAACCGGTCTACCTGCTGGCCCATTCCATGGGTGGCACCATCTCGGCGCTGTGGCTGAGCCAGACGCAAGTGCGCATACAGGCAGCGGCCCTGTCTTCACCCATGATGGGCATCTACCTCGGCCCCATGCCGCGCTGGCTGGCCGACGGCCTGGTCGCCGTACTGGGCACCGGCTGCCGCTGGCTGGGTCATGACGCCTGCTACGCGCCCGGCCAGGGTGGCTACGAGGAAACCCCCTTTGCCGACAACGAGCTCACCCACAGCGAGCTGCGCTACCGGCTGTTCCGTGAGCTGTACCGCGTCCGCCCCGAGCTGCAGCTGGGCGGGGTCAGCCTGCACTGGCTGGGAGAAAGCCTGGCCGCCGGCGACCGCACCATTGCCCGGGCCCGGCTGATTACCACCCCGCTGCTGGTATTGCAGGCCAGCCGGGACGTGGTGGTGGACAACGAGGCGCAAAATGCCTTTTGCCAGACCTTGAGCCACTGCGAGGGAGGCGGGCCCAAGCGCATCAAGGGCGCCTCCCACGAGCTGTTTATCGAACAGGACAAGTACCGTCGGCAGGCGCTGAACGCCGTATTCGACTTTTTTGAAAAACACCCCTGATGCACGGAAACACCGCCATGTACGACGTGATCGTCTCCGATCTGGACGGCACCCTGCTGAACAGCCAGCACCGTATTTCCGGCTATACCCGGGAGGTGCTGCACGAGCTGACCCGCCGGGGCGTGGAATTTATCGTGGCCACCGGCCGCCACCATGTGGACGTGCGCGCCATTCGCGACCAGCTGGGGCTGAACGTGAGCCTGATCACCAGCAACGGCGCCCGCATTCACGATGCCGATGACAACTTGCTCCACAACCAGAGCATTCCCGCCGACATGGTGGAAGAGCTGCTGTTTCGCTTTCGCCTGCCGGAAGTGCACCTCAACCTTTATCAGGGGGATCACTGGCTGGTGGAAGAGCCCCTGCCCGCCCTGCTCGACTTCTGCCCCGACAGCCCGTTTCGCTACCGGGTGACCGATCTCCGGCAGCTGCCCGCAGACGGCGTGGACAAGGTGTTCTACGCCGGCAGCCACGCCCAGCTGGAAAAGATGGAAGACCTGCTGCTGGCCCATTTCGGCGACCGGCTCAACATCACCTTTTCATTGCCCATCTGCCTGGAAGTGATGCACGGCAGCGTCAACAAGGGCTCGGCGGTGGCCTCGCTGGCGGCACTCAGAAACACGCCACTGGCGCGGGTGATCGCCTTTGGCGACGGCATGAACGATTACGAAATGCTGCGCCGGGCCGGTACCGGCGTGGTGATGGCCAACGCCCACACTCGGCTGCAGGACGCCCTGCCCCACCATGAGCGCACCCACAGCGCCGATGACGACGGCGTGGCCCGCTACCTGGCCCGGGTGTTTGAACTCTAACCCTGCACCATTTCCAGAATGGCTCGCCGCTCGGCCTCGGTAACCGGCATCACCGACAGCCGGTTGCCTTTTTTCACCAATGGCATGTCAGCGAGGGCCGGGTTGGTCTTGAGTGCCGCCAGGGGCAGCAGCGGCAGTTTGCGTTCAAAGGTCAGCTCCACCGCATACCAGCGCGGCTTTGTCGGGTCTGATTTGGGGTCGAAATAGGGGCTGTCGGGGTCAAAGGCAAAGGGGTCTGGCACGCCGGCGCGCACCACCCGTGCCAGACCGGCAATGCCCACCTTGCTGCAGCTGGAGTGGTAGATAAACACCTCATCGCCTTCCTTGACCTCATCCCTGAGAAAATTGCGCGCCTGGTAATTGCGCACCCCTTCCCACAGGGTATTGGCCCGGGCCAGATCGTCGATGGAAAAGGTATCGGGCTCGGTTTTGAACAGCCAGCAGGCCATGACGTCTCCTCATTTTTTGTTGTGCCACCCGCTGGCGGCCGGCGTTGCCCTGTGGCAACCTTGATGATCGCCATACTGACCCGACCCGGAGAAATTCGCAATGCGTACCCCCCTGTGGCTGATCCCGTCGCTGCTGCTGACCGCCTGCGGCACCCCCCCGCCGCCGCCGGCCCCCGAGCCTCGCCCCGAGGTCAAGGCCGAGCAGCCCGCCGGCCCCCAGCCCTTTGAAAACGAGGTGATCAGCGTGCCGGTCAGCCCGCTGCAGGAGCTGCCTCAGGAATGGTGATGGCCCATTACATCGGCATCATGTCCGGCACCAGCCTGGACGGCATCGACGCCGTGCTGGTGACCACCGACGGCCGCCACATCGAGCTGAAAGGCCGTACCAGCGCGCCCATGGCGTCTGACCTGCGCGAGCGGCTGCTGGCCATCGCCGGCGGCGGCGCCGTGACCGCCCAACAATGGGGCGAGCTCGACGCCGCCCTGGGCCGGGCCTATGCCGACATTACCCGGCAACTGCTGGCCGACACCGGCATCAGCGCGGCACAGGTGCGTGCCATCGGCTGCCACGGCCAGACGGTGTGGCACCAGCCCGATGGCGAACTGCCGTTCTCGCTGCAACTGGGGGATGGCAACCGGCTGGCGGCGGAGACCGGCATCACCACGGTCACCGATTTTCGCCGTAAGGACATGGCCCTGGGCGGCCAGGGCGCGCCCCTGGTGCCCGCCTTTCACCAGTGTGTGCTGGCCCACTCCGAGCGGCTGCGTATCGTGGTCAACATCGGCGGCATCGCCAATATTTCGGTGCTGGCCCCGGGCCACCCGGTGCGGGGCCATGACGTGGGCCCGGGCAACATGCTGCTGGACCTTTGGTGCCGGCGCCATACCGGTGCCCCTTTTGATCGCGACGCCGCTCTTGGCCGCCAGGGCAGGGTGCTGCCCGACTTACTGGCGCGCCTGCTGAGTGAGCCCTGGCTGGCGCTGCCGGCACCCAAGAGCACCGGCCGGGAGCTGTTTAACGATGCCTGGCTCGAGCGGCACCTCGCCGGCGACGAAGCCATCGCCGACGTGCAGGCCACGTTAACCGAATTTACCGCCACCGCCATTGTCCGGCAGGCGCAACAATGGCCGGCGGGCGAGCTGCTGGTGTGTGGCGGCGGCGGCCACAATCCGCTGCTGATGGCGCGCCTCACCGCCCTGCTGCCTGACTGGCGGGTGAACACCACCAACGCCGCCGGCGTCGACATGGACGCCATGGAGGCCATGGCCTTTGCCTGGCTGGCCCACCAGACCCTGCACCATTTGCCCGGCAACCTGCCAGAGGTGACCGGCGCCCGGCGCCCCGCCGTGCTCGGTGCCGTGCATTTTCCCGACTGACGAGAACCACCATGAACAACCCGCTGCTTCAGGATCTGGCCCGCCTCACCTCGGAAGGCCGCAACCCGGATACCCTCGACATCGATACCCAAAGCGCCCTGGACATCGTCACCGCCATCAACGCCCAGGACAAGCAGGTGCCGGCGGCGGTGGAAAAGGTGCTGCCCGCCATCGCCGCCGCTGTGGACATGATTGAATCTGCCCTGCGCCGGGGCGGCCGGCTGATCTACACCGGCGCCGGCACCAGCGGCCGGCTGGGGGTGCTGGATGCCTCCGAATGCCCGCCCACCTTCAGCGTGCCTCATGGTCTGGTGGTGGGACTGATCGCCGGCGGCGAGGCGGCCATGTTCCAGGCTCAGGAAGGGGCGGAAGACAATGAGCGGCAAGGCGAGCAGGATCTGCGCAATATCAACCTCACTGACAACGACGTGGTGGTGGGCATCGCCGCCAGCGGTCGCACCCCCTATGTGCTTGGCGGCCTGCGCTACGCCCGCAGTCTGGGTGCCGGCACGGTGGCGCTGGCCTGCAATCCCGGCTCGGCCATCGGCCGGGAGGCGGACATCGCCATCGAGCCCGAAGTGGGGCCCGAGGTGATCACCGGTTCCACCCGGCTGAAGGCGGGCACCGCCCAGAAACTGGTGCTCAATATGCTGAGCACCGCCGCCATGATCAGGCTGGGCAAGGTCTATCAGAACCTGATGGTGGATTTGCACGCCAGCAACCAAAAGCTGGAGGCCCGCGCCATCCGCATCGTGATGCAGGCCACCGGCACGGACGAAGCCACCGCCGCCGACGCCCTGGCGGCGGCGGACAGCGAGGTGAAGCTGGCGATACTGATGCTGCTGTCGGGGTTGAACAAAACCGAGGCCCGCGCCCGGCTGCAACGGGGCCAGGGCGTGCTGCGCCAGGCACTGGAAGATTAGGGCTCGTCAGACTCCTCATCTTCACGGGCCAGACGGGCCCGCAGTTTTTCTTCCCGCCGGCGGTACCAGTGGGCCTTGAACGCCGTCCACCAGTCGTGGGACAACTCGCCGCCGTACGCCTCCAGCAGGGCGATCACCCGGTCCAGGGTCAGTACGGCGGCGTCGTAGTCAATGTCCAGCCAGTGCTTGCGCACCACCACCTTGGCCACCCCCGGCTCGGCGTCAAACACCCGCGCCAGCTTTTCAATCTGCAGCTGATTCATGTGATCCAGCTTGAGGTGGCGCCGGACCAGGGCCCGGTCGTCGATGTCCGAATTCGAGGTCATGTGCCGCTCCTGTGCGTGGATAATTCGGGTCAGACCGAGTTAAGAGCAAAGCCGGTGCAAACGCAAGGCCGCCGGTTGCAATGACCGACCGGCTGTTTCACCATATTGTGGAAATCGTTTTCAAATTAATGAGAGGCACACATGGACTCCACCGTTACCCTCAGGGCCACCGCCGGCCTGCCCGCCGTTGAACTGCCGGCCATCGGCCAGGGCACCTGGTACATGGGCGAAGGACTCAACCCCCGTCAGGCCGAGATCAAGGCGCTGCAGCAAGGGCTGGATCTCGGCCTGCGGCTTATCGACACCGCCGAGATGTATGCCGATGGCGGCGCCGAGGAAGTGGTCGGTGACGCACTCAAGGGGCGCCGGGACCAGGCCTTTCTGGTGTCCAAGGTCTATCCCTGGAACGCCGGCCGCCGCAGCGCCATCGCCGCCTGTGAAGCCAGCCTCAAGCGGCTGGGCACCGATTATCTCGACCTCTATCTGTTGCACTGGCCCGGCAGCATACCCCTGGACGAAACCCTGGACGCCTTTGAGCAACTGCAGGCGGACGGCAAAATCCGGCGGTTTGGCGTGTCCAACTGCGACCTGAGCGAAATGCAGGAGCTGGCTGACACTCCGGGCGGTGATCAGTGCGCGGTCAACCAGGTGCTGTACCACCTGGGCTCCCGCGGCATTGAATATGCCCTGCTGCCCTGGCAGCGCGAACGGGGCCTGCCCACCATGGCCTACTGCCCGCTGGCTCAGGGCGGCCGGCTGCGCCGGGAGCTGTTCGGCCACCCCGAACTGCAGGCCATGGCCGGCGATCTGGGGGTGACCGTGGCCCAGCTGCTGCTGGCCTGGGCCATCCGCCCGGTCAACGGCCAGCGGGATGTCATCGCCATTCCCAAGGCGGTGCAGCCCGCCCATGTGCAGCAAAACGCCGAGGCGCTGCAACTGCACCTGGACGACGAGGTACTGACCCGGCTAGACGCCGCCTTTGCCGCGCCCACCCGTAAAACGCCGCTGGATATTGTGTAGCCGGACATAAAAAAGCCCGCCGAACCCGGCGGGCAATACGGAAGGAACCACCCTCACTGAACCATCAGAACTGGTACTGGGCGCTCAGTTGCACTCGGCTGGCATCCCGGCTGTCGCCGCCGATGGTTTCCAGATCCACCAACTGGTATTCGGCCCCCACCATCAGCCGCTCGGTGATATCCCACAGCAGGTTGGCATAGGTGTAATTCAGATTATCGAAATGACCGTCGTAATTACCGCTGTCGGGCAGATCCTGCTCCAGCCAGGAATAACCGACCGAGCTGAACCATTGCGGGTTCCAGTTATGGTTCAGCGACACGCCGCCCCCCTGCAGATCCACGGTTTCCAGCTTGCCATTATTCACATAGACATCGGGGGCACTCTTGTGACCCACGTTGCCCGGGTTGCCCATGTAGTTACCGATGCCGGAGCCGATGGTGTAGCTGCCCTTGAGGCTGGTGCGCTCCAGCAGCGGCAGACTGAACTGGGCCTGTAGCCCGTAGCCGGTGGCCTTGTCGTCCACGGTATTGCCGATGGCATTGTCGTTGGTGGACAGCTCGCGCACCACGCCCGACAGCGCCAGCATACGCTGATATTCATAACGCAGGGTCAGGTCCGGCAGCCGGCTTTCCTCTTTGGCGGTGCCACTGTCGGGCCGGGCGATCACGGTATCGGGATCTTCCAATGCCACCGACAGGGCGCCCTCACCCAGCCGGTGGGTGTAGCGCACCTGGCCCTGGCGCTCCATGTTGTAGCCGATGGGATCCCCCAGGGCCAAAGTGCGGGTGGTGCCCACAAAGCTCATGAAGTTGGTCCAGGTCTGGCCGGCCAGAAAGCCGCCCAGCTCGCCGTAGGCATGGCGCAGGTTGAGCTTGCCGTCGGGCAGGAAATGCACCTCCAGGAAGGTATTCAGCTTGCCGTAGTCGGTCTGGCTATGGGTGCGGAAGTTGAGCCGGCTTTCCCAGGCGGTAAAGTCGGTGCGACCGTCGGTGGCATTGGCATCCGGATTGAGCAGGTTGAACGGACTGGTGGCGTCGCCCAGGTCATAATCGGCGTCGTAGAGCATGTCCAGCTTGACGTAGCCGCCAAAGGCGAAATCGGTTTGGGTGCCCGGAATATTGATGGTGGTGCGATGGTTCCAGGGTGGCCCCACCCGGCTCGGCTCGCCCGTGACGATGGGCTGGCCCGCTTCCACCACCGGCATGGCCAGGGCGGTGCCGCTCAACATGCCGGTCGCCAGAAACACAGACAACGCCACTTTGGTTTTTTTCATGTTCAACTCACTCCATGGTTGTTATTCATGCAATTCACATTTCCTTATTGGTCGAACAGAATGCCGCCGCCCAAGGACCAGCGACGCCCTTTTAACCAACAAAACCTTCACGTTTCGGAAACATTTTTCACCATGGGTAGGCATGTGGAACAATGATATCTTGAGATAGACCCATACCTTTTTTCGTATATCAGTCCGACGGCACACTCAGCCCGGCTCACGGCTGGCCATGAGCCGGACAAAAAAAGCCACTCCCCGGGGGAAGTGGCAAAGGATGAGGCTATCTAACCAGCTACATCAACTACAACAGGCTGGGTAACCACAGGGAAATGGCCGGGAACACGGCAATAATGAGCATGCACACCAGCATGGAGACCAGGAAGGGGATCATGGCCTTGAACAGGGCGCCCATCGGCAGGTTGGCGGAGGTCATGGCGATATAGAGCCCAGGCCCCACCGGCGGCGTCACCAGGCCGATCAGGGTGGCCAGGCTGATGATCACACCAAAGTGGATGGGATCGATGCCAAAGGAAACGGCCGCCGGCAGAATGATCGGCACTATTACTATCATCACACTGATGCTTTCCAGGAACATGCCGAGCAGGATCACCAGCACATACACCAGCATCAGGAACAGCAGCGGCGAGGTGGTAATGCCGCTGATCCACTCCACCAGCATGTCCGGCACCGCCTCGAACGACAGTGCCCAGCCAAATACCGAGGCGGTGGCAATCAGCCCGGTAATGGTGGCGGTATTGACCGCCACCGAGGCGAACACTTCCGGCAGCTCCTTCAGGTTGATGGTCTTGTAAACGAAGGCGCCGATAAGAAAGGCCATGATGGAGGCGATGGCTCCGGCCTCGGTGGGGGTCATCACTCCCGAAATAATACAGACGATCACCACCAGCGGAATGGTACCGGGCAACAAGCCGTTCACCAGCTCCCGGCGAATGTTTTTGTGCTTGAGGTGCTCCCCCGAGGGCAGGCCGGCAAACAGGCCGGTGAGGAAGATCACCAGGGCGAAACCGGCGATGATCAGCAGCCCCGGCAAAATGCCGGCGATAAACAGGGCGGAGATCGGCTGATAGGCCACCACCCCGTAAATGATCATCAGCATGGAGGGCGGAATAATGGGCCCGAGCAGGCCACCGGCCATGGTGACGGCGGCCGAGAATTCCTTCTTGTAGCCCTTTTCCACCATGGTGGGCACCATCAGCCGGCTCATCACCGCAATCTGGGCGGTGGCCGAGCCGAGGATGGAGGCGGCCATGGCGTTGGTCAGCAGGTTGACGTAGGCCAGGCCGCCCTTGAAACCGCCCACGAACACATCGGCGGCGTCCATCAGCCGGGAGGTCAGCCCGCCCTTGTTCATCAGCTCGCCCACCAGCATAAACAGCGGAATGGCCAGCAGGCCGTTCTGATTAAGGGAGCCGTACAGCTGGATCGGCAGCGAGCTCATCAGCACGGTGAGATCGGTTTGCCACAGGAACACCAGGGTGCCCAGCAGCAGGGTAATGAAGATGGGCAGCCCCAGCAGCAGGGCAATGAAAAAAGTAACAGAGGTGATCATAATGCCGTCTCGCTATGAACCTGACCGTTGGGCGTAATGAGATTGATCAGCTGGTGCCAGGCCATGCAATAGAAGGACACCACCAGTACCGCGTAGTTGTACCAGCGGGGCAGCTGAGTGGTCGGCGACACATCCGCCTTGATCTCCGGGCGCAGTATCCAGTCGGTGGCAAAATAGCACAGCACCAGCAGCACCAGCAGGGACAGCAACTGCAGCCCCTTATGCAGCCAGTTCCCCCAAGGCTTGCCCAGGTTTTCCAGAATAAAGTCCACCCGCACCAGCTTGTTGCTGAACAGCAAATAGCTGACGCCGATAAAGGAAGCGGAAATCAGGATCTGCACCGCGACCTCTTCGGCCCAGAACAAGGGGCTGCTGAAGAAATAGCGGAGTATCACCTGGGCCGAGAGGATCAGGGTCAGCGCCGCCGTCAGCAGCACCAGCAGGCCGTATTCGAGCCTGCCGAGCAGTCTGTCCAATGTCTTGATGATGTTGAACATAATCACCTCTGCGGGCGGACGCCGGGGTCCGCCCTGGTATCTTGATTACTGGGTCTGCTGCAGGTAGAAGGCATCGATGCCCTCACTGGCAGCACGGTATTTCTCGACCACCACCTCGGCGGCCGGTTGCAACTGGGTGGCATCAAACGCGTTGATGGTCACGCCCTCGCCCTTGAGCAGTTCCAGGTTGCTGATTTCGGCCTCGGCCTGCTTTTTGAACCCCCATTCCTCGGCTTCCCTGAAGGCATTCAGCACCAGCGTCCGGTCTTCCTCGGACAGCCGGTTCCACCACACCTCGGAGGCCACCACCACGCCGGGGAAGGCCATGTGGTTGGTCAGGGTCAGGTAGGGCGCCTGCTGATACATCTTGAGGCCCACGACGATGTCCAGATCCACGTCCACCGCGTCCAGCAGGTTGGTGGTCAGCGCCGAAGATACGTCGCCGATGGCCAGGGCGGTGGGCGCCGCGCCCAGCTGCTGCCACCAGTCGTTGAACAGCTTGTTGGGGAAGGAGCGAATCTTCTTGTTTTCAAAGTCTTCCACCGTGGTCATCGGCTTGGTGGAAAGAATGTGGCGCATGCCGGCAAAGGTGTAACCCAGGCCCACCAGCTTGTGCTGCTTGAGGTTGTCCAGCATTTCCCGGGCGGCGGGGTGCTGGCTGGCTTCAGCGGCGTCGGTCACGTCATCAAAGAGATAGGGCAGGAACCAGGCGTTCATGTCTTCGGCCCGGTTCGACAGGCTGCCCGCGGTCAGCACCGCCAGCTGCATGCCGCCGGACTGCAGCAGGTCAATCATCTGATCGTCGCCGCCCAGCTTGGACAGCGGGAAAATCATGATGGAATGCTTGCCGCCGGAGGCTTCCTTCAGGTTGTCGTTGAAGCGCTCGGCCACCTGGTGCCAGATGTGGCTGGGCGGGGTCACATGACCCAGACGCAGCCGCTCCGCACTGGCAGACAGGCTGAAGATCAGCGCCGAGGCGATGGCGGTGACCGCCAAGAGTTTTTTGAAAATTACCATGACGAGTCTAGCTCCCTGTAATCCTTGAGTTCGGGGGTGTTCCCCCACCATTGCGGCCATGTGGCCTGACATCCGTTTTCATCCACAACGGGGTCGGCCGGGTCCTGGACCCGGCCTTACGGTTATTGGGCGATACGCAGTTCCACGTCACCCACCCCGGCCACCGAGCCGAGGATATGATCGCCGGCCACCACCGGGCCCACACCATCCGGCGTGCCGGTGTAGATCAGATCTCCCGGCTGCAGGTGGTAGAAGCGGGACAGGTGGGCGATGATCTCCGGCACGTTCCAGATAAGCTTGGTCAAATCCGAGTTCTGCTTAACCTCGCCGTTCACGCTCAGGGTGATCACCCCGCTGTCGACGATGCCGGTTTCTTCCTTGCGCACGATGGGGCCGAGTACCGCCGACTCCTCGAAGTCCTTGCCCAGATCCCAGGGCCGGCCGGTTTCCCGCGCCTTCAGCTGCAGATCCCGGCGGGTCATGTCCAGGCCGGCGGCGTAGCCGAACACCAGCTCGTTGGCCTCGGCCTCGCTCACCTCGAAACCGGCCTGACCGATGGCCACCACAAACTCCATTTCATAATGGTAATTGGCGGTTTGCGGCGGATAGGCGATTTCGCTGCCCGAAGGGATCAGGCTGCTTGGGTGCTTGGTGAAGTAAAAGGGCTCCTGGCTGCTCTTGTCCACGCTCACGCCCATTTCGGCGGCATGGGCATGGTAGTTGCGGCCGACACAGAAGATGCGGTGCACCGGAAACAGCTGGTCGGTGCCGGCCACGGCGGCCAGGGACGGCGCCTTCAGGGGAAATAACAGATTTTCGCTCATCTTGTTCAACCTTGACTCAGTAAATGCCGAGATAACGATGCAGCGGGGCTTCGTCGGCGGTGATCATAAAGGCCGGCTTATCGGCCGAGCCGTTGCTCAGGGTAATGTCGGTGTACCCCGGGGCCGACAGGGTGTCCTTGTCGTTCCAGGTCAGGGGATCGCCGCCGTCCACGCTCAGCTGGCCAGAGCCTTCCACGGCGTGGAACACACAGGCGGTGGTGCGCTTGGGCAGGGTGACGGTTTCGCCCGGGCGCAGCATCAGGGCGCCAAAGCCGATGCTGGGGAACAGGCTGGCGCCGGTTTCCGGGTTGACATAGCTCACCTGCAGTAAACCGTCTTGGTAATGCTCGGCCATTTCCACCAGGCAGGCGCGGGTCTTGGCCCAGGGGTAGCGCAGCATGGGCGAGTCGGCGGTGCCCCGCTGGAAGTTGAGGTTGGGTACCACGCCGGCGGCACTGTAGTCAGCGAACGACTTGTCCCGGCTCAGGGTGGTCTGCTGGGGCTGGCCTTCCACCGCCCAGGAGCCTTCCAGCTGGTAGATCAGCGGCAGATCGAGGATGTCCAGCCAGACGATGGGGCCATCTCCTTCGTGGTGGTGCTCGTGCCACTTGCCGGAGGGGGTGAGGATCAGATCGCCCCGCTCCATGCGGCAGGGTTCGCCGTTAACGGTGGTGTAGGCGCCTTCACCCTCGATGATAATGCGCACCGCGTTGGGGGTATGGCGGTGGTTGGGCGCGGTTTCACCGGGCAGGATCAGCTGCAGCCCCATGTAGATGCTGGGGGTGGCCTGCATGTTGTTCAACCCGTGGCCCGGGTTGGCCAGCACCAGCACCCGGCGCTCGGCCTTTTCCATCGGGGTCAGTTCGCCGGCCTGCAGCAGCAGCGGGCGAACCACCTCGTAATCCCAGCGCAGAGTGCGAGTCTTGCGGCTGGGCACCTTGGGCGGCAGCACGGCGCGCATGTTGGGCCACAGCGGCACCAGGTTCTGTTCGGTCAGCTCGTTGCGGTAGCTTTCGGGCAGGTCTTCCAGGGTTCCGAGTTGATGCATCTTCTCTGTCTCCTTGAGGCGCCGGCTGAGCCGGCGCGCGATACGGTTAACGGTTGTCGTCTTTCAGGCAGTTGGTCACGTTCCAGCCGTACAGCCACTCGATGGCGTCGTAGAAACGTTCCTGGCTGCGGCTTTTCCACAGGTCGTTGCGGATCAACCGCTCCACGCCCTTGGCGTGATAGATGCGTCCCATTTCCCGGCTGGACAGCACGATGCGGGCGGTGCGGGCAACCCGAGAGCGCTGGTACAGATCCAGGGCCTTGTCCCAGTCGTTGTCGTGCACCCGCAGGGCCTCGCCCAGGGTCACGGCATCCTCGATCGCCATGCAGGCGCCCTGAGCCATGTACTGGGTGGTGGGGTGAGCGGCGTCGCCCAGCAGGGTGGCGCGGCCGTAGGTCCACTGCTCGATGGGTTCCCGGTCGGCGGTGGCCCAGCGTTTCCAGCTCTTGGGCAGGTCGATCAGCTGGCGCGCCTTGGGGCAGATGCCCTGGAAGTAGCTTTGTACCTCTTCCTTGCTGCCTTCGGTCACGCCCCACTCTTCCTGCTCACGGCTGTGAAAGGTCACCACCACGTTGTACTGCTCGCCGCCGCGCAGCGGATAGTGCACCAGGTGGCAGTTGGGGCCGGCCCACAGGCTGGCGGCGTTCCAGCGCAGCTCCTCGGGGAAGTCTTCCTTTTCCACCACGGCGCGGTACACCACATGGCCGGTGACCCGGGCCGGATCCTGAACATAGGTCTGACGCACCACCGACTTGACGCCGTCGGCGCCAATCAGAGCCACACCCCGGTAGACGTTGCCGTGCTGGTCGTAAACGGCCACGCCGTTGTCATCCTGCTCCACCCGCTGGATCTGGGTGTCGGTCTTGAATTCCACCCGGCCGGTTTCCTGGGCGCCTTCCAGTAACGACAGGTGTACGTCCACCCGGTGGATCACCGCATAGGGGTTGCCGAAACGCTGGCGAAAGGCCTCACCGGTTTCGATCTTGCCTACCTGATATTCGTCGATGGCGTCGTGCATCACCATAAAGTCGGTGAACACCGAGCGGCTGCGCGCCTTGTCACCCACGCCGAGGGCGTCGAAGGCGTGAAAGGCATTGGGCCCAAGCTGAATGCCGGCGCCGATCTCACCGATTTCCGGCGCCTGCTCCAGCACCTGTACTCGAAAGCCGCGGCGTACCAGGGCCAGGGCCGCGGCCAGGCCGCCGATGCCGCCGCCGACGACGATGACTTTTTGCTCAGTCTGTTGCTTGTCCATTTCCATTCTCCTGTCTGTGGTACCGCGCTCAGGCGATAAAGTCCGGCTGGCGGGACGGGGCGGCCTGCTGAAAAGCCGGCTGTTGCTGGCAGTGGGCATACACCGCCATCACCCTGGGGTAAGGGCTCAGATCGCAGCCCATGCGCTCGGCGTTGGCCACCTGGGGCACCAGGCAGCAGTCGGCCAGGGTGGGCGCCTCGCCAAAGCAGTAGGGGCCGTGGCCATGGCGTTCAAGCAGGGCTTCCACCGCGGTAAACCCTTCGGCCACCCAGTGGTGGTACCACTCTGTTTTCTGCTCCTCGGTCACCCCCAGCTTGTTCTTCAGGTAACCCAGAATGCGCAGGTTGTTGACCGGGTGCATGTCGCAGGCAATGGCGTTGGCCAGCTCCAGCACCCGGGCCCGGGCCAGGGGCTCGGCGGGCAGCAGCCGGGGCTCCGGGTGGGTGGCGTCCAGGTAGTCGATGATCGCCAGCGACTGGCTCAGGGCGGTGCCATCGTCCTCCACCAGCAGCGGCACGCTCTGGCAGGGATTCAGCGCCCGGTACTGGTCGGCCCGTTGCTCACCCACGCGAATGTTCACTCCCTGGTAGTCGTAGTCCAGGCCCTTCAGGGCCAGGGCGATACGCGCCCGGTAAGAGGTGGAACTGTTGAAAAAACTGTAAAGCTGCATGACGCCCTCCTTACACCACTCGTACGTGCAGTTCGCCCAGGCCGTCGACACCGCCGACCATCAGCTCGCCCGGTTTCACCGCGCCCACCCCTTCCGGCGTGCCGGTCATGATCAGATCCCCCGGCTGCAGCTCAAAGAAACGGGACAGGTAACTGATGATCTCGGGTACCGACCAGATTAGCTTGTCGATGTCGCTGCGCTGGCGGTCCTCGCCGTCTACCTGCAACCAGATGGCGGCCTGCGCCGGATGGCCAACCTGGCTGGCCGGGTACAGCGGGCCCACCGGGGCCGACGCATCAAAGGCCTTGCCAATTTCCCAGGGGCGGCCCATTTCGCGCATTTTCATCTGCAGGTCACGGCGGGTCATGTCCAGGCCCACGGCATAGCCCCAGACGTGGCTGTTGGCCTCTTCCAGGGGAATATTGCTGCCGCCCTTGCCGATGGCCACCACCAGCTCGATTTCATAATGGTAGTTGCCGGTTTCGCTCGGGTAGGGCAGCGCCAGGGTGTCACCGTCGGCGACGGCCACCACGGCATCGGCCGGCTTGCAGAAGAAGAAGGGCGGCTCCCGATCCGGATCGAAGCCCATTTCCCGGGCGTGGGCGGCATAGTTGCGACCGACGCAGTAAACGCGGCGTACCGGGAACTGCTGGTCAGCATGGCCGGCGACGGGAATGCTGGTAACGGCTTGGGGTTCTACGACATAACTCACGTGACACTCTCCTGACAGTTTGAGCAGCCTGGGTTGGCGCCCGGTTGCGGCCCGGCGATAGCATCACAACAACCTACCGCCCACGGACTCTTAACGTTTAGGCAACATTATTTCCGCTGAAAGCCATATCGAATAATGATATTTTGAGATGTATGCATACTATTTAGGGTATATCTGATGACCTGGACCCGCCGCCTGCGCCTTCAGCACCTGCACCTGCTGATCAATCTCACCGATACCGGCAGCCTGAGTGACACCGCCCGCATCATGCACACTACCCAGCCGGGCCTGTCGAAATGGCTGAAAGAGCTGGAGGAAGACATCGGGGCGCCGCTGTTCGAACGCCATGCCCGCGGCCTCAGGCCCACCGCCATGGGCCGGCTGCTGGCAAATCACGCCCGGCGCATGGTGACCGAGATGGCCCGGGCCCAGCACAACCTGGAAGCCCTGCAGGAAGGCAGCGACCGCACCGTGGCGGTGGGCACCTCACCGGCCTCGGCTCCCAGCTTTGTGCCGGCGGCGATCATGAAGTTTATTGCGCTGCACCCCAGAGCACGGGTGGAAGTGCAGGAAAGCACCATGAATTCGCTGCTGGACAAGCTGGAGCTGGGCAAGCTGGACGTGGTGGTGGGCCGGCTCGACAACTACCAGCCCCGGACCAGCCTGAAGAGTGAAATGCTCTATGAAGAGCCACTGCGCATCGTGGCCCGCCCCGATCACCCCCTGGCCGGCCGGCCGCAGCTCGACTGGCATGAACTGTGTGAATACGACTGGATAGTCTGGCCCCAGGGCACCCCCATTCGCAGCAAGCTGGACATGGCCCTGACCATGGCCGGTCACAAGCCGCCGCCCTACCGGGTGGAGTCGTCCTCCCAGGTAAGCAATCTCTGGCTGCTGCAGCACAGCGACATGCTCTCGGTGAGCTCGGAGCGGGTGGCCCGGCACTTTACCGGCCGCGGCCTGCTGGTGCCGCTGAACATGCCACTGAACAGCGGCGAGGGGTATGTGGGCATGTGCTGGCGCGACGAGCCGGACCCCGATCCCATCATCACGGATCTGCTGCACTCCCTGAGGGCGGCCACGGTCACCGGGGAGCCATAACCACCGGGTTCCAGCCTTTCCGACTTGTGGCTAATGGATTCACCGCTTGGCCGCTGTTATGCTGCCCTTCCCGCTACGGCGGCCATTCCGGCCCCTTGACCGCATAAGGAAGCAGTGTGGACTACCAGCAAAACATGCCCGATGCCGAGGGCTATTTCGGCGAATTCGGCGGCTCCGAGATACCGCCCGCGCTCCAGCAGGCCATGGATGACATCACTCGGGCCTATCACGAAATCTGTCAGCGTCAGGATTTTCAGCAGGAGCTGCAGCGGCTGCTGACCCACTTCGTCGGCCGCCCCAGCCCGGTGTATCACTGCGAGCGCCTGAGCGCACAGCTGGGCGGCGCGCAAATCTACCTGAAGCGGGAAGATCTCAACCACACCGGCGCCCACAAGATCAACCACTGCCTGGGCGAGGCCCTGCTGGCCCGCTTTATGGGCAAGAAAAAGGTGATCGCCGAAACCGGCGCCGGCCAGCACGGCGTGGCCCTGGCCACCGCCTGCGCCCTGGTGGGCATTCCCTGTGAAATTCACATGGGTCAGGTGGACATCGAAAAAGAGCATCCCAACGTGATGCGCATGAAGATCCTGGGCTGCACCCTGGTGCCGGTGACCCGCGGTACCGCCACCCTGAAGGACGCGGTGGACAGCGCCTTTGAGGAATACCTGAAAAACCCCGCCGATTACATCTATGCCATCGGCTCTGTGGTGGGGCCTCACCCCTTCCCCATGATGGTGCGGGATTTTCAGAAGGTGATCGGCCAGGAAGCCCGCGCCCAGGTGCAAGCACTGACCGGCGGCCTGCCGGACGTGATCATGGCCTGTGTGGGCGGCGGCTCCAATGCCATGGGGCTGTTCGACGCCTTCCTTAACGACGACTCGGTGCGCATTCTGGGGGTGGAGCCCGGCGGGCGCGGCCTCGACACCCCGGATCACGCCGCCACCATGAGCCTGGGGACGCCTGGCGTGATCCACGGTTTTCGCTGCCACCTGCTGCAAGATACCAACGGCGAGCCGCTGCCAGTGCACTCCATCGCCTCCGGCCTGGATTACCCGGGCGTGGGCCCCCAGCACAGCTACCTGAAGGAAATGGGCCGGGTGGAATACACCAGCATCACCGATGAGGAATGCCTGGACGCCTTTATGACTTTGTCCCGTACCGAGGGCATTATTCCGGCACTGGAAAGCGCCCACGCCGTGGCCCAGGCCATCAAGCTGGCACCGACCCTGGGGCCGGACCAGGTGATCCTGGTCAACCTCAGTGGCCGGGGCGACAAGGATCTGGACTTCGTCTGCCGCAAGCTGGGGCTGTAAGCAAGCCATTGACAGGCCGGTGCTCGCCGGCCTGCATCACACCACCTGGCCGGCCACCCAGCCGGAGCTCCAGGCCCACTGGAAGTTGTAGCCCCCCAGCCAGCCGGTCACGTCCATCACCTCACCGATGAAATACAGATTGGGCACCTTCTTGGCTTCCATGGTCTTGGACGACAGCTCATTGGTATCCACCCCGCCCAGGGTCACCTCGGCGGTGCGGTAACCCTCGGTGCCGCCGGGTTGCAACGGCCAGGCGGCCAGCAGCGCCTCGACGGTTGCCAGCTCCCTGGGGGTGTACTGCTTGAGCGGTTTGCTGGAAAGCTCGCCCCGGGCCAGCAGGGCCTCCACCAGCCGCTTGGGCAGGTGGCGGGCCAGCCAGGTTTTCAGCTCCTGATTGGGACTTTCGGCCACCGCTTGCGCCAGGCTGCCCGCCGGCAGCAGCTCGAAGGTCACCCGCTCGCCGGGCTGCCAGTAGGAGGAGATCTGCAACACCGCCGGACCGGACACGCCGCGGTGGGTAAACAGCAGGTTTTCGGCGAAGCGGGTGCCGTCTTCACTTTCGGCCACCACCGGCAGGCTGACGCCGGCCAGGGGTTCCAGGGTCTGCTTGTCTTCCGGTTGCAGGGTAAAGGGCACCAGGCCGGCGCGGGTGGGCAGCACCTTGAGGCCAAACTGCTCCGCCAGCCGGTAGCCAAAGGGCGAGGCGCCAATCTTGGGCATCGACAGGCCGCCGCTGGCTACCACCAGCGACCGGCAACTGACTTCCTCGCCGGCGGTGGCCACGCAAAAACCGTCCCCCAGCCGGTCTACCGCCAGGATCTCGGTCCGCAGGCGTATGGTTACGCCGGCGGCATCGCATTCGCTTACCAGCACATCGACGATATCCTGGGCCGAATTGTCGCAAAACAGCTGCCCCAGGGTCTTTTCGTGGTAGGGGATGCCATGTTTGTTTACCAGGGCGATAAAGTCCCACTGGGTGTAGCGGGCCAGGGCCGATTTCACGAAATGGGGGTTGGCGCACAGATAAGCGCCGGGCTCCACATGGTAGTTGGTGAAGTTGCAGCGCCCGCCGCCGGACATCAGGATCTTGCGGCCGATGCGCTTGCCGTGGTCCAGCACCAGCACCCGCCGGCCGCGCTGGCCGGCCTCGGCGGCACACATCAGGCCGGCAGCGCCGGCACCGATCACGATTACATCCCAGGCCTGCATGGCGTCCCCTCAACAATAACAACGGTCAAAAGGCGCATTCTACCCGCCCCACCGCCGCCCGGCTATGCCGGCCCCGGCGGCTGTGGGTATAATTGCTCCATGAGCGACTTCGCCCCCCATTTCGAACAATTAAGCAACCTGCTGGCACGCCACCGTAGCGACTGGCAGCGGCTGCCCTTTGCCTGTTGTGAACTGCCCTGGCCCGAGCTGGCGCCGGTGCTGAACCGCCTTTCTGAGGCCGAGCTCGACGCCCTGGAAGCCGAGCCGCCAGCGGCCCTGGCCTTGCTGGCCCCCTTTCGCCCCGACATTATGGCCGTTCAGCACGGGCCAATGGCCGAACTGCACAGAGCCCATGATTACGCCACCCCCCGCTGGAGCAGCGGCATTCCCGGCCGGAAATGGGCGCAGATACGGGATTTTGCCGCCAATATCAGCGCCGTTCACCCCATTCTGGAATGGTGCGCCGGCAAGGGCCACCTGGGCCGGCTGTTGGCGCTGGAGCAGGGTCAGCCGGTGACCAGCCTGGAATGGAGCGCCGATCTGTGCCGGCAGGGGGAAGAGCTGGCCGGCCGGCTCGGTCTGGATCATCATTTTCACTGCGGGGACGCCCTGGCCCCCGAGGCCGCCAACCTCTTTACGCAGGAACAACAGGCAGTGGCGCTGCATGCCTGCGGCGAGCTGCACCTGCGTTTTTTACGGCACGCCAGCGCCGCCGGCACCCGGGCGCTGGCACTGTCACCCTGCTGCTATCACCTGATCGACGGCGAGCACTATGCGCCGCTGTCGACGGCCGGACAAGCCGCCGGCCTGGCGCTCAGCCGCCACGATCTGCGCCTGCCGCTGCAACAGCAGGTGACCGGCGGCGAGCGGGTGCGCCGGCTGCGCCATACCGAGCTCACCTGGCGGCTGGCCTTTGACGCGCTGCAACGGGAGCTGACCGGGAACGATGACTATCTGCCGCTGCCGGCCTTTCCCAAGCAGTTGCTAAGCGGCGACTTCACAACCTTTGCCCGCTGGGCCTGCGAGAAAAAAGGACTGGCCCTGCCCGCCATCTTCAACAGCGAGCACTGGCTGGCACGGGGCGATGAACGCCGGTTGCTGGTCAAGCGCATCGAACTGGTGCGCCACCTGTACCGCCAGCCCCTGGAGCGGTGGCTGCTGCTGGACCGGGCCCTGTTCCTGGAGGAGCAGGGCTACCGGGTGACGCTGGGCACCTTTACCGCCCCGCTCAACACCCCCCGCCGCTACCTTATTCAGGCCCACCGCCCCTGACACCCAGGACAGGAGACCTTCATGTCAACCCCGGTACGCTTTATTCCCCCCACCGCCTTTGAGCTGCTGATGATGGTGCTGTCCATCGTCTCGCTGGTGGCCATAGTGCTGCACCAGTTCGGCCCCTTTAACGCCGCGGAAAAAGAGCTGCTGCTCTATCTCGACACCAGTATCTGCGTGATCCTGCTCAGTCATTTTTTCTACGGGCTGTTTCGGGCCCGCAACAAGACCCGCTACCTCAAGGTGCACTGGATCGACTTTATCGCCTCCATTCCGGCCATCGACGTGCTGCGCTATGGTCGTATTTTCCAGGTATTGCGGGTGCTGCGCATGCTGCGGGTGGCCAACCAGGTCATTCGCCATCTGCTGCACAACAGCGGCAGCACCATGATGGCCACCATGTTGCTGATCCTGGTGGTGGTGATCAGCGGCAGCGCCATTGCCATTCTGATGACCGAGGCCGGCCACCCCGACTCCAATATCGAAACCGCCGAAGACGCCCTCTGGTGGGCGCTGGTTACCATTTCCACCGTGGGCTATGGCGATTACTATCCGGTAACCACCGCCGGGCGGGTGATTTCGTCGGTGGTGATTTTTGCCGGGGTGTCGCTGTTTGCCGGCATTTCCGGACTGGTGGCCTCGGCGGTACTGAGCCCCAGGGCCGAGGAGCAGCAGGAAGCCATGGAGCAGGCGGTGGAAAGCGAAGAGCAGGAAACGCACCGGCAGCTGGGGGCCTTGCGGGCGGAAATGGCCTCGCTCAGGGAAGAAATTCACGCGCTGCGGGCCGGGCTCGATCAACATCGCCCCTGACGCCGCCGCCAACCGGTTATAGACTTTATGATACTTGTACCCGGCCCGCCGTCTGACCTATGCTGGCAAGGTTGCAAAAACTTTCGAGCAGCTCACGGTTTGTTTACTAACGGATTGATAGAGTTGATAAAAAAGGAGATTTGTCATGACTGAGCCGTATCAGTATCAACATATCCTGGCGGCGGTCGACATGACCGAGAAAAACCGCAAGGTCATCGCCAAGGCGGTGGATCGGGCCCGGGCCAATAACGCCAAGCTGTCGGTTATTCACGTGGACGTCGACCTCAAGGACCTCTACACCGAGATGATCGACATCGACATCGACAACATTCAGGATCAGGTGGTGGCCGACGCCAAGCAGCGGTTGGAAGAGTACCTGGCCGGTGTGGATTACCCCATCGAGAAAAAACTGGTGATCTGCGGTGATCTCACGCTGAAAGTGAACGAAGCGGTAGAGCAGCACGGGGTCGACCTGCTGATCTGCGGCCATGAGCAAAGCTTCTGGAGCCTGCTCACCTCCTCTGCCCGCCAGCTGATGAATACCGTGCCCTGCGACCTGCTGGTCGTGCCCCTGCCCAAGAATTAATGCTTACGGGTGGCCCGCTACCGGCCACCCACCTCCTCCAACTGCGTTCTGAACCACACCAGCGCCGGATCGAACTCGGTCAGCGGGTGCTGGGCCAGCACATAGGTGCTGTGCAGCGGCTCGCTTAAGTTATGAGCCTGCAACGGGTAGTAGTAACACAGATCCCGGCCAATCAGCTCCGGCACCACCGCCAGGTAACGGCCGGTGGCCAGCAGTCTCGGCAAGGCCTCAAAACTCGGCACCCAGACCCCGATATGCCGCGCCAGCCCCTTTTCGCTCAGCCAGCCCTCCACCAGGGTCTGGTTATGGCCCCAGTTGGAAGTGGACACATGGCTCCAGCTCACCAGTTGCGCCGGTTCAATCACCTCGGGCAACCCGCTGCCGGCGGCCGACAGGCACACCATGGGGTTGTGAAACCAGGTGTCGGTCAACAACCGCGCCGACAGGTGATCGGCGCCGGCAAAGCTCACCACCATATCCAACTCGGCCCGGGCCAGGGGGTCTTCATAGTCGGCATTGATCAGCTCGCTCACCGCCAGCCGGCAGCCCGGGGCCTTGCGGTGCAGCAGCTCCACCAGTTGCGGCACCACGCCGTGCTCAATGGATGAGGGCACCGCCAGCCGAAAGGTGCGCGTTGAGCTGGCCGGCTCAAAGCCCGCCGACCGGCGCACCCCCTGCTCCAGCAGGGCCAGGGCCTGGCGCACCGGAGTGGCCAGGGCCTGGGCACGGTGGGTGGGCCGCATTTCCTTGCGGGTCATGACGAACAGCGGATCGTCCAAGGCCAGGCGCAACCGCCCCAGGGCGTGGCTGACCGTGGACTGGGACAGGCTGAGCTGCTCCGCCGTCCGGGTCACATTGCGGCTTTGCATCAGCACATCGAACACCCTGAGCAGGTTCAGATCCAGCCGTTGAAACGCATTATCCATCGATAGCAACCATACCTTTATGATGACAATTCATTTTTACCATAAGCACATCGGTCATAGAATGCCGGCCATCGAGTTTATCGTCGGCGTGGTGATTAAGCGTCTTGATGGCAGCTCGGTCGAACAGCGTTTGGGCATGGTGGCATCATGGGGGGTACTGCCTGTCTCGGGTCGCGCAAGCGGCACGAAAAACGAACGGTTCATGACCGGGCAATGCGATTTGCCACGCTGACAACCTTTTCGGGCCATGTCTTCGGACCATGTGCCGAGCCTGTTCTGCGTGTGGTGTTAAACCACTTTTTGTTTGGGGACGTCATTCTCTCCTTTATGACAAACCTGCTATTGGTCCCGGGCCGGCGCATTGCGCCGGCTTTTTTTATGGCCGGCTTTACGCCATCATGACGCCCATTCCTTTACCACTGGTCATCCTTCATCCATGCCTTACCTGGTTTTTGTCACCCTGTTGTGGGCCTTTTCGTTCAGCCTGATTGGGGTTTACCTGGCCGGCGCCGTGGACAGCTATTTCTCGGTGCTGACCCGCATTGCCCTGGCCGCCCTGCTGTTTGCTCCCCTGCTGCGCTGGCGTCAGCCGCCCCGGCTGGCCGCCGGGCTGATGCTGTGCGGGGCCCTGCAACTGGGCATTATGTACCTGTTTTATTACCAGTCGTTCCTGCTGCTGACGGTGCCGGAAGTGCTGATCTTCACCGTGCTCACGCCGGTGTACGTCACCCTGGTATACGATCTGCTGCACCGGCGCTTTAATCCCGGCTACCTGTTTACCGCCGTGCTGGCGGTACTGGGGGCGCTGGTCATTCGCTTTGACGCCCTCACCGACGACTACCTGCTCGGCTTTGCGGTGGTGCAGGGCGCCAACCTCTGCTTTGCCCTGGGTCAGGTGGGTTACAAGGTGCTGCTGGAGCGCTACCCGTCCACCGAGCCCCAGCACAAACGCTTTGGCTACTTCTATCTGGGGGCCCTGCTGGTGGTCACGCCGGCCTGGCTGGGGCTGGGCGGCGAGCAGTATCCCGCCACGCCGCTGCAGTGGGGCATTTTGCTGTGGCTGGGGCTGGGCGCCTCGGGGCTGGGGTATTTTTTGTGGAACAAGGGCGCCACCCTGGTCAACGCCGGCGCCCTGGCGATCATGAACAACGCCCTGGTGCCCGCCGGCCTGCTGGTCAACCTGCTGATCTGGAACCGGGATGCAGACCTGCCCCGGCTGGCCCTGGGCGGCGCCATCCTGCTGGCGTCACTGTGGCTGAACGAGGCCTGGATCAAGGTTTCCAGACCGGCACCGAGTGAGTAAGGCTCACGGTCACAAAATCAACATTTGCCGCCCCTTGAACCATGGCATTTGGCAACAGCCCCCTTACACTGACTGACATAAAAACGTGCGAGGAGAGCATCATGTTCAAGGGCATATTACTGGAAGAAGCCGGCAAACAGACTCACGCCAGCCTGCAACGCCTGAATGAGCACCAGCTCACCACCGGCGACGTACTGGTGAAGGTGGATTACTCCACCCTTAACTACAAGGACGCCCTGGCCATTACCGGCAAGGGCAAAATCGTGCGCAACTGGCCCATGGTGCCCGGCATCGACTTTGCCGGTACCGTGCTGTCCTCGGACAACCCCGCCTACCGCATTGGTGATGAAGTGCTGCTCACCGGCTGGGGCGTGGGCGAACAAACCTGGGGCGGCCTGGCGGAGAAGGCCAGCGTCAAGGCCGACTGGCTTATTCCCCTGCCCGCGGGCATGAGCGCCAAGCGCGCCATGGCCATCGGCACCGCCGGCTTTACCGCCATGCTGGGTGTCATGGCACTGGAGCAGGCCGGGGTCAAGCCGGGCCAGGGCCCGGTGCTGGTGACCGGCGCCACCGGCGGCGTGGGCTCCATCGCGGTGCGGCTGCTGGCGGGAGCCGGTTACGAGGTGCACGCCTCCACCGGTCGCCCCGAGCACACCGACTGGCTGAAACGCCTGGGCGCCCACACCATCATCGACCGCATTCAGCTCGATCAGGAGCCGGCGGCGCTGGAGTCCCAGCACTGGGCCGGCGCCATCGACGCCGTGGGCGGCCGCACCCTGGCCCGCATTCTCAGCCAGACCAAAATGTACGGCGCCGTGGCCGCCTGTGGCCTGACCGGCGGCGTGGCCCTCAACACCACCGTCATGCCCTTTATTCTGCGGGGCGTGCAGCTGCTCGGCATCAACTCGGTACACATTCCCAAAGAGCAACGCATCGCCGCCTGGCAACGGGTTCACGAAAGCCTGCCGGTGCATTTTGAAAACGAGGTGAAAGAGCTGACCCTGGAGCAGGCGATTGACGCCGCCCACGACATGATCGCCGGCAAGCCGGTGGGCCGGGTGGTGATCCAGCCCTGATGATGGGTGAAGTCTGATGGTCACTCCCGCGAAAGCGGGAGTCCATGCCTACCTTCAGGCAATATTAAGTCTTCGGACAAGTGCACCATGCCCTGGATGCTCACTGCACGGGCATGACGGAGATTATTTTTGATTCACGCCCCGCCTTCGCGGGCATGACAGCGACCTATTCAAAGAGCCCACCCGGGCTCTTTTTGATGGCCATACTCAAGCCTGGCAAAAAATGTTATAAAGTAACAAACTCAGTCATTGTGAACGCCTTATGAACACCGCCATTCCCACCCATCTCATCATGGGCTTTCTCGGCACCGGCAAGACCACCCTGCTGCGCCATCTGCTGGCCCACAAGCCCGAGCACGAACGCTGGGCCATTCTGGTCAACGAGTTTGGCGAAGTGGGCATCGACGGCGCCCTGCTCAGTGATCAGGGGGCGTTGGTCAAGGAAATTCCCGGCGGCTGCCTGTGCTGTGTGGCGGGGCTGCCGTTCCAGATTGGCCTGAACGCCCTGCTGCACAAGGCCAGGCCCGACCGGCTGCTGATCGAGCCCACCGGCCTCGGCCATCCCAGCCGGGTGATGGACATTCTCACCAACGAACATTACCGGGATATTCTGCGCCCGGCCGCCGCCTTTTGCCTGATTGACCCGCGCCAGTGGAGCGATGCCCGCTACCGGGAGCACGAGACCTATCAGGATCAGCTGTCCCTGGCCGACGTGGTGGTGGCCAACAAGACCGATATGTGCAGCGAGGCCGAGCTGGCCCGGCTGCGCGACGACATCGCGCAGGGCCCGGCGCCGCAGCAGGCACTGGTAGAAACCTGCCAGGGGCAGCTGGATCCGGCCTGGTTGCAGCACCCCCACCATGACGGCCGCCGGGCGGCCCATCCTCAGGCCCATGCCGGTCAGGCCGGCCGCCCGGCCATCGCCGCCCCCGAGCCCAGGCTCAGCCGGGGACAGCCCTGGCGGCGCTATGCCAACCATGGCGACGATCACTTTTCCCTGGGCTGGCGCTTTCTCGACGAAGTGATTTTTGATCTCGCCGCCGTCCGTGCCTTTTGCGAGGCGCAAAAGGTGGCCCGGCTCAAGGCGGTGCTACACACCGACGACGGCTGGTGGGCCTTTAACCAAACCGACCGTCTCAGCAGCTACCGCCTCGCTCCTCAGCCCGAAAGCCGGCTGGAATTGATCGCCGCTTCACCGCTGGCCATGCGGCCCCTGCATGAACAACTGATGAAAACCGTGATTTCATTGCCAACTTCATAAAACTGTCACCGCCATGTCTTAATCTGCCGTCCTTTACCAGGGTGAGGGATGGGTCGAATGAGGATATCGCTGTTTTCGTTGTTGTCGTCACTGGGGCTGCTGTTGCTGGCGTTATTGCTGGCCGGCGCCTTCTATCTGGGTGACCGGCAGCTCAAGCAGGGCGAGCACAGCCGGGCCGGGCTGGAACAGCTGCGCCGCGATGCCAACATTGACCTCTACCGCACCATTTCCGCCTACCTCACCGAGGGCGACGCCAGCCTGCTGACCGAGGCCGGGCAGCAGCTGACCGCCATGGCCGGGGCGCTCTCCCACATTGAGGGCGGCGAGCCCGCGCAAACGGCGGTCAACACCCTGCACCGGCAACTGACCCACGACTTCCGCGAGGCGGGCAAGCTCGCCGGCAACAGCCAGCAACTGCTGCAACACGCCGAGCAGGAGCTGGCCGACCAGCTGCGCGCCCTGGCCCGCTACGCCGACACCGAACACAGCCTGGCCCCCCGCTACCAGTCGCTGGTGGCGGAAATGCTGGCCTCCCTGCCCCGCCTGATCCACCTGCGCCAGGACTACATGAGCAAGGGTGACGACAAGCTCAAGCAAAGCCTCGACTTTCAGCTCACCGAACTGAACACGCTTGCCGATCAATTACAGGCCCTGCCCCTGCTCGGCGTCTACCAGACTCCGGAGGCGGACGAGTTTGCCCTGCGCCAGCCCAAGCCGGTGGAGATGGGCGAGGCGCCCAGACGGGAGCTGCAAAGCCTGCTGCGCCGCTACCCCAAGGAGCTGGCCAATACTCAGGCCGGGCGGGAGCAACGCACTCAGGCCGCCGCCGCCCTGAGTGCCGGCCTCCGTGATATCGAACAGCGGCTCGACGCCCTGGTGGCCAGCCGCGAAGCGGCCCGCCAGCACAGCTACCACCGGCTCAGCCTGTTGCTGCTGGCACTGTGTTCGGCGCTCATGCTGTTTGCCCTGCTCAGCTACCTGTTTCAGCGCGGGCTGGTGGTCCGCCGGCTTGACCAGCTGCGCAACGCCTTTCGCCAACTGTTGCAGGACGGCCGGCTGACCAGCCTGCCGGTCACCCACCCCCACAGCGAGCTGGGCCAGATCGCCACCAGCTTCAACGGCCTGCTGGCGCGGTTGCAGCAGCAGCAGGAACAGCGGGCCACTCAGTTGCAGCAGGTGTCGGCGGCGCTGGAAGGCATGATAGAGGAAGTTCAGGACATTCACCGCCACACCCAAAGCAACGACGGTACCCTGCAGGGCAGCCTGACCATGGTCGACGAGCTCAATCAACTCACCGAGCAAATGCGCCGGGCCAGCGACGACATCGCCCACACCGCCCGGGACAACCTGCAGGCCATGGACATCAGCCGCAAGCAGGTGGAGCAACTGGCTCACAGCGCCGGCGACAGTCGTCAGGCCGCCCTCACCGGGCGGGAGGCGCTGGCCAGCCTGGGTCGTTCGGTGGACGACGCCGCCGCCATTATCGGGGTGATCCGGCAAATCGCCGAGCAGACCAACCTGCTGGCACTCAATGCCGCCATTGAAGCGGCCCGGGCCGGCGATCACGGCCGGGGCTTTGCGGTGGTGGCCGACGAGGTGCGTAAATTATCGGGGCACACTCAAGGGTCACTGGAGGAAATCGCCAGCATCATGGACCGGCTCCGGCTGTCGAGTGACGAGCTGGGCGGCACCATCGACCGCATGATGCAGGCGGCGGAAGAACAGCACACCCAGGCCCAGACCCTGCTGGAAGTGACCGAGCAGGTCAGCGAAACCTCCCGCGCCACCACCTCGGTGGCGGAGCGGGGCGCCGGCCACGCCGACAGCCAGGCCGACGAGCTGGGCCGCTTTATGACGCTGATGGACGAGCTCAAGGCCCGCTCGGCGGAAGTGTCGGCGCGGGCCGAGCAGGTCACCGGCCATATTCGTCACCAGGCCGGCGCCATCACTCAGTTGCTGGGTCCGGCTCAGAGCTGATCCAGGGGGATCTTCAGGTAACGGCGGCCCTGCTCGTCCGCCTTCGGCAGGGCGCCGGCGCGAATATTGACCTGAATGGACGGCAAAATCAGCCGCGGCACCGCCAGGGTGGCATCGCGCTCGGTACGCATTCTGACAAAGGCGGCCTGACTGATGCCGTCGCGCACATGAAGGTTGCCCTGTTTCTGGGCCGCCACCGTGGTGCGGCATTCATGCTCCCGGCCCGCCGGCGGGTAGTCGTGACACACATAGACGTCGGTGCCTTCGGGCAGCGCCAGCAGCCGCTGAATGGACTGATACAGCCGCTCGGCGCTGCCGCCGGGAAAGTCGCAGCGGGCGGTGCCCAAATCGGGCATAAACAGGGTATCGCCCACAAACACCGCCTGCTCGTTCACCACATAGGCAATGTCCGCCGGGGTATGGCCGGGCACGTGCAGCACCCGTATGCTCAGCTCGCCCACCGCAAACTGCTCGCCGTCGGCAAACAGGTGATCAAACTGGCTGCCGTCGGGCAGCAATTCCTTTTCCAGCCCGAACACACGCTGAAAAATGCCCTGCACCTCGCGAATGTGCTCGCCGATGGCGATGCGCCCGCCCAGCTGCGCCTTGATAAAGGGCGCCGCCGACAGGTGATCGGCGTGGGCGTGGGTTTCCAGGATCCAGTCCAGGGTCAGTTTCTGTTCGCGCACAAAGTCCACCAGCCGCTGGGCGGTGGTGGTGCCGGTGCGGCCGGAGTGATAGTTGAAGTCCAGCACCGGATCGATCACCGCCGCCCGGCCACCGGGCTGGTCGTAGATCACGTAGCTGAAGGTTTCGCTGTCCTGATCTAGAAAGGCCTGTACTTGAGGCTGGTTCATGGTTATCTCCCGTTATGCTTACAAAACATTAGATTAAACTAATATATAGCATGCACGCGGGCAGGAGACCACTTTTTGCCCGCCTACAGCGCCTCCTTGACATAAAGGTCGAAGCGGTTGTTCTTGCTGGCGATCTGCGCCGAGGGCTGAACGCCGGCGAGAAAGCCGGCGTAGTCGGGCCGCTTCACCACCACCCGGGCCCGGGCCAGGCTGAGCGCCGGTGCCAGCAGGGCATCGGCGTCTTCGTCGGCGCCCACCAGGGAATGAAACACCCGCATTTCCTTTTTTACCAGCGCCGTCTTCTTCTTGTGGGGAAACATGGGATCCAGGTAGACCACATCCGGCGGCGGGGCGATGTCGGCCAGGGTATGGCCAAAAGGCAGCAGTTGCAGCCGCTCCCGCACCCAATGGCCGATCTCCGGATCCGCGGCGGCCCGGCGCAGGCCGTCTTCCAGCAGGGCGTGCACCACCGGGTGGCGTTCGCACAGGATCAGGGTGCAGCCCAATGAGGCCAGCACAAAGGCGTCCCGGCCCAGGCCCGCGGTGCCGTCCACCACCCTGGGGTTATGGCCGTGCTTGAGCCCCACCGCCCTGGCAATGGTCTGGCCCCGGCCGCCGCCAAACTTGCGCCGGTGCGCCGCCGCGCCGGCCACAAAATCCACATACACCGCCCCCAGTTTGGGCTCATCCAGTTTGCGCAGTTCCAGCCGGCCCTCGGTGAACACCAGGGCAAAGGGGGCGGCGGCGGTCAGGCCGTGCAAGTGGGCGCGCAGGCGCTCGGCCTCGGCGGCCAGGGTGGGATCCTGCAGCTCAATCTGCAGCGGGTAGCGTGTGTCCGGCATAGGACTCCAGAAAAATCAGCAGCTCACGAAGGGGCATGGGTTTGGCGATCAGATAACCCTGCAGAAAATGACAGGGCTGGGTAGACAGGTAGGCGGCCTGGGCCGGGGTTTCCATGCCTTCGATCACCACTTTCATGCCAAGGTCGCCGATGATGCGCAAAATGCCTTCCAGCAGCAAGCCGTCTTTTTGATTGCCGGGCAGGTAATCGATAAAGCTTTTGTCGATCTTGACCATGTCGATGGGAAAGGCGCGCAGGTAGTTGAGGGCCGAATAGCCGGTGCCGAAATCGTCGATGGCAATGCGGCAGCCGGCCTGGCGCAGGGCACCGATGCGCTCCAGATGATGCTCGTTGCCCTGCATAAACAGGGATTCGGTGATCTCGAAAATAATCTGCCGGGGCGAAAGCCCGTGCCGCTCGATCATCGACAGCCACTCGTCACCATCCAGCCCCAGGCTCTGAAACTCCAGGCTGGAACGGTTGATGGCCATGTCCAGGCGATAACCCGCCTGCTGCAGCCGGCGCAAATCGCCACAGGCGCGGTTCAGCACCCAGTCGCCCAGGGCCTGCACCATGCCGCTTTCTTCCGCCACCGGCACAAACTCCATGGGGGAAATAGCCCCCAGCTCCGGGTGCTGCCAGCGCACCAGGGCCTCCAGCTTGCTCACCCGGCCGGTGGCGGTGTCAACGATGGGCTGATAATGCAGGCGTAGACCGCCTTGGCGAATGGCCTCGGTCAGATCGTGCTGCAGGCGAATACGCCGGCTCTGGCTGCGGTTGAGCTGATCGTCATACAACGCCAGCGGCTCACGCTTTTGCTTGGCACCAAACAGCGCCTGCTCTGCATGTTGCAGCAGGCTTTCGGCATCTTTCTCGTCGATGCCAGGCCAGAGTGCTCCGCCGAGGGTGGCGTCCACGTACAGCTGCTGATCCGCCAGATGCAGGGGGCGAGCCAGGGCGCTCAGCACATGGCGGCCGAAAATCCGCGCCTGGCGATGATGCACTATGCCCGGCACCAGCAGGGCAAACTCGTCGCTGCCGATGCGGGCCAGGTAGTCGCCGCTGCGCAGCCGGCCGCGCAGCCGCGCCGCCACCTCCTGCAGCACTCGGTCTCCCACCCTGTGGTTCATGGCGTTGTTGAACAGGCGAAAGTTGTTGATGTCGAGGATCATCAGGGCAAAAGGTTCGCTCAGTCGGCAATGACGGGCCAGCCGCTGGTGAAAGCTGGCCCGGTTAGCCAGCCCGGTGAGGCCGTCCTTGTCTTCTGGGGGCACCCCCTGATCCAGGGGATCGGGCTGGCCCATGTCGCTGAACACCGCCACATAGTGCACTCCGCCCCCCGGTCCGTACAGCGAGCTGATGCGCAGCCGCTCCGGATAGGCCTGGCCGTTGCTGCGCCGGTTCCACACTTCTCCCTGCCAGCGCCCCTGTTCGCTCAGGGCCCGGTTCATGCGGCGGTAAAATTCCCGGCTGTGCAGGCCCGAGCGCAGCAGCGACGGAGACCGGCCCCGCACCTCGGCTTCACGGTAACCGGTGAGTCGCTCAAAGGCCGGGCTGACCTGCTCAATACGGCTGTGGCCATCGCAGATCATCACGCTTTCGGGCTGCTCCGGGGCGGGAATAAAACGCAGGCTCAGGCCCTGGGAATGGCCGTTCCGGGGCCGCAAGCTGGCCAGGGTGCCCATCAGGCACCAGGGCGCGCCCGCGTCGTCCCGAACCAGGGTCAGCTGGGTCTCTCCCAACAGCAACTGGCCACTGGCGTGCAGGTAATGCTTTTCCATCACCACCATGCCCAGCTCCGGCTCGTCCGCCAGCCGGCGATACAGACGTCGGGTTTCCGGCCAGTCTTCCCCCAGACTGAACTCGCGCAGGGAGCGCCCCTGCATGGCGGGGGCATGGTGCCCGGACAGGCGCTGCACCGCCCGGTTGGTCCATTCCACCACCCCATCGGGGGTGGCCCGCACCAGCGGCAGCGGAAAGAACTCGAACAGCGGCAGCACCGACACCGCCCGTTGCGCTCGGTCAGGATGGGTGAACACCGAGGCGAAAAAGCCCAGCCAGGCGCCCTTGGGCAGGCGGACATGGCGCTGGCGCCGGAACAACAGCAAGGCATGATCCGGGTACAGGGCCGACAACGACAGAAACTGACCGGAGCCCATGTGCAGGGCCCGGCACAACGGGTAGGTCAGGCGCTGAAAGGGACGTTCACCCAGGCCGGTGAGCGGGTGTTCGGGCACGCCCATGCCGGCCGCCAGCAACGGCTGCCAATGCTCACCCCGGCGCCGACACAGCAAGGCGCCGTCGGCCAGGCGCTGCTCCACCAACTGGCTCAGGCACCAGAGGTTAAACCAGGAGAATACCCCGTATTCCATGTGTTGCCGCTCGTTCGTAAATGCCTTTCCCATTGTGCCTGCATATGGACACCGGCTCTACCCTGAATCCGGGATGAAAAAAGGTGGCCGCAGCCACCTTTTACACAACCACACTCAGGCGGCAATGCCCGAATGCCGCAGCAGGGCGTCGATGTTCGGCTCCCGGCCACGGAACTGCCGGAACAGCTCCATCGGCTCTTTTGAGCCGCCCTGCTCCAGCACCGCATGCAAAAAGTCGCGGCCGGTCTTCGCCGAGAACACCCCTTCCTCCTCGAAACGGGAGAAGGCATCGCTCGACAGCACCTCGGCCCACTTATAGCTATAGTAGCCCGCCGCGTAACCGCCGGCGAAGATGTGGGAGAAACCGTGCTGAAAACGGTTGAAGGCGGGCGGGGTCAGCACCGCCACCTGGCGGCGCACCTCGTCCAGCACCGCCTGCACCCGGCCCGGCTCGGCGGCCTGGTCATCCATGTGCAGACGGAAGTCGAACAGGGCGAACTCCAGCTGGCGCAGCATGGTCAGCGCCGAATGGTAGTTGCGCGCCGCCAGCATGCGCTCCAGCAGCTCCGCGGGCAGCGGCTCGCCGGTTTCATAATGGCCGGAGATAAAGGCCAGTGCCTCGGGCTGCCAGCACCAGTTTTCCAGAAACTGGCTGGGCAGCTCCACCGCGTCCCAGGCCACCCCGTTGATGCCGGCCACCCCGGCCACGTCCACCTTGGTGAGCAGGTGATGAATGCCGTGACCGAATTCATGGAACAGGGTCAGCACCTCGTTGTGGGTGAACAGGGCGGGCTTGTCCCCCACCGGGCCGTTGAAGTTGCAGGTGAGGTAAGCCACCGGCTTTTGCAGGCTGCCGTCTTCCCGGTAGCGCCGGCCAATGCAGTCGTCCATCCAGGCGCCGCCGCGCTTGTTGGCACGGGCGTAGAGATCCAGGTAGAAGCTGCCGCGCAGCTCGCCGGTTTCATCGAAAATATCGAAAAAGCGTACGTCCGGGTGCCATTCCTCGACCCCGAAGCGCTCCACCACCTTGATGCCAAACAACCGCTTTACGGTCTCGAACAGGCCGTGTACCACACGATGCTCGGGGAAATAAGGCCGCAGTTCCTCGTCGGAGATGGTGTATTTGTGTTGCTTGAGCTTTTCGCCGTAGTAGCTGAGATCCCAGGCGTTGAGCTCGGTGACGCCGTGCTGATCCCGGGCAAAGTCGCGCAGCTCCGCCAGCTCGGCCTGGCCCTGGGGGCGGCTGCGATCGGCCAGCTGCTCAAGAAAGTCCAGCACCTGCTGCTCGCTGTCCGCCATCTTGGTGGCCAGGGACACCTGGGCGTAGTTGTCATACCCGAGCAGCCCGGCCAGCTCCTGCTTGAGCGCCAGGGTTTCCTCGATGATGGCGGTGTTGTCGAACTGGCCGGCATTGGGGCCCTGATCGGAGGCGCGGGTGGTGAAGGCGTAATACATTTCCTCGCGCAGGGCGGCGTTGTCGGCGTACATCATCACCGGCAAATAGGACGGAATGTCGAGGGTAAACACCCAGCCGTCCAGCTCTCGGGCTTTGGCCTGGGCCGCGGCGGCGGCCAGTGCCGACTCGGGCAGGCCGGCCAGCTCGGTTTGGTCGGTAATGTGCTTGTGCCAGGCCTGGGTGGCGTCGAGCACCCGGTTGGCAAAGGTGGAGGACAGCTCCGACAGCCGCGCCTGGATTTCGCCAAAGCGGCGTTTCTGCTCCGCTTCCAGGGCGATGCCCGACAGCCGGAAGTCGCGCAGGGTATTGGCCACTTCCTTTTGCTGGGCCAGGCTCAGCTTTTTGAAATCATCCCGGTCGGCCAGGCTTTGATAGGCTTCAAACAGCCCCTGATGCTGGCCCATCCAGGTGTGGTATTCCGACAGCAGCGGCAGGCAGGACTCATAGGCCTGACGCAGCTCCTCGCTGTTCATCACGCTGTTGAGGTGGCTCACCGGCGACCAGATGCGGCTGAGGTGATCGTTCACTTCTTCCAGCGGCGCCACCAGGTTGTCCCAGGTGAACTCTTCGTTCCGGGCCAATACGGTTTCCACCCGCTTTTTACAATCCGCAATGGCGTGCTCCACGGCCGGCTTTACGTGTTCCGGCTTGATTTGGCTGAACGGCGGCAGGCCGTCCATGGTGAGAAGCGGATTTGTCATGATCCTTTACCTCTTGTTGTTTTGGCCGTCGTGCTGCACCCGGCAGCCGAGGGAATACCCCCTAACATGGTGATAATGACGATAATGTTCAAGCCTTTACTGCCCTCACCCTGCACTTGACCGGCGAACCGGCGATTTGTTGACCAGCCTCACCGGCATCACTTGGGGTACAATCGGCAAACGGCTTTGAATGAACCTTCATCCACGGAGCAAACTTATGGCACAGCATTTCGACTATATCGCCATCGGCGGCGGCAGCGGCGGCATTGCCTCTGCCAACCGGGCGGCCATGTACGGCAAGAAAGTAGCCCTGATCGAGGCCAAAGATCTGGGCGGCACCTGCGTCAACGTGGGCTGCGTGCCCAAGAAGGTGATGTGGCACGGCGCCCAGGTGGCCGAGGCCATCAAGCTCTATGCCGCCGACTACGGCTTTGACGTGGAGCTCAAGGGCCACGACTGGGGCACCCTGGTGGCAAGCCGCCAGGCCTACATCGGCCGCATTCATCAGTCCTACGACCGGGTGCTGGGCAACAATAAGGTCACGGTGATCAAGGGCTTTGCCCGCTTCAAGGACGCCCACACCGTGGAAGTGAACGGCGAGGAAGTCACCGCCGACCACATTCTTATCGCCACCGGCGGCGAGCCCATTATTCCGCACATTCCGGGTGCCGAGCACGGCATCGACTCCAACGGCTTTTTTGCCCTGACCGAGCAACCCAAACGGGTGGCGGTGGTCGGCGCCGGCTACATTGCGGTAGAGCTGGCCGGGGTGCTGCACAGCCTGGGCAGCGAGACCCACCTGCTGGTGCGCAAGCACGCGCCGCTGCGCAACTTCGACCCCCTGCTCACCGACACCCTGGTGGAAGTGATGGCCGAAGACGGCCCCACCCTGCATACCCATTCCGTGCCCAAAAACGTGGAAAAACACGCCGACGGCAGCCTGACCCTGCACCTGGAAAACGGCGACGCGCTCACCGTCGACTGCCTGATCTGGGCCATCGGCCGCCGCCCGCTGACCGGCAACCTCAACCTGGAAAGCGCCGGCGTCGAGCTGGACGACAAGGGCTACATCAAGGTGGACGAATACCAGAACACCTCGGCCAAAGGGGTGTACGCGGTGGGCGACAACATCGGCTACGTGGAGCTGACCCCGGTGGCGGTGAAGGCCGGGCGCCAGCTCTCCGAGCGGCTGTTCAACAACAAGCCCGACGCCAAAATGGACTATGAGCTGGTGCCCACCGTGGTGTTCAGCCATCCGCCCATCGGCACCATGGGCCTGACCGAGCCGCAAGCCAAAGAGCGCTTTGGCGACGACAACGTCAAGGTGTACACCTCCTCCTTCACCGCCATGTACACCGCCGTGACCCAACACCGCCAGCCCTGCAAAATGAAGCTGGTGTGCGCCGGCGAGGATGAAAAAGTGGTGGGCATTCACGGCATCGGCTTTGGCATGGACGAGATACTGCAAGGCTTTGCGGTGGCGGTGAAGATGGGCGCTACCAAGGCCGACTTCGACGCCTGCGTGGCCATTCATCCGACCGCGGCGGAGGAATTCGTTACCATGCGCTGAGGCGATGGCAACAATAACCGGCCGGGGCTTGCCCCGGCTTTTTTATGCGTGATGCCGTTCACATTCCCTGTTTATTTTCTTACCTCAAACCAATATCATACTGCGACTCATTCTCAATTGACGGATTTAACGAGAACACGCCATGGACTGTACTGCCCGTATTCTGGTGATCGAAGACGATGTCGCCCTCAACGATCAGCTGACCGAGTTACTGCAGGGCCGGGGTTACACCGTCAGCCAGTGCTTTGATGGCGAGCAGGGCCTGCTCGCCGCCCTGGCCCCCTCGGTTGACCTGATCCTGCTCGACGTGATGCTGCCGGTCCGGAATGGGTTTTCCCTGCTCAAGCTGCTGCGCCAGAGCCAGCAGACACCGGTGATCATGCTCACCGCCCGCGGCGCAGAAGAAGAACGCATCAAGGGGTTCAGCCAGGGCGCCGACGATTACCTGGCCAAACCGTTCAGTTTTACCGAACTGGTGCTGCGCATCGAGGCCCTGTTGCGCCGCGCCCGAGGGCAGGTCACGGCGGTTGCCGATGCCGTTCAGCTGGAGTACCAGGAGCTGTGGCTGGACCGCCGGCAGCAGCAGGCCGGCTTTCGCCAGACACGACTGGAGCTGACCCCCATTCAGTTCAAACTGCTGTGGACCCTGATGCAAAACCGGGGAGAAGTCCTGAGCAAGCCCTTTCTTTACCAGCAGGTGCTGGAACGGGAGTTCAGCCGCTACGATCGCAGCCTTGATATGCACCTGAGCCGGGTCAGGCGCAAGCTCATCGAGGCCGGTATGGGCGCCACCTGCCTGCAAACCGTGCACGGTACCGGATACCTGTTCAAATGAACCGCCGCCTGCTGTGGAAGCTCTGCGCCACCATCGCCCTGGGCACGGTGGCGCTGTTCTCGCTGCTCAACTACCTGATGGAGCACACCGAAACCAGCATGAGTCATATCGCCCCGGAGCACCGGCAAACCCTGCTGGACTACGGTGCCGAGGCAGAGCGGCTTTACCATGCCGGCGACGAGGCCGCCCTCAGCCGCTGGCTGCGTGATCTGCAGCAACGGGAAAACACCTGGGCCGCGGTGCTCCGCTCCCGCCTGGAGCCGGTGGCCGGCAGCGTCATTACTCCCCGCTTTCAGGAAGGCTTTCGCCTGGGACGCAGCGTGGACTGGATGATCCATCTTTATTTCACCGAAAACCCCATCATGGAAGTCACCTTTGCCGGGGGCCATACCCACTTCCTGATCCAGCTGCCTCAGCGCATGCGCCCCGGCGGCTACCAGCCCCACACTCGTCTGCTGCTGCAGCTGGCCCTGCCGCTGTTGTTGCTGATCCTGCTGAGCCTGGTGCTCTATCGCCACCTGATGCAGCCCCTGCGCCAGCTGGAAAAAGCCACCCGCCGCTTCAGCGAGGGGGATCACCAGGTGCGGGTGCGGGCGTCGCTTGGCAAGCGCAACGACGAGCTGGCCCGGCTGGCCGACACCTTTGATCACATGGCCGAACGCACCGAAGGGCTGATCCAGTCCCAGCGCCACCTGATTGCCGATCTTTCCCACGAATTACGTACCCCCCTCACCCGCATCGAAATGGCGATCGATCGGGCCGAGCAGGTACCGGACAACGCCGAAGCACTGACACGTATTCGTCGCGAGGGCGCCCTGATGCGGCAACTGGCGGAAGACACCCTGACCCTGGCCTGGCTGGAAACCGAACGCCCCCGGCTGGACGGCGACAATCTGGATCTGACCGACCTGCTCGACAGCCTGCTGGACGACGCCCGCTTCGAATTTCCCGAGCACCACATTCTGGCGCAGCTGCCCCCCGAGGCGCCCCTGCACAACAGCAGCCAGCGGGCCCTGGGCCAGGCGATTGAGAACATACTGCGCAACGCCCTTCACCATACGCCACCGGGCAAACAGGTGACCCTGGCTCTGCAGCCCCAAAGCGGCGGCTATTGCCTCACCATTGACGATCAGGGGCCGGGGGTTCCCGATGAACATCTGGACCATATTTTTCAGCCCTTTTTCCGCCTCGATGCCGCCCGCCGCGATGAGACCAGCGGCTTTGGCCTGGGGCTGGCGCTGGCTCGCCGGCAACTGGAAGCCACCGGTGGCCGTGTGAAAGCCAGCAACCGTGCCGAAGGCGGCCTGCGCATGAGCATTCGGCTGCCCCTGAACGGCACCGAACGCAGCATCACCCGCCAAATGTAACGGTTGTAAAACCGTTTCCCTTTGCCGCTTTCTTAAACAAGAATACGAACCCTAATCATTTGATAATAATTCTTGTTTAAGAAGGTAGACACACAGTGCGTAGCAGCAACCCCATGCCCGGCCGGCCCAGCCTGCTGGCCCTCGCCATTGCGAGCATTATCTCCGCGCCCCTGGCCGCCGAAGACATCATTACCCTTGATTCCGTGGTGGTGACCGACAGCCGTCTTGACGACAACGTCAATATAATCGACTCCCAAGAGCTGGATCGTCGACAGGCCAATGATCTGGAGGAGGTATTCCGCAAGCAACCTGAGATTTCCGTGGGTGGCTCGGTGGGTTTTGGTCAGAAGTTGTATACCCGTGGCCTTGAAGACGCCAAGCAGAACATCACCATCGACGGCGCCGTGCAGGGTGGCCGCGTGTTCCACCATAACGGTGGTATCTCCATTGAACCCGAGCTGCTCAAGCGAGTGGAAGTACAAGCCGGCGCCGGCAAGGCCACCGCCGGGGCCGGGGCCCTGGGTGGCGCCCTGCGCTTTGAAACCAAGGATCCCACCGATCTGCTGCGCCCAGGCCAGGACTTTGGTGCCCTGCTCAAGGCCGGTTACTTCAGCAACGGCGACGGCTACAAAGCGTCCACCACCCTCTATGGCAATGTCACCGACGACTGGAGCGCCATGGCCTCTTTCGTTCACAAGGATCAGGACACTCTGAACGATGGCAACGGTGATGACATCCTTGGCTCCGACAGCCGCCAGCAGGTTGGCCTGGCCAAGGTGGTGGGTCAGCTCACCGATGCCCAGACCCTGCGCCTGAGCTATGATCGCCGCACCGAGGCCGGCGATGCCCTACAGAAACCTCAGTGGCAATTTAACCTTGGATCTGGCGCAAACGACTTCCGTAGGATGGAGCAGGATCGTGAAACCCTGACCCTGAACCATGAATGGAACCCCGGTGATGAGCTGGTGGATATTGAAACCACCCTCTACCACACTCGCACAGATCTGAATGTGCCTGACTCAAGCGAACCCACTAAAGGCAATGTTTACATTGGTGAAACTCGAAGCACCGGCCTGGATCTGCGCAATACCAGCCGCTTTGCCCGCAACGAGCTGACCTACGGCGTTGATTATCGCAAGGACAAAACCAATGCCGGCTACGTTATTGACCCCAACGAAAGCGTGGACGATGGCAGCGTGCTGGGGATTTATGTGCAGGATGATCTCAAGGTTACCGATGCCCTGACCCTGAGCGCCGGCCTGCGCTACGACAGCTATGAACTCACCGATAACGCTCAGCAGGAGTTTAAGGATGACGGCTTCAGCCCCAACGTCGGCCTGAACTATGAGGTGATCCAGGATCTGAACCTGTTTGCCGGCTATGCCGAGGCCTTTCGTGGCGTCATGGGCCGTGATGCCTTGAAAATACCGGGCACCAAAAATGACCCCGACCTGAAGCCGGAGCAGGCCAGCAATACCGAGGCGGGCTTTGATTACCATCCCGGTCCCTTCTACTTCACCGGCAAGGTATACCGAACCCGCATCAAAGATGTCATCGGAGGTGATACTTCTGACTGGTTTAAAACTTACAGAAACCAGGGAACGCTTGAGTCTGAAGGTTTCCAGCTGAGCGCCGGTACTCAATGGAACAAGCTCCATGCCGGTCTGAGCTTTCATCACAACGATTCCCGTGTGGGGGAGCTTGACCTCAACGGCTACGATCACAACCTGACAGGTAACTCCATTGGCGATACCTGGGTAGCCAGCCTGGACTATGCCTTCAACGACGCCATTACCGTGGGCTGGAGCGGCCGGTTTGTGGAAGGCATCGAGAACCTGAAAACCAGTGTGGGCGATGTGGACAAATCCGGCTATGCGGTACACGACGTCTATGTGGAATGGCTGCCGCTGGGCCAGGACACCCTGACCCTGAACCTGAGTGTGCTGAACCTGCTTGACAAGCAGTACCGTGATTCTGCCAGCGTGGCCGACTTCACAGGAAATGGAAAGGGTTGGGGAGCGGTCGCGGGCCAATACGAACCCGGCCGGGATATCCGCGTCAGTGCCAGCTACAAGTTCTGATGATTCAAGGGGGGCTTCGGCCCCCTTTTGCGTTTCCATGAACGAGAAAAGATAATGATTACTTCTCTTATTCAAAACCTTGCTTCCCTGCGTCGCGTTGCCGGCGCCTTGTTGTGGCTGTTGCTGGCCATGCCAGCCTCAGCCGAAACCGTTATCGATCTGGCCGGCCGCGAGGTGGAACTGCCCGAAAAAGTCACCGGCATCATTTTGGGCGAAGGGCGCTATCTGCCGGCCCTGGCCATTCTGGAAGGCGAGCGGCTCACCGAACGGCTGGCGGGCATCATGCCCGACTTTGAACTGGCGGATCCGGCCGGTTACCGCCAGTATGCCGAGGCCTTTCCCGAACTGAACACAGTGCCTCGGCTGGGTCGCAGCACCGCCGACAGCTTCAGCATCGAGCAGGCCCTGGGGCTGGGCGCCAACCTGGCCGTGTTCGGGCTGGAAGGTCACGGCCCCACTGCCCGGGATGCCACCCTGATCGGCCGGCTGGAACGGGCCGGCGTAACGGTGCTGTTTATCGATTTTCGTCAGGATCCCCTGAACCACACCCTGAAAAGCATGGAACTGCTGGGCCGCGCCCTGAGCCGTGAACACGAGGCCGAGGCATTCACCGACTTCTACCGGACCGAGCTTGAGCGAGTGAAAACCGGGCTGGAAAGCCTGGGGCCCGACGATGTTCCCCGCGTGTTTCTGCACAGCCGGGTGGGCTTGCAGGACGCCTGTTGCGAAACCATGACCAACGGCATGCTGGGCCGCTTTCTGACCCTGCTCAACGCCGATAATATCGCCACCGAACGGGTGCCTGGCGTGTCCGGCATGTTCAACCTGGAATACCTGCTGCTGGAGCAGCCCGACATTTACATTGCCACCGCCGTGGGCTCGACCGATACCCTCGACAGTCACCCGGGCATTATCGCCCTGGGGGCCGGGGTGTCGGCCGAGCAGGCCGAGGCCAGCCTGCGCCATGTGCTGAGTGATACCGGGCTGGCACAACTCAGCGCGGTGCAGCACCGGCACGCTTTTGCCATCTGGCACCATTTTTACAATTCCCCCCTCAACCTGGTGGCGGTACAGGTGTTTGCCCGCTGGCTCTACCCGGACACCTTTGCCGATCTGGATCCGCGACACACCCTGGCCACCCTGTATCAACGCTTTCAGCCGATTCCGTTGAGCGGCACCTACTGGATCGGAGGCTGAGATGAACGACACCACCCTCCATGCCGAGATCACCGAAGCGGCAACCGCACCGGTGCTGGCTCGGGCCTACCGTCGCTTTATCTGGCGCCGGCTGACCCTGCTGCTGGTGCTGGCGGTGGCGCTGGTCACTTCCTTTCTGTGGGACATCGCCACCGGCCCGGCGGCGCTGGGTCCGCTGGCAGTGCTGAACGGCCTGCTTCACCCCGACACCCTGGACGCCGGCACTCGGGTCATTATTCACGAGGTGCGCCTGCCCTATGCCCTGATGGCGCTGGTGGTGGGCGCCAGCCTGGGGCTGGCCGGGGCCGAGATGCAGACGGTACTGAACAACCCCCTGGCCAGTCCCTACACCCTGGGGGTGGGCGCCGCCGCCACCCTGGGCGCCTCCTTCGCCATCGTGTTCAAGATCAGCCTGCCGCTGGTCGGTGCAGCGCTCACCCTGCCGCTGATGGCCTTTGTGTTCGCCGCCGGTGCCGCCCTGCTGATCCTGCTGCTGTCCCGCCGTTTCGGCGCCGGCGTGCATACGGTGGTGCTGTTCGGCATCGCCCTGCTGTTTGGCTTCAACGCCCTGGTGGGGCTGCTGCAGTACGTGGCCGACTTCGACTCACTGCAGCAGATCGTGTTCTGGACCATGGGCAGCCTGGCCCGGGCAGACTTGCAGCAAGTGGCCATGGTGGCGCTGGTGCTGGCATTGTGCCTGCCGCTTTCCCTGCGCCAGGCCTGGGCCATGACCACCCTGCGCAGCGGTGAGGAACAAGCCCGCAGCCTGGGCATCAAGGTGGAACGGCTGCGATTTCTGGTGCTGTTGCGGGTGAGTCTGCTCACCGCCACCGCCATGGCCTTTGTGGGTGAGATCGGCTTTATCGGCCTGGTCGGCCCCCATATTGCCCGCCTGCTGCTGGGCGAGGATCACCGCCTGCTGCTGCCCGGCAGCGCCCTGGCCGGCGCCCTGCTGCTGTCGCTGTCGTCCATCGCCAGCAAGACCCTGGTGCCGGGCATTCTGCTGCCGGTGGGCATGGTCACCGCCCTGGTGGGCATTCCACTGTTTATCGCCCTGATCATCAGCCGCGGACGGGAGCAATAAATGACACTGCGTATCGAACACCTGAACGTGGGCTATCGCCGCCGCACCGTGCTGCACGACCTGAGCCCAACCCCGGTGCCGTCCGGCACCCTGGTAGGCGTGATTGGCCGCAACGGCGCCGGCAAGTCCACCCTGATGAAAACCCTTGCCGGCCTGTTGCCCGGCCGGGGGCTGGTGCACTTCAACGGCGAACCCCTGAGCCCGCGCCTGCGTGCCCGCACCCTCGGCTACCTGCCCCAGAGCCTGCCCCAGACCAGCTCGCTGCTGGCCTATGAGACTGTCTACAGCGCCTGCCGGGCGGTGCACGGCGGCCTCGGCCGGGACCAGCTGGAGCGCAACATAGACGCTGTGTTCAACCGCCTGGGCATTCGCGAGCTGGCCCTGCGCCGGCTGGATCAGCTCTCCGGCGGCCAACGCCAGATGATCGGCCTGGCCCAGGTGCTGGTGCGCCAGCCGGGCCTGCTGCTGCTGGACGAGCCCACCAGCGCCCTGGATCTGCACTGGCAACTCAACGTGCTGCAATGCGTGCAGCAGTTCAGCCGCGAGCGGGGCACGTTGTCACTGGTGGCCATTCACGACATCAACCTGGCGCTGCGATTTTGCGACATCCTCTGGGTGGTGGGCGAGGGCCGGCTGCTGGCCCAGGGGCCGGCCCGGGACGTGCTGACCCCAGAGGTGCTGCGCGCCGCCTACGGCGTGGAAGGACGGGTCGAAACCTGCTCCCGCGGCCTGCCCATGGTGCTGTGCGATCAGGCCCTGCCTCATTCAACTTATCAAGGAGAACATCATGGCTGATTGTTCAGCGGTTATCGCCACCTCCAACGGGCTTGGCTACCTCAAAAAGCTCTGCATTCACTTCGCCCAGAAGGTGGAAGCCGACTGGCAGGATCACAGCGGCTATGTGCAGTTCGCCATGGGGCGTTGCGAGCTCAGCGCCACCGACGGCCAGCTGGCGGTACGCTGCCGTGCCGACAACGACCACGACCTGCAACTGGTGGCCGACACCGTCAAATCCCACTTCGACCGTTTCGCGGTGCGCGACCGGCTGGTACTGCACTGGGACTGAAAAAACACCGAATAAATACCGGTTTTTGGGGGAGCTTAAGCCTGGCTTAAGCTTCGCCCTTTAGGCTTGCTTATCATGTCCAACGGAGATCATGATGAGCAAGCTTCTTCACCCTCCCTATCAGTTACGGCCCGCCATCAACGGCCAGGATCGGCGCCGGTTGCAGGACTTTATTCAGTCCGCCTACCGGCGTGCCTTTGATGCCCGCATTCCTCACTTTCTGCCCGTCCTGGTTGGCCTGTACCGGGCCGATGGCGAGCTGGTGGCGGCCTGCGGTCTGCAACTGGCCGGCACGGCGCCGCTCTATCTGGAGCAGTACCTGGATCAGCCCATAGAACGGCTGCTGGGCAAGCATCACCCACAGCCGGTACACCGCGCCGGGCTGGTGGAAATCGGCAACCTGGCCACCAGTGCCCCCGGCAACGGCCGGCTGATGTTCGCCGCCGTGTGCCGCCAGCTGTATCGGCAGGGCCAGCAGTGGGTGGTGTTCACCGCCACCCAGACCCTGCTCAACAGCTTTCACCGGCTGCACCTGTCGCCGCTGGAACTGGCCCCCGCCGACCCCGCCCGGGTCGGCGAAGACGCCGAACACTGGGGCCGTTACTACCAGCATCAGCCCAGGGTCATGGCCGGCGAGCTGGCCGAGGGCCACCGCATTCTGGCCGGCAACAGTCTGCTGCTGTCGCTGCTTGACCCGGGCCCCGCGATGTTTTCACCGGCTCGGGAGGCGCGCCTGTGACCACTCTTTTCCGCCGGCTGGCCGAACACGCCCAACAACGGGAGGATGCCATCGCCCTGCAAAGCACCAGGGCACAGATCCGCTACCGGGAGCTGCCGGCCCGCATCCATGAGCTGGCCGATGCCTTGCAGCGCGCCGGCACCCGGCGGCTGGCGCTGCAGCTGGACAACGGCATCGACTGGGCGCTGTGTGATCTGGCCTGCGCCCAGACCGGGCTGGTGGTGGTGCCGGTGCCCGGATTTTTCAGTGCCGAACAGCGCCAATGGTTGCTCGACAGCAGCGGCGCCGACACTTTGATAGGCCCGGCCACCGACGGTTGGCAGCCGCTCGAACTGGCCCACGGCCTCAGCGGCTGGCGCCGCGAGGTGGCTTCGCCGGTGGCCCTGCCCGCGGGCACCGCCAAAATCACCTATACCTCGGGCACCACCGGCCGCCCCAAGGGCGTGTGCCTGAGCCTGGCCCAGCAAATCACCACGGTGCGCGCCCTGGCCGAGAGGCTGGCGGGTACGCCGGTAGAACGCCATCTGACCCTGCTGCCCCTGAGTACCCTGCTGGAAAACCTGGCCGGGTTGTATCTGCCGCTGTGGCTGGGGGCCACCGCCACCCTGCCCGGGCTGGCCGAGGTGGGCTTTACCGGCTCCAGCCGGCTCGACCCCGCCGTGCTGGCCGCTGCCCTGGCTCACTGGCGGCCCCACAGCCTGGTGCTGGTGCCCGAGCTGCTGCGTCTGCTCACCGGCCTGTGCCTGCAACAACCCGAGCTGACCACCTCGCTGCGGCTGGTGGCGGTGGGTGGCGGTCATGTGGCGTCGGATTTGCTGCGCCGGGCACAGGCGGTGGGCATTCCGGCGGTGGAAGGCTATGGCCTGTCGGAATGCGGCTCGGTGGTGGCACTGAACACCCCCGAGTGCTCTCGCCCCGGCAGCGTGGGACGCCCCCTGGATCACCTTGCCGTGCACATCGCCGAAGACGGTGAAATTCATGTGCGCGGCGGCGCCATGCTCGGCTACCTGGGCGGACCGGCAGCGCCAGCGGACATCGCCACCGGCGATCTGGGCCGGCTCGATAATGACGGCTTTCTGTATATCACCGGGCGCCGCAAGCACGTGCAGATCACCGCCTTTGGCCGCAATTTTTCCCCCGAATGGGTGGAGGCCGAGGCTCAAGGCTGCTCCGCCATCGAGCGGCTGGTGATCATCGGCGACGGCCTGCCCGCCAACCTGGCGCTGGTGCAGCCGCTGCCGGGGCGGGAAAACGCCCTGCCCGGCCAGATTGCCGCGCTCAATGCCAAACTGCCCGATTACGCCCGTATTCATCACTGGCTGGTGCCCTCCCCCGGCCTGGCCGAGGCCGGCCTGCTCACCGCCAACGGTCGCCCGCGGCGCGAGGCCATTCGCCAGGCCTATGCCGACCACATTCACCACCTCACCGGAGTACGCCCATGAGCTTTTACCAGCGCCTGCAACAGCACACCGCCGCCGATCGGGAATACCTGCTCAGTGCCCCCATCATTGCCGCCTGCCAGCGGGGCGAGATTTCGCGGACCCAGTACATCGCCTTTCTCACCCAGGCCTACCACCATGTGCGCCATACGGTGCCGCTATTGATGGCCGCCGGCGCCCGCCTGCCCGACAGCCACGAGTGGGTGCGCGGCGCCCTGGCGGAATACATAGACGAGGAATACGGCCATCAGGAGTGGATTCTGAACGACATTCGCGCCTGCGGCGGCGATGCCGAGGCGGTGCGCCATGGCAGCCCGGGGCGAAGCATCGAGCTGATGGTGGCCTTTCTCTATCACCAGATTGACCGTCACAACCCCATGGCGCTGTTCGGCATGGTGCAGGTGCTGGAAGGCACCAGCGTGGCCATCGCCCTGACCGTGGCCGAACAACTGCAACAGGGGCTGCAACTGCCCGCGCAGGCCATGAGTTACCTGAGCTCCCACGGCGCCCTGGATAAGGAACACCTGCGCTTTTTTGAAGGGCTGATGGACAGGGTCGCCGAGCCGGCAGATCAGGCCGCCATCGTGCACGCGGCCAGGGTGGTGTATCGCCTCTACGGCGACATGCTGCGCGGCCTGGAGGGCGAACATGACGCTGAATAACCAAACCGTGCTGCTCACCGGCGCCAGCGGCGGCATCGGCTCGGCCCTGGCGCACCGGCTGGCCCTGGCCGGCGCTCGCCTGTTGCTGCAGGGCCGGGACCGCACCCGGCTCAACCGGCTGCTGGCCGAGTTACCCCACACCGAACGACACCGGGTACTGGCGGCGGATCTGCTTAACCCGGAGGAGCGCCGGGCGCTGGTTCAGCAGGTGCGGCAGCTGGGCGGCCTCGATGTGCTGATCCACAACGCCGGCACCAGCCGCTTTGCCTGGCTGACCGATCAGAGCGCGGCCGCCGTGACCGAGCAGCTTGCCCTCAACCTGACGGTGCCGGTGCTGCTCACCCGCGAGCTGCTGCCCTGGCTGCGCCGACCCGGCGTGATCCTGAACATGGGCTCGGCCTATGGCGCCATCGGCTACCCCGGCTACAGCGTGTACTGCGCCGGCAAGGCCGGGCTGCGCGGCTTCAGCGAGGCCCTGGGCCGGGAGCTGGCCGGCAGCGGACTGGCCGTGCTCTATTTCGCCCCGCGGGCCACCCGCACCGAATTCAACAGCCCGGCAACCGTCGAGCTCAACGCCGCCCTCGGCAACCACACCGACAGCCCGGAATGGGTCGCCGAGCAGGCACTGATCGCCCTGCAACGCCGGCAAAAACGCCGCTGGCTGGGCTGGCCCGAGTGTCTGCTGGTCCGCCTCAATGCCCTGTTTCCCGGCCTGCTGGACCGCGCCCTGGCCCGTCAGCAGGCCACCATTGCCCGTTTTGCCGGGCACTCGCCCGACAAGGAGATACCCTCATGAACAAAGCCATGCTGCTGATTGCCCTGTTCACCCTGCCCGCGGCCCATGCCGCCGACCGGCTGGAGCCGATTCAGCACCGGTGGGCCGAATGCCAGTACCGGGTGGCCGACGCCGAACGTGAAAGCTGCCTGAAGGCCCTCAGCATCCAGGCGGATCTGGCCAGTTCTGCCAACCCGGAGCGCACCGATCTGCTTATCTGGTCGGCCATCGTCAAGAGCACCTGGGCCGGCGCCAAAGGAGGCCTGGGGGCGCTTCCGCTGGTGAAGGATGCCCGCAGCCGGCTGGAAAAGGCGCTGACCATGGACGAGGGCGCCCTCGACGGCTCCGCCTACACCAGCCTGGGCTCGCTCTACTACCAGGTGCCGGGCTGGCCGGTGGGCTTTGGCGACGACGACAAGGCCGGCGAGCTGCTGCGCAAGGCGCTGGCCATCAACCCCGACGGCATAGATCCCAATTTCTTCTACGGCGACTTTTTGCTGGATCAGGGTAACAAGGCCGAGGCCCGCCGCTATCTGGAAAAAGCGCTGCAGGCGCCGGCCCGTCCGGGCCGGGAGCTGGCGGATGCGGGCCGGCGCAAAGAGATTGAAGCGCGGCTCGGCAGGCTTTAACGTAACTCCATCAAAGGCCAAGGAAGCACGCCGAATGCGCATATTGCTGGTGGAAGACGATCTCATGCTGGGCGACGGCCTGGTGGATGCCTTGCGTGCCGCCGGCTACACGGTGGACTGGCTAACCACCGGCCTGCCGGCCCTGGACGCCTTGCGCAACGAGGAGTTCGCCGCCCTGGTACTGGATCTGAACCTGCCCGACATCGACGGCCAGCAACTGCTGCAACGGCTGCGCCGGGCCGGCCACGGTCTGCCGGTGCTGATCCTGACCGCCCGGGATGCCCTGGACGACCGGGTGCGCGGGCTGGACGGCGGCGCCGACGACTATTTGGTCAAGCCCTTCGCCCTGCAGGAGCTGAACGCCCGGCTGCGCGCCCTGACCCGGCGCCACCAGGGCCAGATGCAGCCGGTGGTGCGCCACGGCGAACTGGAGCTGTTCCCCGATGCCCGCGAGGCCCGCTGGCGGGGTGAACCGGTGCGGCTCACGCCCCACGAATACAAGCTGCTGCAGGAGCTGGTGCTCGGCGCCGGCCGGGTGTTCAGCAAGGAGCAGCTGGAACAACGCCTGTATGGCTGGGAGCCCGGGGCCGCCAGTAATGCGGTGGAGGTGCACATTCACCACCTGCGCAAAAAAATAGACTCAGGGCTCATTCGCAATATTCGCGGCGTCGGCTACCTCATTGAACGGGCCGGCAACTGATGCGCTCCATTCGCCGTTTTTTGCTGGCCGGGGTGCTGCTGGTGGTGAGCACAGTGCTGGCCGCCGGCGCCCTGGTGGGCTATCTGGACGCCAGCCATGAGCTGGAAGAACTGTTCGACGCCCGCCTGGCCCAGTCCGCCCGCATTACCCAGCGGCTGCTGAACGACTACCTGCAACACAGCGAGGTACCGCCGGACGGCGACGCCGTCTATCCGGACTGGCACGGCAATCTGCCGGCGGTGCTCCCGGTGGCTCAAGACGACGAAGCCACCCCCCTCGGCCACGAGTATGAGGGCAAGCTCTATTTCCAGCTGTTTGATGGCGACGGCCGCTTGCTGCTGCGCTCGCCGGAAGCGCCGCCCGTTCAGCTGGTGGCGCTGCAACCCGGCTTTGCCGGCGGCCGGGATCAGGATCACGACTGGCGCACCTTTACCCTGCAGGACGGCCAGACCGCCCGCTGGCTGGTGGTGGCCGAGCGCGACGATGTGCGCGGCGAGCTGGCCAGCAAGCTGGCGCTGCGTGCCATTCTGCCGCCGCTGGTGGCGCTGCCGCTGCTGCTGTTGTTGCTGTGGGGGCTGGTGCGCCGAGGGCTGCGTCCGCTGCGCCGGCTGACCCAGGATATCGGCCGGCGTCACCCGGCCAATTTGAGCCCGTTGCCCGGCGTTCAAGTGGAGGAGCTGAGCCCGCTGACGACCGAGCTGAACCGGCTGATGCGGGCCCTGGCCGACGCCCTGGAGCGGGAGCAGCAGTTCACCAACGAGGCCGCCCACGAGCTGAAAACCCCGCTGGCGGTGCTGCGCATTCACGTGGAAAACGCCCTCAATGCCCGCGATGACACCCAGCGGGATCAGTCCCTGCACAAGGCGCTGCGGGCGCTGAGACGCAGCGACCGGCTGGTGCAGCAACTGCTCACCCAGGCCCGGCTGGACAACCAGCAGGACATTGAGCGCGCGCCCCTGCGTCTGGACCGGCTGCTGCGCGACACCCTGGCCGAGCTGACCCCGCTGGCACTGGAAAAACACCAGACCCTGAGCCTGCATGCCGAGTTCGAAGCGCCCTTTGAAGGCCAGCCGGTGCTGCTTGGCCTGCTGTTTGGCAACCTGCTCGACAACGCCATTCGCTATACCCCACCCGGGGGCACCATCGCCGTGAGCCTTAACGGCGACGAGGATCACTACCGGGTCTGCATTCACGACAGCGGCCCCGGCATTGCGCCCGAACAGCTGCCCCGGCTGTGGCAACGCTTTTACCGGGGCAACCCGCAACAGGGCGACGGCGCCGGACTGGGGCTGGCCATCGTACGCCGGGCGGCGAACCTGCACCGGGGCCGGGTAAGGCTGCACAATCATCCCGACGGCGGACTGGAAGCCGAGGTGTGGCTGCCCCGCCCGCCAAATTGAGCCCCCTGCACGATTGGGATACACTGACCGTTATTCTTTTTTCAGGGCCCGTGTCGCATGTCAAAATCCCAAGACAGTCTTCGCACCATCAAGAAATACCCCAACCGCCGCCTGTATGACAGCCACACCAGCAGCCACGTCACCCTGGCCGACATTCGCCGGCTGGTGCAGGAAGAAGAGCCCTTTCAGGTGGTGGACGCCAAGACCGGCGAAGACATTACCCGCAGCATTTTGCTGCAGATTATTCAGGAAGCGGAAAGCGGCGGTGACCCCATCTTTTCCAGCGACATGCTGAAGAACATCATTCGTTTCTACGGCCCCTTTCAGGGCGTGCTGGGCAGTTACCTGGACGAAAGCATTCAGTCGATGATTGAGGTGCAGACCCAGGCCGGCATGCAGTCCACCAAGGCCTGGACCGACTTCATGCAGGGCCAGGTGCCCATGATGCAGGAAATGATGCGCCAGTATGTGGAGCAGTCCCGCCAGCTTTACCTCAATACCCAGAACATGTTCGGCCTGTTCGGCGGCCTGGGCGGCAGCCCGGAGCCGCACGACAAGGACAAAAAAGACGGCGAGGAATAACCCCCGCCGTCTTCAGGCTTGCCTGGCTTCAGTGGAGCGCAGGCTGCCAGCCTGCATCAGCGCCCGACGGCCTCTTTATTTTTGCCGCTACGCGGCAATTTGCGGGCAAGCTGCCCGCGCTCCATAAGTCAACTCAGTGCTGGTGACCGCCTTCGCCGTGAGCATGGCCATGCTCCCGCTCTTCTTCGGTGGCGGCGCGTACCGAGACGATCTCCAGATCAAAGGTCAGGGTGCGACCGGCCAGCAGGTGGTTGAGATCCACGTCGGCCATAAAGCGACCCACCTTCACCACCACCACCTGGCGCGGGCCGTTCTCGGTGTGCACCAGGGCCACCATGCCCGGCTCCCAGCGCTTGGCGCCCTGCAGGTGACGAACGGACACCCGCTGGATCAGGCTCTCGTCCCGCTCCCCATAGGCCTCGGCCGGTGCCAGGGTCACGCTGAAGCGGTCGCCTTCATTTTTGCCGGCCAGCGCCTTTTCCAGCCCTTCCAGCATGTTGTTGTGGCCGTGCAGATAGGCCAGCGGGGCCTTGCCCTCGTTGGTGTCCATCACCTCGCCCTGTTCGTCCTTCAGGGTGTAGTTGAACTGCACCACGGTATCGTTTGCAATTTGCATGGGTTGTCCTGTTACTCGTGTCTAGAAACCCGCGCATCATAACAGAAGCCCCCGGCAGGCCCATAAAACAGAAAAAGACGGCAGGGTCGCCCCTGCCGTCCAAACGAGATAACAGCTCTGTTATTGGTCTTCGTCTCAGTTTGCCTTGGCAGCACCGCGGGCATTGCTCTTGGCGGCAGCGGCGGCGGTGTTGTTGGCCGCGGCCGTCACGGCACTGATGCCCTTTTCGGTGGCTTCGGCCACCTGACGGGCGGCCTTTTCGGACTGCTCGGCGGCCTGCTTGATCACCTTGTCGGCGATGTCGGCGGCGTCTTTGGCGGCCTTCTGGGCGCCTTCGCGGGCTTCATTGGCCTGGCTCACCGCCTGCTTGATGGCACTGACGGCGGGCTCGGAGCCGGCCGGGGCATGGGCGGCAAACTGCTCAACCCACTCGTCCACCTGCTTGCTGCCGGCGGCCCACTGCTGTTCGCCATAGTTGCCGAGCTGCTGCTGGGCATCGGCCATCAGCGCGAAAACCTCACGGTTGAAGTCGAGCTGGCGCTCCAGCAGGGCGCTGGGGCCAAATACGGCATGATTGAGCTCGGCCAGGGCCTTGGCATCACGTACCGCCAGCAGCTTGCCGGCGTAGTCGAACTGGGTGGTGCTGAGATCGGTCAGCGCTTTCAGTTGCAGCTGACCCAGTTTTTCCGCTCCCGCCAGCAGGCTGGTGCCGAGGCTCTGAACCAGAGCGAGGTTGTCCTGTTGCGCTTTCTGCAGTTTTGCAATATCAAACCATGACATAGTTGGCGTCTCCTGATGAATGAGTATGGACCCGTGGTCCGGCACGCCAGCAAAACCCACTACCACTTGTATTTGGCGCGCAGGACCAATACTGCACCGCACAAAAATCTTTTTCAAGGACTTTTTTGTGCAGCGCAAAATCCACCCTTTTCCTTGCCGGCCCAGGTCTTGACGGAGCCGCGGCGGTGGCACTGTTACCTGATGAGTCCGGCTCACTAACGTGACGGTGCGGCGCAACATCGATCGTCATTTGTTCTTGATCAGTGAATACAATATAACAACAAAGTTGTACTATACTTCTGCACTGCGGATGCCTGCTCCTCTGGGCGGCGATCCGCCACCGGCACCCTCTTCAGGCAAAGAAGGAAAGCCATTCCATAAAAGAAGGCCGTTTTTCAGTAATCACCAAGGCGGCTGCGACTGATGGCTATATGTTATGAAAAACAATATCTTGCCATTCTCACCTCGGCGCCGAACCCGGCCACTGCCTGCACTGGCATTTCCACATTATAAAAATCATTTCCAAAACTTGTTGATCGTCACATTTTTTTTCGTATCATCGGAGTATGGGTTGCGTAGATGTTAAGCGTCCTCACCAGACGTGGCTGCGCACCACTGTCATTTCGACAAACAACAACACGGTGCCGAGAGCACCTCAGATGAATGGATACACATCATGGCTAAAATGAAAGCAATCGAAGCGGCCGCTAAAATCCTGGAGCTGGAAGGTGTCACCAAAGCCTTTGGCGTTCCCGGCGCCGCCATCAACCCCTTCTACGCGGCGCTGAAGGGTCTCGGCTCCATCAGCCACGTGCTGGCCCGCCACGTTGAAGGCGCGTCTCACATGGCCGAAGGCTACACCCGTGCCAACCCGGGCAACATCGGTGTCTGTATCGGTACCTCCGGCCCTGCCGGCACCGACATGATCACCGGTCTGTACTCCGCTTCTGCCGACTCCATTCCGATCCTGTGCATCACCGGCCAGGCGCCCCGTGCCCGTATGCACAAGGAAGACTTCCAGGCCGTGGACATCGAGTCCATCGCCAAGCCGGTCTCCAAGTGGGCCGTTACCGTACTGGAGCCGGGTCAGGTTCCCGGTGTATTCCAGCAGGCCTTCCACATCATGCGCTCCGGCCGTCCGGGCCCCGTGCTGATCGACCTGCCCTTCGACGTACAGATGGCCGAGATCGAATTCGATCCGGAAGCCTATCAGCCGATGACGCCCTACAAGCCGGCCGCCACCCGCATTCAGGTTGAAAAAGCCCTGACCATGCTGAACGACGCCGACAAGCCGCTGCTGGTATCCGGTGGTGGTGTGATCAACGCCGACGCCGCCGACCTGCTGACCGAGTTCGCCGAAGTGCTGAACGTACCGGTGATTCCGACCCTGATGGGCTGGGGCACCATTCCGGACGATCACGAGCTGATGGCCGGCATGTGCGGTCTGCAGACCTCTCACCGTTACGGCAACGCCAACCTGCTGGCCTCCGACTTCGTGCTGGGCATGGGTAACCGCTGGGCCAACCGTCACACCGGCTCCGTAGAGGTGTACACCAAGGGCCGCAAGTTCGTGCACGTGGACATCGAGCCGACCCAGATTGGTCGTGTATTCGGTCCGGATCTGGGCATCGTGTCCGACGCCAAGGCCGCCCTGGAGCTGTTCATTGAAGTGGCCAAAGAGTGGAAAGCCGCCGGCAAACTGAAAGACCGCAGCGCCTGGGTTGCCGAGTGTCAGGAGCGCAAGCGCACCCTGCAGCGCAAGACCCACTTCGAGAACACCCCGGTCAAGCCGCAGCGCGTTTACGAAGAAATGAACAAGGCCTTTGGCCGCGACACCACCTATGTGTCCACCATCGGTCTGTCCCAGATCGCTGCCGCCCAGTTCCTGCACGTGTACAAGGCACGCAACTGGATCAACTGTGGTCAGGCCGGCCCTCTGGGCTGGACCATTCCGGCCGCCCTGGGTGTGTGCGCCGCCGAGCCGGGCCGCCAGGTTGTTGCCCTGTCCGGTGACTACGACTTCCAGTTCATGATTGAAGAGCTGGCCGTTGGCGCCCAGTTCAAGCTGCCCTACATTCACGTACTGGTGAACAACTCCTACCTGGGTCTGATCCGTCAGTCTCAGCGCGGCTTCGACATGGACTACTGCGTACAGCTGTCCTTCGAGAACATCAACGCGCCGGAGCTGGGCGAGTACGGTGTGGATCACAAGGCCGTGGTAGAAGGCCTGGGCTGTAAGGCCATCCGCGTATTCAAGCCGGAAGACATTGCCCCGGCCTTGGAAGAAGCCAAGAAGCTGATGGCCGAATTCTCCGTGCCGGTGGTGGTTGAAGTCATCCTGGAGCGCGTGACCAACATCTCCATGGGCGTTGAAATTGACGCCGTCAACGAGTTCGAAGAGCTGGCCGAGAAGGGTGCCGACGCCCCTACTGCTATCTCTCTGCTGGACTGACAGTGATGGGGCTTACGGGCCCCATCCTGATGTTGCCCCCAACTGAACAAAGGACATCGCAATGCCGAAATTAGCTGCCAACCTGTCGATGCTGTTTACCGAAGTCGACTTCCTGGATCGTTTCGACGCCGCCGCCAAGGCCGGTTTCAAGGGTGTTGAATACCTGTTTCCCTATGATTTCGCCGCTGACGAGATCAAGGCAAAACTGGATGCCAACGGCCTGACCCAGGTGCTGTTCAACCTGCCCGCCGGTGACTGGAACGGTGGCGAGCGCGGTATCGCCTGTCACCCGGACCGGGTGGAAGAATTCAAGGCCGGCGTCGACAAGGCCATCGAATACGCCAAGGTACTGGGCAATACCCAGGTGAACTGCCTGGCCGGTATTCAGCCTGCCGGTGTGGCTTACGAAGAAGCGGAAGCGACCTTCGTGGCCAACCTGAAGTACGCCGCCGAGAAACTGAAGGCCGCCGGCATCAAGCTGATCGCCGAAGCCATCAACACCCGTGACATTCCCGGCTTCTTCCTGAACAACACCAAGCAGGCGCTGGATATCATCGAGAAAGTGGGTTCCGACAACCTGGCGTTCCAGTATGACATCTACCACATGCAGATCATGGAAGGGGACATCATCCCGACCATCGAGAAGAACCTGAGCATCATCAACCACATTCAGCTGGCCGACAACCCGGGTCGTCACGAGCCGGGCACCGGCGAGCTGAACTACCACAACATCTTCGCCTTCCTGGACAAGATTGGCTACGACGGCTGGATCGGTGCCGAGTACAAGCCGGCCACCACCACCGAAGCCGGCCTGGGCTGGCTGAAGACTCACGGTGTGGTTTAAGGTTTTTCTCTTAACGCGGTTTTCCACGACGCCGGCCCGCCGGCGTCTTCAGACAAAAGGATGACGAACATGAAAATTGGTTTCATTGGCACCGGTATCATGGGCAAGCCCATGGCTCAGAACCTGCAGAAAGCCGGTCACACCCTGTATTTCTCCGAGCACTTCAACAAGGCGCCGGCCGACCTGCTGGGTGACAACGGCATCGCCCTGGCCACTCCCAAGGCCGTGGCCGAAGCCGCCGAAGTGATCATCACCATGGTGCCCGATACTCCCCAGGTTGAAGACGTGCTGTTTTCCGCCAACGGTGTGGCCGAAGGCCTGTCTGCCGGCAAGGTAGTGGTGGACATGTCTTCCATCTCTCCCATCGCCACCAAGGAAATCGCCAAGCGCGTGAAAGAAACCGGTGCCGACTTCCTGGATGCCCCGGTATCCGGCGGTGAAGTGGGCGCCATCAACGCCACCCTGACCATCATGGTGGGCGGCGACCAGGCGGTGTTCGACAAGATCAAGCCGCTGTTCGAAATCATGGGCAAGAACATCACCCTGGTAGGCGGTAACGGCGACGGCCAGACCACCAAGGTAGCCAACCAGATCATCGTGGCCCTGAACATTGAAGCCGTGGCCGAAGCCCTGGTATTTGCCTCCAAGGCGGGTGCCGATCCGGCCAAGGTCCGTGAGGCCCTGATGGGTGGTTTCGCCTCTTCCAAGATCCTGGAAGTACACGGCGAGCGCATGGTGAAAGGCACCTTCGATCCGGGCTTCCGTATTGCCCTGCATCAGAAAGACCTGAACCTGGCCCTGAGCGGTGCCCGTGAGCTGGGCGTCTCCCTGCCCAACACCGCCAGCGCCCAGGAGCTGTTCAACACCTGCAACGCCCTCGGCGGTGCCGGCTGGGATCACTCCGGCCTGGTCAAGGCGCTGGAGCACCTGGCCAACCACAACATTCGGGGCGAGTAAGTCCTGAACCGAATAGCGGTGTTGAGGCTTCAGCCGCTGTTCGGTACACCTCGGGGCAGACGTCGGTGACAAGCTGACTTTCACTCAGGGGGCTTTGTGTTAGACACTGGCCACCGCATGCCTGCCCCACCCTGTTATTGAATCCACAACAGCACCCAGACAGCCGTTTTTTCAGGAGTATTTGCAATGGATATCCAACCCAAGGAGTTGTTACAGCAGTTATTTGACAGCGCCGTGGCCGCCGCCCTGCCCAAGGGTAACCTGGCCGAATACCTGCCCAAGGATACTCGTCAAAAAGCCGTTGTTATTGGTGCCGGCAAGGCTGCCGCCTCCATGGCCGCCGAGCTGGATGCCATCTGGGAAGGGGAACTGTCCGGCGTGGTGGTCACCCGCTACGACCACGGTGCCCCCTGCGAGCGCATTGAAGTGATCGAAGCCGCTCACCCAGTGCCGGATGATGCCGGTGAGCGCGTGGGCCGCCGCATTCTGGAGCTGGTGCAAGGCCTGGGCGAAGACGACCTGGTGATCTGCCTGCTGTCCGGCGGCGGCTCCTCGCTGCTGAGCCTGCCGGCCCCGGGCCTGACCCTGTCCGACAAGCAGGCCATCAACAAGGCCCTGCTCAAGTCCGGCGCCGCCATTGATGAAATGAACTGCGTGCGCAAGCACCTGTCCGGCATCAAGGGTGGCCGTCTGGCTGCCGCCGCCTACCCGGCCCGGCTGATTGCGCTGGGCATCTCCGACGTGCCCGGCGATGAGGCCACCGTGATTGCCTCCGGCCCCACCGTGGCGGATCCGACCACCTCCGCCCAGGCCCTGGCCATTCTCGACAGCTACGGCATCGAAGTAGGCGCCCACGTGCGCGCCTGGCTGGAAAGCCCCGAGTCCGAAACCGTCAAGCCCGGTGACGAGCGCCTGAGCAAGGCCGAGTTCCACATGATCGCCACCCCCCAGGATGCGCTGGACGCCGCCGCGCACCTGGCCCGCTCCAAGGGTCTGGCGCCGCTGGTACTGGGTGACTGCATTGAGGGTGAGTCCCGGGAAGTGGCCAAGGTACACGCCGCCATCGCCAAGCAGATCCTCAAGTGCGGCCAGCCCGTGCAGGCCCCCTGCGTGATCCTGTCCGGCGGTGAAACCACGGTCACCATCAAGGGCAACGGCCGCGGCGGCCGCAACAGCGAGTTCATGCTGAGCCTGTTTAACGAGCTCAAGGGACAGGCCGGCGTCTATGCCCTGGCCGCCGACACCGACGGCATTGACGGCGTGGAAGACAACGCCGGCGCCATGATCACCCCCGAGCTGTTCGCCCAGGCGGAAGCGGCCGGCCTCAAGGCCGAAGATTACCTGGCCAACAACGACAGCTACGGTTTCTTCTCCCAGCTGAATGCCCTGGTGGAAACCGGCCCGACCCGCACCAACGTGAATGACTTCCGCGCCATTCTGGTGCTGCCGAAGTAAAACCGAATTCGAACAACAACAATATTTTGAGCCGCCTTGAGCGGCTCCCTCTCTTTTCTCAGCGAGACCGGCCGGCGTGCCGGTCTTTTTTTGCCTGGCCGGCAGCCCCGCTTCCGCACTTTTTGCTCGAAGCATGACCACCTTTCCTCTATAATCACGCGCTTTAAAATTCCCGGACGCGGGTGGTGTTCACAGCCTGGAGGTATGACCCGAGTGATCAAGACGCCTTACTATCTTATCGACAAGACCAAGCTGCTGCGCAACATGGAGAAAATCGCCTATGTGCGCGAGCACTCCGGCGCCAAGGCGCTGCTGGCCCTGAAATGCTTTGCCACCTGGTCGGTATTCGACCTGATGAGCCAGTATATGGACGGCACCACCTCTTCCTCGCTCAACGAAGTGAAGCTCGGCAAGCAGAAGTTCGGCGGCGAAACCCATGCCTACAGCGTGGCCTATGCCGACGACGAAATTGAAGAAGTGCTGGCCCACTCCGACAAAATCATCTTCAACACCATCGGCCAGCTCGAGCGTTTTGAGGCCGACTCCGCCCGCCATGTACGCGGCCTGCGCCTGAACCCGGGCGTGTCCAGCTCCGAGTTCATCATTGCCGATCCGTCTCGCCCCTTCAGCCGTCTGGGCGAATGGGATGCGGACAAAGTGCTGCGGGTGATGGACAAGATCTCCGGCTTCATGATTCACAACAATTGCGAAAACAGCGACTTCGAGCTGTTTGACCGCATGCTGGGCGAAATCGAACACAAGTTCGGCGCTCTGCTGGACCAGCCGCAGATCACCTGGGTCAGCCTGGGCGGCGGCATTCACTTTACCGGCGACGGCTACCCGGTGGACCGCTTCTGCGCCCGGCTCAAAGCCTTCTCCGAGCGCTTTGGCGTACAGGTCTACCTGGAGCCCGGCGAAGCCTCCATCACCATGAGCACCTCCCTGGAAGTGACCGTGCTCGACACCCTGTTCAACGGCAAGCAGCTGGCCATTGTCGACAGCTCCATCGAGGCCCACATGCTCGATTTGCTGATCTACCGGGAAACCGCCAAGATGGCGCCGAACGACGGCGAGCATCAGTACATGGTGTGCGGCAAGTCCTGCCTGGCCGGCGACATCTTCGGCGAGTTCAGCTTCGAGCAGCCGCTGCGAGTAGGGGATCGGCTATCCTTTATCGATGCCGCCGGCTACACCATGGTGAAGAAAAACTGGTTCAACGGCGTGCAAATGCCGGCCATTGCCGTGCGCGAGCTCGACGGCAGCGTAAATCTGGTCAGGGAATTTACCTTTGACGACTTTGTAAACAGCCTCTCCTGAGGCATGGAGTAACCACAACGCAGCCTTTCAAGGAGGCTCTAGAGGAAAAAGATGAAGAAGAACGTTCTGATTATTGGTGCCGGTGGTGTTGCCCAGGTCGTTGCCCACAAATGTGCGCAACATAACGATGTACTGGGTAACATTCACATCGCCTCGCGTACTGTCGAGAAATGTCAGCAAATCGTCGACAGCGTGCGGGAAAAGGGCAGCCTGAAGGTTGCCGGTGAATTGCAAGCCCATGCCCTGGATGCGCTCGATATCGACGCCACCAAGGCATTGATTGACAAAACACAGTCGCAACTGGTGATCAATGTCGGATCGGCTTTCATCAATATGTCGGTGCTGCAGGCCTGTATCGAGACCGGCGCCGCCTACCTCGACACCGCCATTCACGAAGATCCGGCCAAAATCTGTGAAAATCCGCCCTGGTATGCCAACTACGAGTGGAAGCGCAAGGCCATCTGTGAAGAGAAGGGCATTACCGCCATTCTGGGCGTCGGTTTCGACCCGGGCGTGGTCAACGCCTACGCCGCCGTGGCGGTGAACGAGTACTTCGACAGCGTCGACTCCATCGACATCATCGACATCAACGCCGGCAGCCACGGCCGTTACTTCGCCACCAACTTCGATCCGGAAATCAACTTCCGCGAGTTCACCGGCCGGGTCTGGTCCTGGCAGAACAACGAGTGGGTGCAGAACCAAATGTTCGAGCACAAGCGCACCGACGATCTGCCGGTGGTGGGCAGCCAGACCAGCTACATGACTGGCCACGACGAGGTGCACTCCCTGTCCCAGAACCTGGGCGTGCCCAACGTGCGTTTCTGGATGGGCTTTGGCGAACACTACATCAATGTGTTTACCGTGCTGAAGAACCTGGGCCTGCTGTCCGAGCAGCCGGTAAAAACCGCCGAAGGCCTGGAAGTGGTGCCGCTCAAGGTGGTCAAGGCCGTGCTGCCCGACCCCTCCTCCCTGGCCCCCGACTACACCGGCAAGACCTGCATCGGTGACCAGGTGAAGGGCAAGAAGGACGGCAAGGACAAGGAAGTGTTCATCTACAACGTGGCCGACCACGCCGACGCCTATGCCGAAGTGGGCAGCCAGGGCATTTCCTACACCGCCGGTGTGCCGCCGGTGGCCGCCGCCCTGCTGATCGCCAGCGGCGAGTGGGACGTGAAGCACATGGCCAACGTGGAAGAGCTGGATCCCAAGCCCTTCATCAACCTGCTCAACGAAATGGGTCTGCCGACCCGCATCAAGGACGAGCAGGGCGACCGCCCGCTGAGCTTCTGAGCTTAAGTTAGCGCATGCAAAAGGCCAGTCGACAGACTGGCCTTTTTTGTTGGCGATTTTACCGTATGCATGGCCGTGCCCTTTCGTCGGTCAAAGCGCACAGCTCGAAGGCTCGCCGTGAACCCCTCCATGGGGGCTCCACAGCGCCTTCCCTGGCGCAGAGGGCACGGCGAAGCGGACACCCTTTGCCCTCCTGTGCCAAGTACAGAGCCAACTGTCGGTATTCACAGACAATGCCACAACATCACGAAGCAGCAGCGGGGATTGCCGTAGCCGACCGTCACATGCCAAGGAAGGCATGTGCCGAGCGCCCCACGGATGGGCTTGAAGCGTGTCGGCGGAGTGCAACCTTGCTACTGCTTCGCATTGCCGATTGGCATTCAGGCAGTTTTTGACTCTAGGTCAGGCCCTGGGCGTTTTTCCGCCGATGGCCTGGGTGACTTCCTTTGCGGCGTCCATCACCAGGGCGCTGAGCTGGGGAATGCGCTCCCACTTTACTCGTACCGCCGGACCGGAGATGGAAATGGCGGCCACCGCCTCGCCGTATTCGTTGTAGATATTGGCGGCGATACAGCGCAGGCCTTCAAACTGCTCTTCGTCGTCGAGGGAGTACCCCTGCTGGGCGATTTTGACCAGCTCCTGCTCGAACTGGCTGGGGTTGATAATGGTGTGCTCGGTATAGGCTTTCATGCCGCCCTTGCGCACCAGCTCCAGCGACTCCCTCAGCGGCAGCGCCGACAACAGCGCCTTGCCCACGCCGGACGCATGCACCGGCGAGCGGCTGCCCAGCGACACCACCATGCGCATGGTCTGGGGCGATTCCACCTGGCCCACGTACACCACGCTGCCCTGCTCCAGAATGGCCAGGTTGGAGGTTTCGCCGGTTTCCGCCACTAACCGTTTCATGTGGGGCCGAGCCTGGGCAATAAAGTCGCGCTTTTTCAGGTAGGCGTTGCCGATGGAGAAGGCATTGACGCCAATGCTCCACAACCCCTGGGTATCGTCCAGATCCACAAAATCATGACTGCGCAAACTGTTGAGCAGGCGATGGGCGGTAGACGGCGCCAGCCCCAGGCTGCCGGCGACGTCGGTCAGCGACATGCCCATGTCGGAGGCGGCCAGCCGCTCCAGCAGCAGCAGCGCCCGGGACAGGGACTGTACCTGGGAGACACCGGCCGGTTTGGCGGATTTCGCCTTTTGCTGTTTGATTGGCTCGATCATGAAAAACCTGAGCAGTTCTTGAATACAAAGGCTCATTGTATTGTGTGTTGCTGGTTAAGTCCCGCCTAATCCGGGTAAAAAAATGACCTTATCGCGTATCCCGGTGGTCATGATTTACCCAAAACTACCTTCCTATAACCGACCCATTCCTCATCAATTGCGACCTCATCAAGCGCCATGCGGAATTCGTGCGATACAAAACCCTGACCTCTGCCCCAGTTCTGGCCGACCCTTGTGGTCAAGGATTCTGCAATGCCCCTATCATGGGGGTATTTTCCGGCACGGGAATACACCCCATGCATCACGATCTGCTGCACTACCCCCATACTTCACGACGCACCGTCACCTGTGCCCGCCGGGGCGTAGTCGCCACTTCCCAGGCCCTGGCCGCTCAGGTCGGGCTGGACATACTCAAACAGGGTGGCAATGCCATCGATGCGGCCATCGCCACCGCCGCCACCCTCACCGTGGTCGAGCCCACCTCCAACGGCATCGGCGGCGACGCCTTTGCCCTGGTCTGGACGCAAGGCCGGCTGCACGGGCTGAACGCCAGCGGTCCTGCACCTCACGCCATGACCGTGGAGGCCATTCGCGCCCGCGGGCATCAACAGATACCCTTACACGGATGGCTGCCGGTGACCGTGCCCGGCGCCCCCGCAGCCTGGGCCGCGCTGTCCCGACGCTTCGGCCGACTGCCGTTCACACAACTGCTTGCCCCCGCCATCGACATCGCCCGGGACGGATTTGCGGTCACGCCGACGGTGCAGCAGCTATGGCAGACCGCCGCCGGCCGCTACCAGGTGGACCGGCACGGGCTGTTTCGGCCCTGGTTCGACACTTTTTGCCCCGAGGGCGTGCCACCGCAAGTGGGGGCGCAGTGGCACTCCGTGGATCACGCGCGCACCCTGCAGGCGATTGCGGACAGCGAGGCCCGGGACTTCTATGAGGGAGAGCTGGCCGCGCGCATGGAACGATACGCCCTGGAGCAGGACGGCCTGCTGCGCCGCACCGATATGGCCGCCTTTGCGCCGGAATGGGTGGATCCCGTTCACGTCGATTACCGGGGGTACGACATCTGGGAGCTGCCCCCCAACGGCTCCGGCATGATTGCCCTGATGGCGCTGAACATACTGAAAGAGCTGGAGCCGGCCCAGGATGCGTCGACCCGGCTGCATCAGCGCATAGAAGCAACCAAGCTGGCTTATGCGGACGGGCTGCACCACCTGACCGAGCCCAGCCACATGCGGGTCACCACAGAGCAATTATTGTCCCCGACATACGCTCGAGCCCGCAGTCGCCGAATCGGCAACCGGGCCATACTACCCACGCCGGGCCATCCTACCCTGGGAGGTACCGTCTACCTAGCCACGGCGGACGACGAAGGCAACATGGTGTCCTTCATTCAGAGCAACTTTCACGGCTTTGGCTCGGGCATAGTGGTACCGGGCACCGGCATCAGCCTACAGAACCGGGGCAGCGGCTTTTCCCTCGACCCCGGCCACGTCAACTGCCTGCAACCGGGCAAGCGCCCCTACCACACCATTATTCCCGGCTTTATCACGCACCAGGGGCGTGCCGTGGGGCCCTTTGGCATGATGGGTGGTTACATGCAGCCCCAGGGGCATGTGCAGCTGATCACCAGCATGCTGGACGACGGGTTGAATCCCCAGGCCGCACTGGACGCGCCGAGATGGAAATGGACGTCGGATCGACGAATAGAAGTCGAAGCCGGCTTTTCGCCACATCTGGTTCAGGCCCTCAGGGATCGGGGCCACGCGGTGACCGTCAGTGCCGATTCGCTGACCTTTGGCCGCGGACAGATCATTCTGCGCGACGCCACCCACGGCACCCTGCTGGCCGGCACCGAGCCCAGGGCAGATGGCTCCGCCGCCGGCTACTGAACTGACGCCGGCCCGAAAGCAGGCCAGAAAAAAAGAGCCTCCCGAAGGAGGCTCTTTATCGGTTTCAACGGCTTGTCGGGCAGTTAGCCGGTCCACTGAGTGAACTGGGCGAAGATTAGGAAGCCCATGGAGATGGCTACCCAGGTCGCGAACAAAGGCAGGAAGAACTTGACCCACTTGTTCCAGCTGACACCCGCCAGGGCCAGGGTAGCCATAAAGTAACCCGAAGTAGGATACAGAATGTTACCGATGCCATCGCCCAGCTGGTATGCCAGCACTGCAGTCTGGCGCGTCACTCCCACCAGATCCGCCAGTGGTGCCATGATGGGCATGGTCACCAGGGCCTGGCCACTGCCTGACGGCACAACAAAGTTGAAGCCCAGCTGAGCAAGGTACATACCGATGGCAGAGAAGATCGCCGGGAACTCACCAACCAGGTTGCCAAGGCCGAATACCAGGGTATCCATAATCTGGCCTTCTTCCAGCACCACGGCAACGGCACGGGCAATACCACAGATCATGGCACCCACCAGTACGTCACGGAAACCTTCGTTAAAACCATCGCAAATGTCTGAGGTCTTCAGGCCCGCAATCAGGCCCACGACCACACCCATGATGATAAACAGACCCGCCATTTCCATCATGAACCAGCCTTGCGTCATCACCCCCCATACCAGAGTGGCGAAGAAACCAAAGGCCGCAAGAGACGCCCACTTCTGACGGGAGGTGGCAGTCAGGGCGCCTTCATCGTCGGCATGCTGATAGTGCTTGCGCTTTTCCAGCTCCTTGGCATCCCCTTCCATCAGGCTCAGAGCAGGATTGTTTTTAACTTTCAGGGCATAACGGGTGACATAGAAAATACCACTCAGCAGAATGGCGGCAAATGCCAGTACGCGCAGCCCCATTCCCGAATAAACAGGCAAGTCGGCCAGTTGCTGACCCAGGCCGGTGTTGATGGGGTTGAGCACACCTGCGGTAAAACCAGCCGTGGTCGCACACAGCGCCACCGCAGCGGCCGTCACAGAGTCAAAACGAAGGGCCAACATCAGGGGCAAAATCACGGGAACATAAACCAGTGCAAGCTCCTGAGTGCCTATCAGCGTGGCAATCACCGCAAAGGTGGTCATCAATACAGGAACGATAACAATGGTGTTATGGGCAAAACGTCGTGTCAGCTTGTCGACACCAATCTCGATGATGCCGGTACGACGCAGCACCATGAACATGCCACCGATAATAAAGGTGAAGAAAACAACGGTACCCGCATCCATCAGCCCCTTGGGAATGGCGAGCATAAAGTCAACAGGTCCGACCGGAGTGGATTCGACCACTTGATAGGAATTAGGATCAATCGTGGTACGGCCATTAGGACCGGGAACTCGATCATATTGCCCGGCCGGAACAATATAAGTCAGTACGGCCGCAATGGCACTGAATATAAACAAGATGACATAAATATGTGGCATCTCAAATGACTTCTTCTTCCTGCCTGCATTAGCAGAAGAAATTCCATTAGTTTTAGACATGAGACTCATGACCTCTCCCTCATTACAACAACTGATTAAGTCCATTTACGCCGGGGGCGTCTTTTCCAAGGCCGGCGGCATCACTTCTCAATGGAGATTCGTATGAGCTGACCTGACTGACCTCGAAATCATTATCAACCATCCATTAACCAATATTCAACGTTTTTTAGAAACCAATTCCACCAGATGGAAACCTTCATATCAAGGCAGATAATCAACAAGGCAGGAGGCGCTCTAAATTAAAACATAAGCCATTGTAAATATTACAATAAAAACAAAAACCAAAATTGCACACAATTAAAAATACATTTAATCAGTATCCAAAAAACACAAAAAAGAACATTAAAGTAAACTTTTCGTGAAATTTTAAAGTTCAATATTAACTTAAGAACAAAACATCAATCTTCATATGAAATTTTTACACCTCGAAGTGTATAACACCTGAAATCACCTATCTATTACCCCCTCCCATCGATCCATGATTCAAGTCCATGGCGTTTATTACGGTGAAAATTTCCTGTGAAAATACTTATCCAAAAATAACCGCCTATCTCTTAGACGTCGATGCAATAAAATAGATCACCTAATCAAAACACTCGGCTACGCCACATTCCAACTAAAGGCCGCATCACTCACTTATATATAGTCATTTTTAATGAGTTATTCCGGTTACCTTTATTGTTAAAAAGAAGTCTATTCCTGATATTTGGAAAATACATAAACAAAAATATTGACAAGAAATAAGACTGGTCAGGAATCACGGTATACAAGAGCAGCGGCAAGAGCTCTTTGAGCCACTGAGATCCTGTGACAAAAAAACCGACGCTGAGAGGTCGATTTCTTCTGCTTGGAATGAAGAAGATAAGCCTGTGAAAACATCACCGCCTGACTCAAGGCCGTAGGGGTTCTGTTTTACGGGCCAATCATAAATTGCAGACACAAAAAAACCGACACTGAGGTCGGTAATTCTGGTCGGCGTTGCAGGATTCGAACCTGCGAAACACTCTGGTCCCACTCATACTCAAAAACACGGATGCGCTACCAGGCTGCGCCATTCCCGAATTGCAGACACAAAAAAACCGACACTGAGGTCGGTAATTCTGGTCGGCGTTGCAGGATTCGAACCTGCGACCCTCTGGTCCCAAACCAGATGCGCTACCAGGCTGCGCTAAACGCCGTGACTTTTCTCTTTCGAATTCGTTTGAAAGCAGTGGTGCGAAGGGGGGGACTTGAACCCCCACGTCCGAAGGACACTAACACCTGAAGCTAGCGCGTCTACCAATTCCGCCACCCTCGCGTTTTTACTGCTTTCAGGCCGTGGCCTGAAACTGGGGTGACCGACGGGGCTCGAACCCGCGACAACCGGAATCACAATCCGGGACTCTACCAACTGAGCTACGGTCACCAATACTACTTTGTCCACTTACCGAATGGCGCGCCCGACAGGATTCGAACCTGTGACCTCTGCCTCCGGAGGGCAGCGCTCTATCCAGCTGAGCTACGGGCGCTCTATAATTGGACGCTGCGAATACTAAGGTCAGCCCCTTCCCTTGTCCAGTACTTTTTTGCCCGCCGAGTGCGTCTGCCGATTTTGTCGGCAAAGTGGCGTTTTTTTTAACTAAAGTGAAGGAGTGAGCCCCCGCCGGCAATTGACTTGGGGCGCCAAACCCCTAGAATCAGCCAACAGGAATGAACGTTCATTCATTCGCAATTCAAACTCCGGACAGAACACCATGGCAAATAAACGCGAGCGCATTCTCAATGCGGCGGAACACCTGATTGCCCATCGTGGCTTTCAGGGTGTGTCGATGCAACTGGTTGCGCAGGAGGCTGAGGTGGCCACCGGCACCATTTACCGCTACTTCAGGGACAAGGAAAGCCTGCTGCGCTGCGTGCACGAGGAGCGGCTGCAGGAAGCCTCGCTGGCCCTGCTGAAGGGGGTCGACACCCACAACCCCTGCTTTGAGCAGTTTCGCGTGCTGTGGCAGAACTGCCTGCACTATCTGCTCGGCAACGCCGACTGCCTGCTGTACCGGGTGCAGTACGAGGCCTCGCCCCTGTTCAGCCGGGAAGAGGAAGAACGCATGGATGAACGCTATTTCAAACCGGTGTTCGAGTTTTTTGAACAGGGCCGGGAAGCCGGCCTGTTTCGGGATCTGCCGGCACCGCTGCTCGGTTTTCTGGCGCTGGAAAACCTGATGCTGTTGACCCAGAAACACGCCCGGGGCTGCCTTCAGCTGAACGAGGCCATTTTTGATGAGCTGATGAATGCCGCCTGGAACGCCATTTTAAAACACTAACAACCACGTCGCGGGAGTGACTTCAATGAAAAAGTGGACCCTGTCCATGCTGCTGCTGGTGATCCTGATCTTCGGCAGTGTCATAGGCTTTAATCTGTTCAAGCAAAACATGATGGCGCAGTACTTTGCCAATCAGCCGGTGCCCAGCTTTCCGGTCACCGTGGCCGAAGTCGCTCCGGTCAACTGGACCCCGCGCATCGCCGCCATCGGCTTTATCGAGCCAATACAGGGCATCAATGTCAGCAACGAGTCTGCCGGCATAGTACGCGCCATTCACTTCGAGTCCGGCCAGCAGGTGAAGGCCGGCGAAGTGCTGGTGGAGCTGGATGCCGACGTGGAAAAAGCCAACCTGCGCAGCGCCGAGGGCCGGCTGCCGGCGGTGCAGGCCAATCTGGAGCGGATGCGCCAGCTGTTCCAGCGCGGCTCGGTGTCCAAGGGCCAGCTTGATGAAGCAGATGCCAACTACCGGGAGCTGCTGGGCCAGATTGACTCCCTCAAGGCGACCATAGAGCGGCGTACCATTCGCGCGCCCTTTGACGGCATCATGGGCATTCGCAACGCCTTTCTCGGCCAGTACCTGAATGCCGGCACCGACATCGCCCGGCTGGAAGACATCAGCCAGTTCCGCATTCGCTTCACCATTCCCCAGACCCGCATCGCCGACATTGAAGTCGGCCAGGCCCTGAACATTCTGGTGGACGCCTACCCGGACACGCCCTTTGAAGGGCAAATTACCGCCATCGAGCCCCAGATTAACCCCGAGTCGGGCGTGGTGCAGGTACAGGCCAGCATTCCCAACAAGGAAGGCCGGCTGCGCTCCGGCATGTTTGCCAAGCTGGATGTGCAACTGCCGGTGCTGAACGACCAGATCCTGGTGCCCCAGCACGCCATCAACTTCACCCTCTACGGCCAGACCGTCTACGTGGTGAAGGAAGAGCAGACCGAAAACGGCGACACCGTGCAGGTCGCCAGCCAGCGAGTGGTGGAAGTGGCCGAGCGGGAAGCCGACTACGCCCGGGTAGTGAAGGGCCTGGAGGCGGGAGAAACCATCGTCACCTCGGGCCAGGTGCGGCTGTCCAACGGCAGCCGGGTCAAGCCGGTGGAAAGCGACGCCCTCGACACCCCCGAGTCGGCCCCCCTGCTGTAAGCGGAGAATTCCATGCGTTTTACCGATATTTTCATCAAACGGCCGGTACTGGCCGTCTCGATCAGCCTGCTGATCGTGCTGCTGGGGCTGCAGGCCCTGCAAAAAATGCAGGTGCGTGAATATCCGGAAATGACCAACACTGTGATCACGGTCAGTACCGGTTATTACGGCGCCAGCGCCGATCTCATTCAGGGCTTTATTACCCAACCCCTGGAGCAGGCCATAGCCCAGGCCGACAACATCGACTTCATGACCTCGTCGAGCAGCAACGGCAGCTCCAAGATCACGGTGCAGATGAAGCTCAACACCGACTCCAACGCGGCCTTGTCGGACATACTGGCGCGGGTCAACTCGGTGCGCTCCCAGCTGCCCCGGGAAGCGGAAGATCCCAGCCTGGAGATGACCACGGGGGCCTCTACCTCCATCATGTACATCGCCTTCAGCAGTGAGCAGCTGAACTCGCCCCAGATCAACGACTATCTGGAGCGGGTGGTGCGGCCCCAGTTCTACTCGGTGGACGGGGTGGCCAAAATCAACCTGTTCGGCGGAGCCAAATTCGCCCTGCGCATCTGGATCGATCCGCTGCGCCTGGCGGCCCAGCAGCTGACCGCCCCCGAGGTGCTGTCGGTGCTGCAGGCCAACAACTACCAGGCCGCCGCCGGTCAGGCCACCGGCTACTACATGCTCTATAACAGCGATATCAACACTCAGATTGAAACCGCCGAGGAGCTGGAGTCGCTGGTGATCGCCACCCGCAACGACGCCGTGGTGCGCCTGCGCGATGTGGCCAGGGTGTCGCTGGAAAAGAGTCACGACGTGGTGCGTGCCCTGGCCGATGGCCAGTCGGCGGTGATCATCGGGGTCGACCCCACGCCGTCGGCCAACCCGCTGACCGTGGCCGAGAACGTGCGCACCATGCTGCCCGACCTTGAGCGCAACATGCCCGACACCATCAAGATGGAACTGCTGTATGACGCCACCGACGCCATCAACGAGTCCATTTACGAGGTGGTGAAAACCATTCTGGAAGCCTCGCTGATCGTGGTGGTGGTGATCACCCTGTTCCTGGGCTCGTTCCGGGCGGTGCTGATCCCCATCATCACCATTCCGCTGTCGCTGATTGGTGTGGCCATTCTGATGAGCCTGTTCGGCTTCAGCATCAACCTGATGACGCTGCTGGCCATGGTGCTGGCCATCGGCCTGGTGGTGGACGACGCCATCGTGGTGGTGGAAAACGTCGACCGGCATATCAAGGCCGGGGAGTCGCCCTACCGGGCCGCCATTCTCGGCACCCGGGAAATCGCCGTGCCGGTCATTACCATGACCATCACCCTGGCGGCGGTGTATGCCCCCATCGCCCTGATGGGCGGCATTACCGGCTCCCTGTTCAAGGAGTTTGCCCTCACTCTGGCCGGCGCCGTGTTTATCTCCGGGGTGGTGGCTCTGACCCTGTCACCCATGATGTGCTCCAAGCTGCTCAAGCCTCACGACAACCCCAACCGCTTTGAGCAGGGGGTGGAAAACACCCTGGATCGCCTCACCGACGGCTATGCTCGTATGCTGGATGCGGTGCTGGCCAAGCGCGCCGTGGTGATCGCCTTTGCCCTGCTGGTGTTTGGCTCCATGCCGGTGCTGTTCAGCTTTATTCCCAGCGAGCTGGCGCCGAGCGAAGACAAGGGCGCCTTCCTGATGATGGCCAAGGCCCCCAACACCGCCAACCTCGATTACATCGAGAACAACATGCGCAAGGCGGTGGAGGTGCTGAACCAGGACGACGCCCTGTCCACCTCCCTGACCATTGCCGGCGTGCCCAACGCCAACCAGGGGCTGGCGGTAGCGGTGCTCAAGCCCTGGAGCCAGCGCGATGCCCAGAAAGCGGTGATCGAGCGGCTCACGCCGCCGCTGCAGGGGATTCCGGCGGTGGCCATCAGTGCCTTTGAATTTCCCGAGCTGCCCGGCGCCTCCAGCGGCCTGCCGGTCCAGTATGTGCTGACCACCCCCAACAACTTCGAAAGCCTCTATGAAGTGGCCGCCGAGGTGCTGAAGAAGGTCAGCCAGAGCCCGCTGTTTGTGTACAGCGAGCTGGATCTGGCCTTTGACTCGGGCACCATGAAGATTCAGGTGAACCGGGACAAGGCCGGTGCCTACGGCGTGACCATGCAGGACATCGCCCTCACCCTGTCCACCATGATGAGCGACGGCTACGTCAACCGGGTGGATCTGGACGGCCGCAGCTATGAGGTGATCCCCCAGGTGGCCCGGGCCGACCGGCTGAACCCGGACTCCATCAAGGACTATTACGTGCGCGCCCATAACGGCGACATGGTGCCCCTGGCCAACCTGGTGTCCATCACCATGGTGGCCCAGCCCCGCGCCCTGCCCCACTACAACCAGCTGAACTCGGCCACCATCGGTGCCGTGCTCACGCCGGGGGTGTCCATGGGTGATGCCATCGGCTTTCTGGAGCAGAATGTCACCGCCGAGTTGCCCAACGGCTACAACCACGACTACCTGGGCGCCGCCCGCCAGTTCGTGACCGAGGGCAATGCGCTGTACATGACCTTCCTGCTGGCGCTGTTCATTATCTTCCTGGTGCTGGCGTCCCAGTTTGAGAGTGTGCGCGACCCGCTGGTGATCATGGTGTCGGTGCCGCTGGCCATTTCCGGCGCCCTGGTGGCCCTGGCCTGGGGCCTGGCGACCATGAACATCTATACCCAGGTGGGGCTGATCACCCTGGTGGGTATCATCACCAAGCACGGCATTCTGATGTGTGAGGTGGCCAAGGAGGAGCAGCTGCACCGGGGCCGGGATCGCACCGAGGCCATTCGGGTGGCGGCCCGCATTCGTCTGCGCGCCATTCTGATGACCACCGCCGCCATGGTGGCGGGCCTGATTCCGCTGCTGTTTGCGGTGGGCGCCGGCGCCTTCTCGCGCTTTGGCATGGGCATTGTGATCGTGTCGGGGCTGAGCATTGGTACCCTGTTCACCCTGTTCGTGCTGCCGGTGATCTACACCTTCCTGGCGTCACGCCACCGGCCGCTGCCGGAGTTTGACGAAAGCCAGGCGCCCAAGGCACTGGCCGGCCACTAAGCCGTTTTGCCATAACCGATAAGGGCTGCCTCGTGCAGCCCTTTTTATTTTTGAGCCATGCTGTAACAGGGCAGCCTGATACGTTCGTCATGGGAAGCTGCAACGCGGTTGCGCTCCGCCGACACGCTGCAAGCCCCTCCATGGGACGCTCGGCACATGCCTTCCCTGGCATGTGACGGTCGGCTACGGCAATCCTCGCTGCCGCTTCGCGCAGACAGGGCATCGTCTGCCCTTTGACTGACGAAAGTGCACCTTCACATCAGCGACAAGGAGAACAATATGCTATGGATTTTGCTGGCGCTGGGCATTGGTCTGGTGCTGGTGCTCAGCCAGAGCCGGGCCCAGAACGAGCTGGAAACCCGGGTCGAGCAACTGGAAGCGGAGCAGCGCCGGTTGTTGGAACGGATCACGACGCTGGAGAAGCTGCTGCTGGAGCAGGAAAAACGCCGCCCCTTTGAGGAGCTGTGACGGCCCCCCTTGCTCACGCGTGATCGGCTGCCTACACTGCCCGTCTTATTGCACGGGGCAAACATATGAAGAACCAGAAAAAAGCCTATCTTTACGGGCTGGGCGCGGTGGCCTGCTGGTCCACCGTGGCCAGCGCCTTCAAGCTCTCGCTGGGTTATTTCGAACCGGCCCAGCTGCTGCTGGTGGCGACGGTCAGCTCGCTGCTGCTGTTGCTTGTCCTGCTGGCCCGTCAGGGCAAGCTGCATCTGCTGGGACGCACCTTTAAACAGCGCCCGGGTTATTACGCCCTGCTGGGACTGCTCAATCCGGCGCTCTACTATCTGGTGCTGTTTCAGGCTTACGACCTGCTGCCGGCTCAGCAGGCCCAGACCCTCAACTACACCTGGGCCATTACCCTCACCCTGCTGGCGGTGCCCTTTCTGGGGCAGACCATTCGGCGCCAGGACTGGGTCGCCATCGTGCTCGGCTACGCGGGCGCCATGGTCATCGCCACCCGGGGCGATCTGCTCAGCCTGAACTTTGACAGCCCGCTGGGGGTGGCGCTGGCGCTGGGCTCTACCCTGCTGTGGGCCGGCTACTGGATCCTCAACGCCCGCAATCAGGCCGACCCATTGGTGGCCCTTACCTTAAGTTTTCTGCTGGGGCTGCCGGTGGTGGTGCTGGCCACCGCCTGGCTGTCGGACTTTGCCCTGACCGCCTGGCAAGGCTGGGTAGGTGCCATTTACGTCGGCCTGTTTGAAATGGGCTTTGCTTTCGTGATGTGGCTGTTGGCCCTGCGCCATGCGGAAAACACCGCCCGTATTTCCAACCTGATTTTTATCTCGCCCTTTGCCTCCCTGCTGTTGCTGCGGCTGCTGGTGGGTGAACAAATCTACCCCGCCACCCTGGTGGGGCTGGTGATGATCGTCACCGCCCTGCTGATCCAGCAATGGCGCCCCAAAGGGCGGTTTGCCAAGCGCCCGGGGGCGGAGTAGAGTGGGCAGTACTCAAAACGTATACGATTTTTCATGAGCCGAGCCCCCTACAAAACCCTGACCCAGTCGGTGGTCGAAACCCTGCGGTCACGTATTCTCAAGGGTGAATTCAAGGCCGGCGCCCCCCTGCGCCAGGACACCCTGGCTCAGGAGCTGAACGTCAGCCGGGTGCCGGTGCGCGAGGCACTGATGCAGCTGGAAGCCCAGGGGCTGGTGAAATTCGAAGCCCACCGCGGCGCCGTGGTCACCGAGCTGGATGCCGAGGCCATTGACGAGCTGTTCTACCTGCGCGCCATGCTGGAAAGCGATCTGCTGTTTCAGGCCTTTGACCAGCTCACCGAAGAGCACCTGAGCCAGGCCGAGGCCATTCTTGCCGAGTTCGATCAAATGCTGGAAACCGGCGACCAGATCGACCGCTGGAGCGAACTCAACCGGCGCTTTCATACCACCCTGTACGGCCCGGCCAGACGCCCGCGCACCCTGGCGCTGGTGGATCAGATCAACCTCAGTTGCGACCGCTACATTCAGGTGGAGCTGCTGCATTCCCGGCAGGGCATCATCACCGCCGAGCGGGAGCACACCCAGTTGCTGGCCCTGTGCCGCCAGCGGCGCAAGTTCGAGGCCGCCGCCCTGCTGCGCCAGCATATCGAATCAGCGGGCCGCTCCATCAAACACCTGCTCAACTCCCGTTAAGGAATCGCCATGACCCATGCCCAACGCCTTGCCAGTGTGCGTGACGACCTGCAGCAACAGCAGCTGGACGCCTTTATCGTGCCCCACGACGACGAGCACCTGGGGGAATACATTCCCCCCCATGCCGAGCGGCTGGCCTGGCTCACCGGCTTTACCGGCTCCGCCGGCGCCGCCGTGGTGCTGGCCGGCAAGGCGGCGGTGTTTGTGGATGGCCGTTATACGGTGCAGGTGCGCCACCAGTGCGACAGTGCGCTGTTTGACTACCGCCACCTCATCGAGCAGCCGGTGCTCGACTATCTGTTGAGCGAGCTGACCGCCGGCGCCCGGGTGGGCATTGATCCGCGCCTGCACAGCCGGGGCTGGTTTAATGCCGCCAAAAAGAAACTGGCCGCCAAGAGCCTGGAGCTGGTGCCGGTAGAGAGCAACCCCATTGACCGGCACTGGCACGACCAGCCAGAGCCGGAAATTCACCCGGCCCTGCTGCTGAGCCAGGACTACAGCGGCCAGCACAGCGAGGCCAAACGCCATCGCATTGCCGAGCAGTTGGCCGCCAACCACATTGACGCCCAGCTGCTGACCCAGGCCGAGCCCATCAACTGGCTGCTGAATATTCGCGGCCGCGACATTCCCTGCCTGCCGGTGGTACTGGGGTTTGCCCTGTTGTACCAGGACGGCAGCGTGCAGCTGTTTACCGACCCCGCCAAGTTTGACGACCTGGATCTGTCCGGCCACAGCGGCTTTAACGTAACCCTGGCGCCGGTAAACGAGCTGGAAGGCGCCCTGCGTGCACTGGGCCAGCAAGGCGCCCGCGTGCAGCTCGACCCCGCCACCGCCAACGCCTGGAGCAGCCTGGTACTGGAGCAGGCCGGTGCCGAACTGGTGTTTGCCGAGGATCCCTGCATGCTGCCCAAGGCCTGCAAGAACCCGGTGGAAGTGCAGGGCAGCCGCGCCGCCCATCTGCGCGACGGCGCCGCCGTGTGCCGCTTTCTGGCCTGGTTGGATCGCCGGCTGGCACAGCCAAACCCGGAACTGGAAGACGAAGGCACCCTGGCCGATAAACTGCAGGCGCTGCGGGCCGAACACCCTGAGTTTGTGGAGCCCAGCTTCAGTACCATCTCGGCCCTGGGCCCCAATGCCGCCATGTGCCATTACCACCACGGTAACGGCACGCCGCGCACACTCGGCCAGGATGCCATCTATCTGGTGGACTCCGGCGGCCAGTATCTGGACGGCACCACCGACATCACCCGTACCGTGGCGGTGGGCGCGCCCACCGAGGAAATGCGCAAGCTGTTCACCCTGGTGCTGCGCGGCCATATCGATCTGGCCTCTGCCCGCTTTCCCGCCGGTACCGGCGGCCTGCAACTGGATGCCCTGGCGCGCATGCCGCTGTGGCAGCAGGGCTACAACTTCGATCACGGCACCGGCCACGGCGTGGGCCATTATCTCAGCGTGCACGAAGGCCCTCAGCGCATCTCGCCCAAGGGCAGCACAGTGCCGCTGACCACCGGCATGATCGTCTCCAACGAGCCCGGCTATTACCGGGAAAACGCCTTTGGCATTCGCTGTGAAAACCTGGAAGTGGTGCAGCCCGCCGACACCGACGGCGACATTCCGGTGTTTGCATTCGAGCACCTGACCCAGGTGCCCTTTGACCGCCGCCTGATCGACTCCGCCTGGCTGGAAGCCAGACACATTGAGTGGCTGAACGACTACCACGCCGGCGTGTGGGAAAAAATCAGCCCGAGGCTGGCCGGCGAGGATCTCACCTGGCTGGAACAGGCGACCCGACCGCTTTAAAGCCGGAAGCTTAACGAAGTGACAGCGGGGATTGCCGTAGCCGACCGTGTCGGCGTAGCGCAACCGCGCTGTCACTTCGCATTGCGATCTTTCGGCGTTTGCCGCCCTTTGCCCTAATTCGGTAAACTGCACCGAATCTTGTCGTTTGAGTATGGTCTTAAGCGGCACGCCATCAATCAGGTTCATTATGCAACTAGCCAACTATTACCGCAGCCTGCTGCAGCGCCTGCCCGCCCTGTCGGTGAATGCCGAACAGGTGCGGGTGCTGCATTCCGCCGCCGCCTTCAAGGAGCGGCTGCTTGCGCTCATCGCCACGGCCCGGACCCGCATCTGCCTGGTGGCCCTCTACCTGCAGGATGACGACGCCGGCCGAGAGATAATGACTGCCCTGCACGAGGCCAAGCAGGCCAACCCGGCGCTGGACGTGCGCCTTTATGTGGACTTTCACCGGGCCCAGCGGGGGCTCATCGGCCACCAGGGCCAGGGCGGCAACCATCTGATGTATCAGGAGTTCGCCGAACGCTATGCACACCCCATCGCCGTTCACGGGGTGCCGGTCAAGGGCCGGGAGCTGCTGGGCGTGCTGCACCTCAAGGGCTTTGTGTTTGACGACACCCTGCTCTATTCCGGCGCCAGCCTCAACGATATCTATCTGCACCAGAACGGCCGCTACCGCTTCGATCGCTACCACGAGATCACCGACGCCGACCTCGCCGACACCATGTTCGACTATGCGGACCGGCTGTTTGCCCGCAACCCCGCGGTGCCGGCCCTGAACCAGCCCGACATTCCCACCGCCCGCCGGCTGCGCAATTCCATTCGCCAGTTCCGCCAGCAGCTGCGCCGGGGTCAGTACCAGTTTGAGCACCAGCCGCGCCGCCCCGGCGAGGTGGCGATCACGCCGCTGGCGGGGCTGGGCAAGTACGGCAACAGGCTCAACCGGGCCATTCGTACCCTGGTGCGCGGCACCAAGGAGAAACTGTTCGTCTGTACCCCCTATTTCAATCTGCCCAAATCCCTGGCCCGGGACATTCGCAGCCAGCTCAAGAAAGGGCGGGAAGTTACCCTGGTGATCGGCGACAAGACCGCCAACGATTTCTACATTCCGCCCGACGAGCCGTTCCGCACCATCGGCGGGCTGCCCTACCTGTATGAAGCCAACCTGCGCCGCTTTGCCCGGGCCAATCAGACCTTTATTTATCAGGGCAAGCTCAACATCATGCTCTGGCACCACGATCGCAACTCCTACCACCTCAAGGGGCTGTTCGTGGATGACGATCTGGCCATGATCACCGGCAGCAACCTCAATCCCCGCGCCTGGGGGCTGGATCTGGAAAACGGCCTGCTGTTGCAGGATCCGGAACACAAGCTGCAGGCTGCCTTTGAGGCCGAAAAAGCCAACATTTTGCAGCACTGCCGGCGGCTGGGCCACTTCACCGAAATCGAGCAGCTCAGCGACTATCCGGAGCCGGTACAACGCCTGCTGAAACGGGTGCAGCGCACCCAGGCCAATGTGCTGCTGAAGCGCTTGCTCTGAAAAACAGGGACGAAGGATTAGGGAATGACGGTCCCCAGTCCCCAGTCCCCAGTCCCCAGTCCCCAGTCCCCAGTCCCCAGTCCCATTTTGATCCCGGCTTTGCTATTCTCTGTACATATTTACAGTGAAGGGCCGCCATGAAGCTGGACAAAATGCCCCTCAGCCTGCTCAAGGGCGTGGGCGACAAAATGCAGGAAAAGCTGCACCGGCTGGGGCTGGACACGGTGCAGGATCTGCTGTTTCACCTGCCGCTGCGCTACGAGGACCGTACTCACATCTGCCCGGTGGCCGAGCTGCGGCCCGGCATGCATGTGTCGGTGGTGGGGGACGTGGTCGACAGCCATATCAGCTATGGCCGCAAGCGCATGCTGCTGTGCCGGCTGCGGGATCACAGCGGCACCCTTACCCTGCGTTTTTTCAATTTCGCCGCCGCCCAGAAAAACAGCCTCACTGCCGGCACCCGGCTGCGCGCCTTTGGTGAAATTCGCCCCGGCCACCACGGCCTGGAGATCATTCACCCCGAATACACCCTGCTGCAGGGCGACTCCCCCGTCAGTACGGAAACCAGCCTGACCCCGGTGTATGGCACCACCGAAGGCCTGCGCCAGATCAGCCTGCGCCAGCTCACCGATCAGGCCTTGGCCCTGCTGGATGAAACCCCGCTTACCGAGCTACTGCCCCCCGGCCTCTACCGCCAGCAGTTGCCGCTGAACGACGCCGTGCGCCTGCTGCACCGGCCGCCCCCCGACGTGGCGTTGGATCAGCTGGAGCTGGGCACACACCCGGCCCAGCAGCGACTGGTAATGGAAGAGTTGCTGGCCCACAACCTGTCGGTATTGCGAGTACGGGAACAAAGCCAGTCGCACCGGGCCCGTGCCCTGCCACCGGCCGAGGCGCTGGTGCGCGATTTTCTGGCCCGGCTGCCGTTTTCGCCCACCGGTGCCCAGCAGCGGGTGGTAGCGGAAATCGGCGCAGACTTGCACAAACATGTGCCCATGATGCGGCTGGTACAAGGAGACGTGGGTTCGGGCAAAACCCTGGTGGCGGCGCTGGCGGCACTGCAGGTGATCGGCAACCAGGGCCAGGTGGCGCTGATGGCCCCCACCGAGCTGCTGGCGGAGCAGCATGCCACCAACTTTGCCGCCTGGCTGGCGCCTCTGGGCATACAGGTGGGCTGGCTGGCGGGCAAGGTCAAGGGCAAGGCCCGGGCCGAACAGCTGGAGCGTCTCGCCAGCGGCGAGCTGGCGATGATTGTCGGCACCCATGCGCTGTTTCAGGAGCAGGTGCAGTTCAACGCCCTCGAGCTGGTGATCATCGACGAGCAGCACCGCTTTGGGGTGCACCAGCGGCTGGCCCTGCGGGAGAAAGGCAGCCAGGGCGACTACTACCCGCACCAGCTGATCATGACCGCCACTCCCATACCCCGTACCCTGGCCATGACCGCCTACGCGGATCTCGACACCTCCATCATCGACGAACTGCCTCCCGGGCGCACCCCGGTCACCACGGTCGCCATTCCCGACACCCGCCGGGACGAGGTCATTGAGCGGGTGCGACAGGTGTGCCGAGAGCAGGGCCGCCAGGCCTACTGGGTGTGTACCCTGATCGACGAGTCGGACGTGCTCGAATGCCAGGCGGCGGAAGACACCGCCACCGCCCTCTCGGAACGGCTGCCGGAGCTCAGGGTGGGGCTGGTGCACGGCCGCATGAAGGCGGCGGAAAAGCAGGCGGTGATGGCCGGTTTCAAGGACGGCCAGCTGGACTTGCTGGTGGCCACCACCGTGATTGAAGTGGGGGTAGACGTGCCCAACGCCTCGCTGATGATCATCGAAAACCCCGAGCGCCTGGGTCTGGCCCAGCTGCACCAGCTGCGCGGCCGGGTGGGCCGGGGCGCCACCGCGTCCCACTGTGTGCTGCTTTATCACGCGCCGCTGTCGAAAACCGCCACCCAGCGACTGGGCGTGCTGCGGGATACCAACGACGGCTTTATCATCGCCCAGAAAGATCTGGAGATCCGCGGCCCGGGGGAGCTGCTCGGCACTCGCCAGACCGGTCTGGCGGATCTGAAAATCGCCGATCTGGTGCGGGATCAGGCGTTGCTGCCGGAAGTCCAACGGCTGGCCCGCTATCTCGCCGACCGCCACCCCGACTGCGTGCAGCCGCTGATCCGCCGCTGGCTCGGCACCCGGGATCACTACGGTAAAGTTTAATCGATGTGAGGGGTGCGGTGCCCAGCGCCAATCCCCCTCACACCTCACTCCTCACATGTTTCCGGTACAGCCCTGCGCAGGTATGATACAAGCAGCGGATTTTAAAGGGATAATCTCATGAAAAAGCTGGCCAGAAGGGGTTTGGTTGGGCTGCTGGTACTGTTGCTCGGCGGCTGGTTGCTGCTGAATTTGCTGGACGTTAACCGGCTGAAAAAGCCGGTGCTGACCTGGCTGAACGACAACACCGAGCTGGATCTCAGTGTGGGTCGGCTGGAGTTCAATCCGCTGTCGCCCTACAAGCTGCTGGCCGAAGAGGTGCGCCTGGGCGACTGGTTCAGCGCCCGGCAAATCTACCTGGAGCTGGAGCAGCTGGCGCCCCTGGCCGGCCGCACCCAGGTGGCCATTCTCGACATCATCGACGGCAAACTCAACCTCGAACAGGCCCAGGTGCCCGAGCTGCCCGCCAACCTGGCCGATATAGCCATCACCGAACTCAACACCCGCAACCTCAGCCTGGCCGGTGCCGGCTGGGAGGCCGGCGGCATCGGGATCACCCTTCGGGACTGGCAACCCCGGCGGCAAGGCCAGTGGCAATGGTGGGCCGACACCAGCCTCAGCGGCCGGGTGCGCCAGCTGTCTCACCCGGCACTGGAGCTGTCGCGGCTGGACGTCAGCGGCCAGGTGCGCCAAGGCCGGCTGGAGCTCGAGGATCTGCGCGGCCGGCTGGCCGGCGGCCTGCTCAGCGGCCGACTGGAACTGGACCCGGCCCGCCGGGAGCTGCGCCTTGAACAACCGCAATTCAGCCAGGTCAAATTACAGCTGACCGACACTCCTGCCCTGCCCGAAGGCTGGCGGCTGCTGCTGAGCCGGGCCGGGCTCGACGACGTCAGCCTGACCACGCCAAAGCTCACCGTGAACGGCATGCGCGGTGAAATCCGGGATCTGGAATGGAACGGCGCAGATCTGCCCGAAGGCCGGGGCGACTGGCAGGCGGAGGAAGCCACCCTCGACTGGCTACGCCTGGACCGTCACCGGCTCGGCTGGCTGGGGGACAGCGAACGTCAGAGCATGACCCTGAACGGCCAGGCCTGGGAAGGCAGTATCGAAGCCGAGCTGGGCTGGTATCCGGCCCAGGGGCGGCTCGATATCGACGAGCTGCAACTGCTCGGCAACAAGCTGGTGTGGCAACCCGACATGGCCTGGCCCCTGCCCGAGGTACGCATTCACAAACTCAACCTGAGCCGCACCGAGCTGCTGTCCCTCGACGATGAGCTGCCGCTGTCGCTGCTGGACGGCAGTCTCTTCATCACCGATCTGGCCTGGTCGGCAGGGCTGTGGCGCCCCTTGAGCGAGCAGGCCCGGCTCGAAGGCAGCGTCGGTGAGCTGGCCTGGAACAGCCTGATCGCCCGCACCGCCCGCTTCAGCGCCCGGCTGACCGACGAGCAATGGCTGCTCGACAACCTCAGCGGCGACTGGCTGGATGGCAAGGTGCAACTCAAGGGCAAGATGGCACTCTATGCCCCCCATACCACCCAGCTTGAGCTCACTGGTGAACGCTGGCAGTTGCGCCATCTCAGCAACTGGCTGCGGGCCGACCAGGGCTTTGCCGGCGAGCTGAGTGTCACCGCCAACCTCACCGGCGAGCCGGATGCTCCCGCCAGCTGGCAGGGGGAGCTCGCCCTCGACGGGCAGGATATTTTTGTGGAACAACTGGGGCTGGATCCCTGGCTGCGCAACCGCCTGGGTGAGGACTACGCCGAGCCCAAACAGGTCGACACCGCCCTGGCAGCGCTGGACATGAAGCAGCACGACGGCTTTCTGTACCGGCTGGCACTGCACGGCCCGGTGCGTGACGGCCGCTGGCGCCTCGACGGCAGCGCGGTGCAGAGCGTGCGCCATCTGCTGGCCCTGCGGGGTAATATTGATGTCGCCGGCGCCCTCGACCTTGACCTGGGTGCCATTAACGACGCCGGCTGCCGGGAACTGGCCATTCGGCTTGCCGGCGACTGGCACGCCCCCCGCCTGCGGCTGCACCAGCCGGCACTGGCCACCCCCTGCAAACCCTGGTATGCAGGACCGGTGCCCTACCCCGCCGCCGGCCTGCCCGGCAAGCTAATCGAGGCGGTGCGGGCGCTGCCAAAGGCGTCACCCGAGCACTAACTCAGCCGCCGAGCGCATCGGCTCAGTGGCTCAGTGGCTCAGTGGCTCAGGATCACATAGCGGCCGGTGAACAGGGCGGCACGGGTGCCGCCGCTGTACAGGGTGACACTGAGCTCCACCTTGACCCGTTCGCCCCGGGCCAGGGGTTGCAGCTGGTCCCGCAGCCGGCCCTGCACCTCGGCGGTGGGCTCGTCCCATACCGGCGTCAGGTACTTGATGTCGCCGCTGCTCTGCACAATGTCGCCACTCAGGCCGTATTCCTGCATCTGCAGCCAGATCAGTCCCCATCCGGTGAGCACACACTGACTGTAAATGCTGCCGGCAAACATGGACTCATGCAGGTTGAGGTTGGCGTTAAGGTTGGCCTGGGTTCTGAGCTTGCTGCCGGTGTACTGAATGATCTTGACGCCCATCTTTTCGCTGATGGGAATGCGTCGGTGCCACTGGCGCTGCAGCTCATCGCACAGCTCGGGCCGGTGGCTGATCTGATGAATGGAGGTCAGCGCCTTGATCATCTGCCGGTGGGGAATTTTGCCAAAACTGATGGGGCCCTCGCCCACCACGGTAAAGCCGCACTGGCTGTAAAAGGCCACCGCTTCTTCCCGGGCGTTCATCACCAGGCGGCGTACCCCCTGCTGACGCGCCACCTGCTCCAGCGCCTGCACCATGCGCGAGCCCAGCCCCTTGCCGCGGCACTCGGGGATCACCGCCATAAAGCGGATCTGGGCTTCGTCTCCGCTCACGTACAGGCGGCCCACCGCCACCAGCTTGCCGTTATCATCCACCATCATGCGATGATGGGCATATTCGTCGAATTCGTCCCGCTCCGAGCCCTTGGGTTGCTGCCAGGGCTTGCGCAGCAGCTGCCAGCGCAGCTGATAGTAGGCTTCCAGTTCCGCTTCCGTTTGCGGGGTGACCACACGATACATGGTCTGCTCCTGTGCTGATGATCTGTGACTATCCTGCCGCGCCCGGCAGCAGAGTGCAATTGAAGGAATGCCGGTGCCCGTTTTCGGGCTCCGGCAATCATAACGACCCGAATGTGAGGACGGCTAAACCTGTAGCCAGAAGGTAACGGGGCCGTCGTTGGTCAGGCTGACCTGCATGTCGGCGGCAAAGCGACCGGCTTCGGTGACGATGCCCTGATCCCGCGCCGCCATGACGAAATAGTCATACCAGCGCTCGGCGTCGGCCGGGGCCGCGCCACGGGAAAAGCTGGGCCGCAGGCCGCTGTTGGTATCGGCGGCCAGGGTAAACTGGGACACCACCAGCAGGCTGCCGCCGGCCTGGCGCAGATTGAGGTTCATTTTACCATGTTCATCGGCAAATACCCGATAGCCCAGCACCTTGGCCAGCAACTTGTCGGCCTTGCTCTTGTCGTCATCCCGCTCCACGCCCAGCAGCACCAGCAAGCCGGGGCCGATGGCGCCCACCCGTTCGCCGGCCACGGTCACGCTCGCCTCGGTGACTCTTTGTATCAGGGCTATCATGTGTTGTTCAGCTCCCTTGCCATCTGATCGGTGGCCTTGACCAAAGCGTCAATGATACCCGGTTCAAAGGCCGAATGTCCGGCCCCGGGCACAATTTGCAGCCGCAGTTCGGGCCAGTGCCCGGCAAGCGCCGTGGCGGCGGCGGGTTTGCAGATGGCGTCGTAACGGCCGTGCACCAGAATGGCCGGCAGCGAGCGCAGCCGGCCTATCCGTTCGATAATATGATTTTCTTTTATAAAACAGTGATTAACGAAGTAATGACACTCCAGCCGGGCCAGCGCCAGGGCGCTGTGGGCCTCGCCGAAGTGGCCCTCTGCATCATTTCTGGGCAGCAGGGTGGAAATGCGCCCCTCCCAGATGGCCCAGGCCCGGGCGGCATTGAGCCGGGCCAGCTCGTTGTCGCTGGTAAGCAACTGGTAATAGCGGTTGAGCAGATCACTGGCCTCGCCCTCAAGGGGGGCGAGATACTCCCGGTAATAATCGGGAAACAGCTGGGCGGCACCGCCGTCGGGACCATACAGCCAGTCCAGATCCTGCCGGCGCCCCAGAAACAGGCCGCGCAGCACCAGCCCCAGCACGCGTTCGGGGTGTTCAATGGCATAACACAGCCCCAGGGTGGCGCCCCAGGAGCCGCCAAACACCAGCCAGCGCTCAATGCCAAGGTAAGTGCGGATGTGCTCCATGTCGGCGATCAGGCCTTGCGTGCTGTTGTCGGCCAGCTCCGCATGGGGCGTTGACTGGCCGGCACCGCGCTGATCAAACAGAATGATGCGATAGCGCTCCGGATCAAAAAAACGCCGGTGCTCGGGGCTGATGCCGGCCCCGGGCCCGCCATGCACCAGCACCACCGGAATGCCGAGGGGGTTGCCGCTTTCTTCCGCATAGATCTGGTGCAGCTCGGAAACGGGCAGCCACTGCTGCCGGTTGGCATTGATTGCCGGATAAAGGGTGCGCATCAGGCCGGATCCTCGTCGTGGTCGTCGTTCTCAAAGCTTAGCCCGTGACTGTGCTCGTAATCGCCCAGACTGGCGGTCAGCTCGGCTCCGAACAGGGCGATCATCCAGCTCAGGTAGACCCACACAAACAGGATGGGCACGGTGGCCAGGGCGCCATAAATGGCCTCATAAGACGGAAACTGGGTGATGTAAAAGGCAAAGCCGCGCTTGGCGAGTTCAAACAGCAGCGCCGCCACCAGGCCGCCGACAATGGCATGGCCAAAGCGCACCCGCTTGTTGGGCACCACCATGTAGAACACCACGAACATCAGGGTGGACAGCAAAAACGGCAACATGCCGAGCAGCACGGCGCCCACCCCGAAAAAACTGTCACCCTGAAAAATGCGCATCGAGGTCACGTAGGAGGTCACCGCCAGGCTGGCCCCGGCCAGAATGGGCCCCAGGGTGAGGATCATCCAGTAGGTAGAAAAAGCCACCGACCAGCGCCGCTTCTGACTGACCCGCCAGATATGGTTGAAGTTTTCGTCGATGGCCGAGATCAACAGCATGGCGGTCACCGCCAGCGCCGCCACCCCGATGGCGGTGGTCTTGGAGGCGTTGTCGATAAAGCCCTGAATGTTCTTCTGCACCACGTCCCCCGCCGCCGGCACGAAGTTGCTGAACACAAAGTTCTGAATGGTTTCGCGCAGTTCGGCAAACATGGGAAAGGCCGACATCATGGCAAACACCACCGCCAGCATGGGCACCAGCGACAGCAGGCTGATGTAGGTCAGGTAACCGGCGGTGATCTTGAGCCGGTCCTGGTGCATGCGTTTCAGTACAAAGCGGGCGAAGTCCACGCCATGCTCACGAATAAAGCGCAGACGATGCCCGATACGGGCGACAATCTGGGTCATGGCACATCCTGTTTTGCGGCAAGTGAATGTTTATTGTGGCAAATTTCACACCTGCCCGGCCAGCGATGTGCGCAAACAACCGGTTTCAAACGAAAAACCGCCCGGCCTTGCGGACCGGGCGGTACTGACGTGCGGCCAGTCAGACTGACTTACTGACGCACCCCTTCCAGATGAATTTCCAGGTACACGGTGGCGGCCGCCGGACCCAGATCGTAGTCGATACCAAAGTCGGCCAGTTTCAGCTCCAGCTCGCCTTCAAAACCACGACGGAAACCGCCCCAGGGATCCTGGCCGGCACCCACCTGCTCGATTTCAAACTCCACCGGCTTGGTGACGCCGTGCAGGGTGAGGTCGCCTTTCACCAGGTATTCACCCTCGTCATCGTCCTGGGTCACGCTGGTGCTTTTGAAGCTGGCTTCGGGAAACTTGCTCACATCGAGAAAATCGTCGCTGCGTAGGTGGCGGTCCCGCTCACCGTGGTTGGTGTCGATGCTGGCGGTATTGACGGTCACTGCCACGCTGTTGTTGGCGGCGTTTTCCTCATCAAAGGCAAAGCTGCCGTTGAAGTCGTTAAAGCGGCCCACGATCCAGCTGTAGCCCAGGTGGTTGATTTTGAAATTGACCGAGGCATGCATGCCCTGAGTGTCAACGGTGTAGTTTTCCACGGCGGCAAAGGCCGGTGAGGCGGATACCGCCAGCAGGGCGGTGGCGATCAGGGTCTTTTTCATGGCATCTCTCCTTGTTGAGAAAAAATCACAGCATGCGTTTCAGGGTATGGTCCCGGTCAAACCAGTGGTGCTTGAGGGCGGCCAGGGCGTGCAGCACCACTAGGCCAATCAGCGACCAGGCGCAAATTTCGTGGATCAGGCCGGCCATATCCTCCTGATTTTCAACGGCGGTGAACAACACCGGAATGTCGAACCAGCCAAAAAAGGAGGCGGGCCTGTTGTCGGCGGTGGCGATCAGGTAACCGCTGGCAAAGAGCCCGAACAGCAGCCCGTAAATCACCAGGTGCATCAGGTGAGCCAGCCGCCGCTCCCAAAGCCGATGGCTGGCCAGCGGCCCCGGCTGGGCAAGCCACCAGCGGCTCAGCAGCCGCAACACCACCAGGCCGGCCAGCAGAAAACCGACGCTTTTGTGCCAGTAGGGCAGCACCTGATAGAGCGGGTCATAGTAGCCCAGGTTGCGCATCCACAGCCCGACGCCAAACAGCCCGAACACCAGCAAGGCGGTGCTCCAGTGTAAAAGGCGCATTGTGATTGAATATTTCTGCATGACCCGGCCCTCCTCTGCCTGCGTAAAAAGGCAGCGCATTCAACTGTGCATTATTGTTGGCCACCAGTCTAATGGCTTTATCGGCGAATCAAAGCAACGAATACTGGCTTAAAGATTCAAATAATTTGAACAAACGGTGACCGGATAAACAAAAGGGGCGCCGAAGCGCCCCTTGATACTGCTCACTACCTCGATCAGGCGCGGCTGGCGCGCTTGCGATCGTTTTCGGTCAGCAGTTTCTTGCGAACCCGAATGTGGTTGGGGGTCACTTCCACCAGCTCGTCGTCATCAATGAACTCCAGCGCCCGCTCCAGGCTCATCTTGATCGGCGGTACCAGGGTCAGCGCCTCATCGGTACCGGCGGCCCGAATGTTGGTCAGCTGCTTGCCCTTGAGGCAGTTGACGGTCAGGTCGTTGGAGCGGTTATGGATGCCGATCACCATGCCTTCATACACTTCGGTGGCATGCTCAATAAACAAGCGGCCACGCTCCTGCAGGTTGAACAGGGCATAGGCCAGGGCCTTGCCGGTGGCGTTGGAGATCAGCACGCCGTTGTTGCGCTGACCGATGTTGCCACCCTTGTGCGGACCGTAGTGGTCAAAGGTGTGGTACATCAGGCCGGAGCCGGAGGTCAGGGTCATGAACTCGGTCTGGAAGCCGATCAGGCCGCGCGCCGGCACCATGAAGTCGATGCGCACCCGGCCCTTGCCGTCCGGTACCATGTTGGTCATTTCGGCCTTGCGCTCACCCAGCTTCTCCATCACGGAGCCCTGGCTGCTTTCTTCCACGTCCACGGTCAGGGTTTCGAAGGGCTCTTGCAGCTCGCCGTTCTCTTCCCGCAGAATCACCTCGGGGCGGGACACCGCCAGTTCAAAGCCTTCACGACGCATGTTCTCGATCAGAATGCCCAGGTGCAGTTCACCCCGGCCGGAGACGCGGAACTTGTCGGGATCGCCGGTTTCTTCCACCCGCAGGGCCACGTTGTGCACCAGCTCCTGCTTCAGGCGCTCCAGAATGTTGCGCGACGTCACGAACTTGCCGTCCTGGCCGGCGAAGGGTGAGGTGTTGACCTGGAAGGTCATGGTGACGGTGGGCTCGTCCACCGACAGCGGCGGCAGCGCTTCCACCGCACCGGCGGCGCAAACGGTGTCGGAGATTTTCAGCTCACCCAGACCGGTGATGGCGACGATGTCGCCGGCGCTGGCTTCGGTCACATCGTGACGCTGCAGGCCCAGGTAACCCATGACCTGGCCTACCTTGCCGTTGCGGGTCTTGCCGTCGGCACCGATCACGGTCACCTGCTGGTTAACCCTGACGGTACCGCGCTTGATGCGGCCCACACCAATAACGCCTACATAAGAGGAGTAATCCAGCTGGGAGATCTGCATCTGCAGGGAACCTTCCGGATCCGCATCGGGCACCGGCACCTGATCCACTATTGTCTGGAACAGGGCGGTCATGTCCTCGGCCGGTTCATCGGCGTCGAGCGAGGCCCAGCCGTTCAGGCCGGAGGCGTACACCACCTGGAAGTCCAGCTGATCATCGGTGGCACCCAGGTTGTCGAACAGATCAAACACCTGATCCATCACCCAGTCGGGACGGGCGCCGGGCTTGTCCACCTTGTTGATGATGACAATGGGCTTGAGGCCCTGAGCAAACGCCTTCTGGGTTACGAAGCGGGTCTGCGGCATGGGGCCTTCCTGAGCGTCCACCAGCAGCAGCACCGAATCCACCATTGACATGACCCGCTCTACCTCGCCACCGAAGTCGGCGTGTCCGGGGGTGTCCACGATATTGATGCGGTATTCCTGACCTTCGGGAGAGGTCCAGCGAATGGCGGTGTTCTTGGCCAGAATGGTGATGCCGCGCTCGCGCTCGATATCGTTGGAGTCCATGACCCGCTCTTCGGCATCGCCGCGGCTTTCCAGGGTACCGGACTGCTGCAGCAGCTTGTCGACCAGGGTGGTTTTACCGTGGTCAACGTGCGCTATGATGGCGATGTTTCTCAAGTTATTGATTTCAGATGACATTAATTTCTTTCGCTCGCATATTTTCGAGGCAGGCGCCCGCCGGCGCAGCCGCTCTCAGGGGGTGTCCGTCGCCGGTATTGCAGCGGAACCAAATAAAAAGGGCTGGAAATTGTACACGCTTTAGCCGCTTCAATATATTAATTTATTGTGTTTCCTGCCGCCGGCCCCCTGAGCAGGCGGAGGCCGAGCTCAAGAGCCGGTCATGGTGGACTTCTGCCGCAAATTAAAAGAAGTCGGATCGATCCCCCGTCCCGGCATGAATGATATTATGCACCCAGGCCACAACCGGCTGCGCAAGCCAACCCCTGCACCTTGACGGAGCGCACCGCCCAGGGTGCACCAAAAGGATTCAGCAACGCACCAAACTGGTGCGCAGCCAGAACAACCGGTTCGCTTGCCGGTTGGTAATTCGCTTTAATAACAGCGATTTACCAACATGGCACGGTTTTAGCTTAGTAGATGGCAACTGATGAATTTGTTCATCAGACCCTGGATGCTTATTTTTGGAGGTCGAAATCCATGTCAATCGAAACCGTAATGGACATGATCAAGGAACACGATGTCAAATTCGTCGATCTGCGCTTTACCGATATCAAGGGTAAAGAGCAGCACATCAGCCTTCCGGTCAACCAGATCAACGATGACTTTTTTGAAGAAGGCAAGATGTTTGACGGCTCATCCATGAGCGCATGGAAGACCATTCACGAGTCCGACATGGTGCTGATGCCCGATCCGTCTACCGCCGTCATGGACCCCTTTACCGAAGACGCCACCCTGAACATTCGCTGTGACGTGCTGGAGCCTGCCACCATGCAGGGCTACGACCGGGATCCGCGCTCCATCGCCCGCCGCGCCGAGGAATACCTGGTGTCCACCGGCATCGCCGACACCGTGCTGATCGGTCCCGAGCCGGAATTCTTCATGTTCGACGACGTGCGTTTCCATACCGACATGTCCGGCAGCTTTTTCAAGGTTGATGATTCCGAAGCCAAATGGAACTCAGGCCGTGACTACGCCGAAGGCAACAAGGGCCACCGTCCGGGCGTGAAGGGCGGCTACTTCCCGGTTGCCCCCATCGACTCTTCTCACGACATCCGCTCCGCCATGTGCCTGATCATGGAAGAGATGGGTCTGGTGGTGGAAGCTCACCACCACGAGGTGGCCACCGCTGGTCAGAACGAAATTGCCTGCAAATTCAACACCCTGACCAAGAAAGCCGACGAAATCCAGATCTACAAGTACGTGGTTCACAACGTGGCCCACGCCTTTAACAAGACCGCCACCTTCATGCCTAAGCCGCTGGTGGGCGACAACGGTTCCGGTATGCACGTGCACCAGTCCCTGGGCAAGAACGGTGAAAACCTGTTCGCCGGCGACCTGTACGGCGGCCTGTCCGAAATGGCGCTGTACTACATCGGCGGCATCATCAAGCACGCCCGCGCCCTGAACGCCATCACCAATCCGGCCACCAACTCCTACCGTCGTCTGGTGCCCGGCTTTGAAGCCCCGGTGATGCTGGCCTACTCCGCCCGCAACCGTTCCGCCTCCATCCGCATTCCGCTGGTGGGTTCGCCCAAGGCCCGCCGCATCGAGACCCGCTTCCCGGATCCGGCTGCCAACCCCTACCTGTGCTTCGCCGCCCTGCTGATGGCCGGCCTGGACGGCATTCAGAACAAGATCCATCCGGGCGATGCCATGGACAAGGACCTGTACGACCTGCCGGCCGAAGAAGCCGCCGAGATCCCGACCGTGGCCACCTCGCTGGACGACGCCCTGGACAACCTGGACAAGGACCGCGAGTTCCTGACCCGTGGCGGCGTGTTCTCCGACGAGTTCATCGATGCCTACATCAAGCACAAGCGTAAGGAAACCGAGGTCATCAACATGGCGGTTCACCCGCTGGAGTTTGACCTGTACTACTCCGTATAAACTGACAGCTTGAAGCCAAAAGCTGGAAGCTAGAAGTGAAAAGCCCGTGGAAACACGGGCTTTTTTTGTTTTTTCCTTCCGGCTTTCAGCTTCAAGCTTCCCGCTCAAAGAATCTGATGGCGAGTGGACGGAAACAGGTTGAGCAGCTTGTGCACCAGATACACGCAACACAGGGTGACCAGAATGGCCACCGTCATTGAGCTCATGCGGTAAAGGGCGCTGAACACCAGATCGTGCTCCGGCGACACATACTGGCCAAACAAGATGCCCACGGTCGTCAGGCCGGCGAAGCCCACCCCGGGCATGGGTTCCAGCGCATGCAGGCGGGCAAACACCATGGCGCAAATCCAGAACGCCAGCCCCAGCAGCAGCAGGTTGTGGTAGTGATCGTACAGCACCAGCTGGAACAACAGCCCCGCCGAACAGCCCAGCAGGGTGCCGATGCAGCGGGCCCGGCCCGACACCAGGGCACCGGCGAAACTCATGGGAAACAGCACCAGCACGGTGGCCACCTGGGCCGACAGCGAGTCCACCAGATCCACCGTCTGAAACACCACAAAACTGAGGGTGGCGACGATGGCGCCCAGCAGGGTCTGGTGGCGCAGCACATGGTCGCTTTTCTCCGGCAGCGCCCGGGCCACCGGCGGCTCACGGTTGGGCAACAGGGCATAGAGCAGCGCCGCCGCCGCCACCGACAGGCAGGACGCCACCAGGTTGCTGGCGGCCATGTCCGCCAGGTGATACTGGGGATAGCTGGCAAAGTGCAGCATGATGCTGAGGCTGACGCAGCCACTGGCGCCAAACAGCATCAGCGGCCCTTTCGCCATCAGGTAAAACCGCCACAGAAACAGCACAAACACCACCACCGTGTAGGCCGGCGGCCAGTGCCCGAGCAGGCCCGGCAGCAGCATCACCTCCAGCGAAGTCAGCACCGATGAGCCGATAAACTGCAGCACCACAAAGCGGTTGAGCACCGGCACCATGCCCAGCAGCAGCATGGGATACACGGTAAAAAACACCCCCATCTGCCAGTCCATCACCTTGGCAGTGAGCATGCCGGCGGTACTGCCCAGGGCAATGCGCAGGCAGCCGCGCAGTCTGTCGTCGGTAAAGGTCATGGCCGTGGGCTCATCAATAGAGATAACGGAACTGGCTCACCAGCCACAGCTGAGCCCGACCCAGCCCATGCAGCCAGCGGCCGGCCTCGGGAAACAGCTGCACCGTGGCCCGGGCACCGGTGGCCAGGGCCGGCACCGGCTCGTCGAGGGTGATATGCACCCTGAGTCGCTGGGCGTCCCGCACCCAGCGATCGGAATGCTCCGGCTGCACCAACTGACCATCGGCCGGCTGCTGGCCCTGACGCACACCACTGTCGATGCTGCTCACATGGCCCTTGAATATGTGCCCCGGCAGGGCGTCGAACACCACCCCGGCGTCGGTCGCCGTGGTCACGTGGCGCAGGCTTTTTTCCCGCAGATCCGCAAGCACCGTCAGCTCGCTGGTGATCAGCGCCAGCAGGGGTTCGCCGGCCCGGGCCTGAGTGCCTTCCTGCAACTGCAGATTGCCGATGCGCCCGGCCACTTCGGCCCTCACCCGGGTGCGCTGCAGCGCCAGCCGGGCCTGCTCAACGGCATTGCTGGCCTGCTGGTACGAAAGCGTTGATGCCGCCCGCGTTTGGTCGGCTTCCTGCTGCCGGGCTTCCACCGCCTGCAGGGCACTGTGGGCCTGTTGCGCCTGGTTGCGGGCCTGCTCCGCCTGCTGCACCGACATGTGGCCCAGACGATGCAGCCGCTCCAGGCGCGCCGCTTCCCGGGCCAATTCTTCGGCTTTCAGGCGGGCCTGGGCGGCCTCCGCCTGGACGGCCTGCAGCGCCGCCTGCTGGCGCTCCATCTCGGCGGCGGCCAGTTGTTGCTGCAATTCGGCCCGGGCCAGCGCCAGCCGGTAATCGGTGTCGTCCAGTTCAAACAGCAGCTCGCCCGCTGCCACCCGCTGATCATTGGTGACCGCCACCCGGGCCACCTGACCCGCCACTCTGGGGGCCACCGCCAGCACCGGCCGGTGCGCCTGGGCCTGGGGCGTCATGGGGGCGTAATTGTCGATCAGCACGAAATACACCAGCAGCACGCCAAAAGCGACCAGGGCCAGGCGCACCCAGCGACTGAAACTCTGCTCCGCGCTCATCGTTCGCCCTCTTTGCCATCGCCCAGTTGGGCGCTCATTTTCTGTAGGTTGGCACCGATATGACGCACCATGCGTTCCAGCTCGGCCAGCTCCGTTTCACTGAGCCCTTCCAGCACCTGCTGCCGGGTCTGATCCAGCACGGCGTCCATTTCCGACAGCAGCGGCTGTACCGCCGGGGTCAGGTGCACCGTTTTGCCCCGGCGATCGTTGGCGCAGGGCCGGCGTTCGACCAGCCCCAGCTGCTCCAGGCCGTCGAGGGTGCGCACCAGCGACGGACTTTCCACCCCTACCCGGCGCGCCAGCCGGTGTTGCTGAATGCCGTCTTCCTGCTTGAGATGGCTCAGGGTGATCCAGCGGCTCTGGGTCAGCCCCAGGGGTTTGAGGCGCTCATCGTTGATCAGCCGCCACTGCCGCACCAGGGTGGCCAGCGCCATGCCCAATGTTTTCATGTTGCCCTCCACTTTTAGTTAGCTAGCTAATTATATTCTCGCTACTAATATTAAGTAAAGGATTGCGGTCTGACAGGCAAGATTCTTGCAGAGGTCATCATCAGGCCTCGGGCTTCAGTAAAAGCACAAAGACTTGCACCATGATGTGGCAATTTACGGGGTTAGGGTTACACTGATTGCACTATATTGGTGCAACTGTCCATGAGGGGACGTCACACGTGAAAAGCCGGATCAACATTCAGACCATCATCGACAGTCAGCTCACGGCCGTACTGGTGGTGGACGGCGACCTGGTGGTGCACTTTGCCAACACCGCCGCCGAACAATTGCTGACCCTGAGCAAGCGCCGGCTGCAGGATGCCCGGCTGGATCAGGTGGTGGAAGACATCTCCCTCGACATGCGCCGCATTCAGCGCTGCATCGAGCTGGAGCAGGGCTTTACCAACAGCGAGGTGCAGGTGGTGATCGACGGCCTGCCCCGCTGGGTAGACGTGAGCGTCACCGCCTTTACCCTGGAAAAACGCACCCTGGCGCTGATGGAGCTCAGGCTTATCGACCAGCAAAAGAAGATCAGCCAGGAGCTGCAGCAACGGGCCCAGCAACAGGCGGCCCGGGAGCTGGTGCGCGGCCTGGCCCACGAGATCAAGAATCCCCTCGGCGGCCTGCGCGGTGCGGCCCAACTGCTGGAACGGGAGCTGGAAAAGGAAGAGCTGAAGGAATTCACCCATCTCATCATCGCCCAGGCCGACCGGCTGCGTAATCTGGTGGACCGGCTGCTCGGCCCCCAGCGCCCGGGCCAGCGGGAGGTGATCAACCTGCACTCGGTGCTGGAGCAGGTACGCCGGCTGGTGAGCATGGACATCCCCCCCGGCATCAGCCTGAACCGGGACTACGATCCCAGCATTCCCGATCTGGAAATGGATCCGGAACAGCTGCAGCAGGCCTTTCTCAACGTGGTGCGCAACGCGGTGGAGGTACTGGGCGATCACGGCCATATCACCATTCGTACCCGCACCGCCTTTCAGGTGATGCTGCAGGGCAAGCGCTACCGGCTGGCGGCCGAAGTGCGCATTATCGATGACGGCCCGGGCATTCCCGCCGCCCTGCACGACACCCTGTTCTACCCCATGGTCACCGGCCGGGAGGGCGGCACCGGCCTTGGGCTGTCCATTGCCCAGGAGCTGATCCACCAGCACCAGGGTCGCATCGAGTGCCAGAGCCGCCCGGGCCATACCGAATTCATTGTTTATCTGCCGCTACGACGATAGGAGCACTTTATGGCTGAACTGATTTGGGTCGTCGACGACGACAGCTCCATTCGCTGGGTACTGGAACGGGCCCTGGCCCAGGCCGGCTTTCGCTGCCGCAGCTTTGAAGACGGCGAAAGCGTGCTTCACGCCCTCACCGAGGCGCGCCCCGCCGTGGTGATCTCCGACATTCGCATGGGCGGCATGGACGGCCTGACCCTGCTGGGCGCCATTCACCAGCGGGTGCCCGAGCTGCCGGTGATCATCATGACCGCCCACTCGGATCTCGACAGCGCGGTCAGCGCCTACCAGCGCGGCGCCTTTGAATACCTGCCCAAGCCCTTTGACATCGACGACGCCGTGGCCCTGGTGCAGCGGGCCGTGGCCTTTGTCAAGGAAAGCCGGCGCAAGGCCCCGGGCGAGCAGCAGGAAGCGGTGCGCACACCGGAGATCATCGGTGAAGCGCCGGCCATGCAGGAAGTATTCCGCGCCATCGGCCGGCTGGCCCGTTCCTCCATTTCGGTGCTGATCAACGGCCAGAGCGGTACCGGCAAGGAGCTGGTGGCCCACGCCCTGCACAAGCACAGCCCGCGGGCCCAGCAGCCCTTTATCGCCCTTAACATGGCGGCCATTCCCAAGGATCTGATCGAGTCGGAACTGTTCGGCCACGAAAAGGGCGCCTTTACCGGTGCTAACAATGTGCGTCGGGGCCGCTTTGAACAGGCCGACGGCGGCACCCTGTTTCTCGACGAAATCGGCGACATGCCGCTGGACATTCAGACCCGGCTGCTGCGGGTGCTGGCCGACGGCCAGTTTTACCGGGTGGGCGGCCATCAGCCCATCAAGGTGGACGTGCGTATCATCGCCGCCACGCATCAGGATCTGGAAAAGAAGGTCACCGACGGCGACTTTCGCGAAGACTTGTTCCACCGCCTCAACGTCATTCGCATTCATATGCCGGCGCTCAAGGAGCGGCGGGAAGACATTCCCAAGCTGGCCCGTCATTTTCTGGGGCTGGCCGCCCGGGAGCTGAGCGTGGACGTCAAGACCCTGCATCCCGACACTCAAGCCCTGCTACAGTCCCTGCCCTGGCCTGGCAACGTGCGCCAGCTGGAAAACGTCTGCCGCTGGCTGACGGTGATGGCCTCGGGCCAGGAAGTGCTGGTCTCCGACCTGCCCCCCGAGCTGCTGAAGCGGGAACCCGAGTCCGAGCCGGCCGCTACCGGCCAGCCCTCAGACTGGCGTCGAGCGCTGAAAAGCTGGGCCAGCGACGAGCTGGCCCGGGGGCGCAAGGATCTGCTGGCCGAGGCCCTGCCCGAGTTTGAGCGCATTCTGCTCGACTGCGCCCTGACCCAGAGTCAGGGTCACAAGCAGGAAGCCGCCCGGCTGCTGGGCTGGGGCCGCAACACCCTGACCCGCAAACTAAAGGAACTGCAGCCGGAAGAATCGGCCACAAAAGAGTAAGCTTTACGGTGCCATCTTTCAACGGGAGCTTTCATGATCGACCCCAGCCTGCCCCTGCTCGACCTGCACCGCCATCTGGACGGCAACATTCGACCGGCCACCATACTGGAGCTGGGCCGGGCCTTTCATCTGGCCCTGCCCGCCGAGAATCTGAGCGAACTGCTGCCCCATATACGAGTGCAGGACAACACCCCGGACCTGCTGTCCTTTCTCGCCCGGCTCGACTGGGGCGTCAGGGTGCTGGGCAATTATGACGCCTGCCGCCGGGTGGCCTATGAAAACGTGGAAGATCTGCTGCAGGCCGGCATCGACTACGCCGAGCTGCGCTTCAGCCCGGGCTACATGGCCATGAACCATGAGCTTGAACCGGAAGGAGTGGTGGAAGCGGTGCTCGACGGCGTGGCCGCCGGCAGCCGCGACTTCGGTGTGCCGGTCAAACTCATCGGCATCATGAGCCGCACCTTTGGCGAAGCCGCCTGTGAACAAGAGCTGAATGCCTGCCTGGCCTACCGCCACAGGCTGGTGGCCATGGATCTGGCCGGGGACGAAGCCGGCTTTCCCGGCGAGCGGTTCACCGGGCATTTTCGCCGGGTGCGGGAAGCGGGGCTGGCGGTGACCGTGCATGCCGGCGAGGCCGCCGGCAGCGCCAGTGTCTGGCAGGCGGTGCGGGAGCTGGGCGCCGTGCGCATCGGCCACGGCGTGCGGGCGGTGGAAGACGAGCGCCTGCTCGATTACCTGGCCGAACACCACATCGGCATCGAGTCCTGCCTGACCTCCAACCTGCAGACCAGCACGGTGACCGACCTTCGCCGGCACCCGGTGCACCGCTTTCTGGAAAAAGGGATTCCCGTTTGCCTGAACACCGACGATCCGGCGGTGCAGGGCATGGAGCTGCGCCACGAATACACCGGCGCCGCCGAGGCCGCCGGCCTCACGCCGCAGCAAACGCGCCAGTGCCAGGAAAACGCCCTTAACATGGCCTTTATCAGCTCACAGGAGCGGGCGGCCCTGCTGCTGGCCTGCGCCGAGCGGGAGTGACTGAATCGGGGACTGGGAAATGATAAACCGAGTCCCTGCTCCCCAGTCCCTTAAATCAAATCACCCGTGAAAACTGCTGGCGGCGGGCCTGCTGGCGCGAATGCACATCAAAGCACATGCAGATGTTGCGGATCAGCAGCCGCCCCTTGAGCGTCACGCTGATGCGATCCGCTTCCCGGATCACCAGCCCGTCGTCCACAAAGGTTTGCAACAGCTCGAAATCCTCGGCGAAGTAGTCGTTGAAGACGATGCCGTATTGCTGCTCAAGGGGCGCGAAGTCCAGCTCAAAGTTACAGATCAGGGTCTTGATCAGATCCCGGCGCAAGCAGTCATCCTCGTTCAGGGCATAGCCCACGGTCTGGGCATGACCCAGTTCGTCGAGCTGAGCGTAATACTCTTTTAGATCCTTGTGGTTCTGGGAGTAGGCATCGCCGATCATGCTGATGGAAGACACGCCCAGCCCCAGCAAATCGCACTCCCCCTGGGTGGTGTAGCCCTGAAAGTTGCGGTGCAGCTCGCCGTGGCGCTGGGCCACCGCCAGGCTGTCGTCGGGCAGGGCAAAATGATCCATGCCGATAAACTGGTAACCCTGGCCGGTGAGGTAGCCAATGCTGTCCTGCAGCATGGCCAGCTTCACCGCCGGCGCCGGCATGTCTTCGTCCTTCAGCTTGCGCTGGGCGGAGAAACGGCTGGGCAGGTGGGCATAGTTGAACACCGACAGCCGGGCCGGCTTCATGGCCACCACCTGCTCCAGGGTATGGTGAAAGCTTTCCTGGGTCTGCAGCGGCAGGCCGTAGATCAGGTCCAGGTTGGTGGAAACAAAGCCAAGCTCATTGGCCCGGGCCACCAGCGCCTTGATAAAGTCGTTGTCCTGCTCCCGGTTAACGACCTTCTGCACGTCCTTGTTGAAGTCCTGCACACCCAGACTGATGCGGTTGAAGCCTTCCGCCTTCAGCACCTCAAGCAGCTCCAGCTCAATGCGGCGGGGATCGATCTCGATGCTGAATTCCCCCTCGGCGGCAAAGTGGAAATGCCGGCGCAGCAGGCCGTTCAGCCGCTGAATTTGCGGTGCAGTCAGAAAGGTGGGGGTGCCGCCGCCCCAGTGCAGCTGGGTGACGGTGCGGCCGGCAAAGCGTGGCGCCATGGCCTCGATTTCCCGCTCCAGGTAGTCCAGGTAGATGTCGGCCTTGCCCTGATGGCGCGTGATCACCTTGTTGCAGCCACAGTAGTAGCAGAGCTTGTGGCAGAAGGGAATGTGCACATAGAGCGACAGCGGACGCTCGGGGTAGCGGGCGGCAGCGGCGTCAAACTCGGCCATGCCGAAGTCGCCGGTGAACTCGAGGGCGGTAGGATAAGAGGTATACCGCGGCCCCGAGTAATTGTATTTTTCGATGAGGGTCTGATCCCACTCAATCGCTGACATTGTCTCCTCCCCGGTCAGCGACCGGGCAGTTCCAGACTAACCAGGCGCTCGACCTCAATTTTGATGGTGGCTTCCAGCTCGCCTTCATGGCCGGCCCGTTCCAGGTCCAGACGCATGAGTTCGTTGCGTTTCAGCTGCTTGCGGGCGTCGTGAGTCGGCATTTCTTTCACTCTGTCATAGAGATCGTAGAGGCCAGGATAGTCGACGGCAAAGTTTCTGGGCTGGTCGAACTGCAGGGCATTCAGCAGATTGGTCAGGCGGATGGCCCCTTCCGACAGATTGCACTGATCGTCGCGCACCGCCTGGGCAATGACCCGCACACTTTCCAGAATACGGTCGTTGCGTTTGGCAATGGCCTGTTGCCGGTGTTGTGTCTGCCGGCGCAGTTTCGCCAGCAGCATGCCCGCATAGACGGCCAGACCCACTATGATGACGCCGCCCACCAGGGCGGCCATCAGCCAGGGGGAGATCATGACTTGTCTTCCTCGTCACGGTATTGAGCAGGATCAAGCTCGGCATCCATAAAGCGATCCCAGAGATCGTCGCCGGGCTCCTCGTCGTCGTCTTCATCCAGCAGGCCAAGCTGTTCCAGCAGTTGCTGATGGCGGGCCAGGGTGCGGTCGAGCCAGACCTTGTCGGCCTTATCCAGCTTGTCGCCCGCTTCCACCCGGTCGAGCAGGGTATTGAGGCGCTCGTCGTTTTCGAGCTGCTCCAGTTCCTGTTCGGGGGTCAGCGCTTTCTTCACCACCGGTTTGACCCGGGGCACGGCAGCCACATCACGGTCCGCGTCTTCCTGCACCAGGGCCACGGGCTTGCGGGAACCCAGCCGCGGATCCTTCGCCGCTTTTTGCTCTTTACCGCCCTGGTTGCCGCCGCCCACATTGTGGCGGGAACCGGGGGTCAGGCCCTTGCGTCTGGCCTTGCGCTTGCGTTCCCTGCCCTGCTCGGCGGTTTCCCGATTTTCCTTGCGGGCACCGATGCGACCCGGGGTACGGGCCTTCTTGATACGTGTCATAACGACTCCGGTTTGTGCAGAAGAATGACATCGGCACCGATAAATTCGATGCCGAGCCCGTCCCGTGCTGCCAGCCAGCGAAAGGTCTCGCGGCTGAAAAAGCAGACATGGGTGGGATCCTGTTTGTAGTGCCAGGTGGCAAAAGCCGCCTGATCCCGGGCCAGCTTGGTCATCAGTCCCAGCCAGCCACCGGGCCTGAGCATGGCCAGCAAGCGCCGCCATTCCCGCCCGGGAAAATAAAAATGCTCAATCGCCTCGGTACAGGTTACAAAATCGTACTGGCGCTGCAACCGCTCGGGATAATTTGCATAGTAAGGGTCATAGGTGGTGACCGCAAAACCGGCCTCGTTCAGCATAGCCGCCAATGCCGGCCCGGGACCGCAACCAAAATCCAGCCCACTGCTTCCCGGTGCCAGCCGGGCCGTTAACGGTCCGGCCAGGCGATGCAGAAACCGCCGGTAGCCCGCATCCTCAGTGTCATTCTGATGCAGATCATACTCGGCTTTTTCCGCCTCGGCAGCCAGCCGCTGCCCGGGCTCCACAAAGATCAACCCGCATTGCCCGCAACGTTGGTAACGGCGGCAATCCTGGTGAAACAGTGCATGATCGGGGCAGTCGCAGAGCGGACAACAGAAGGAGGGCGAAAAAGAGGACATCAACAAACCGGGTTAAGCGGGGGGCAAGGCCCCCCTTGAGCTATCAGTGCAGGCCGGCCACGTACTGGGACAGCACGGCAATGTCGTCGTCGCTCAGCTTGGTGGCGATGTCACGCATCATGCCGTTGGGATCGTTGTTGCGCTCGCCGCTGCGGAACATTTCCAGCTGAGCCTTGATGTAGGCCGGATGCTGACCGCTCAGGCTGGGGAACTTGGCGGACTCAAGCCCTTCGCCCCGCGGGCCGTGACAGGCGATACAGGCGGTGATGCCACGCTCGATGTCGCCACCCTGATACAGGGCCGCGCCGCGCTCGACCACGTCGTCGGCAACCGGTACCGGCGTGATGGCCTGGCTGGCGTAGTAGGCGGCCAGATCGGCCATGTCCTGCTCAGACAACGGCATGGCCATGCCGCCCATGATGGCGTTGGCGCGGCCGGTGCCACCGGTGGCGGCGGCCTTGAACTCGGCCAGCTGCTTTTCAATGTAGGAAGCGTGCTGTCCGGCAATTTTGGGGTACATGTCGGTCGGGCTGTTACCGTCGCTGCCGTGACAGGCAACACAGGTGGCGGATTTGGCCTTACCGGCTTCAACATCACCCTGGGCCTGTGCGGTACCGGCCACTCCGAGCATTAAGGCTAGCGTGAAAACAATTTTTTTCATGACGTTCCGACTTCTCGTTGTTAGAGCTTCCAGATCACATACCTGCAAGGGCATGTTACAATGCGATTTAAAAAACCGCACTATTCTACACAATTTTGCCGGAAAGTAATCAGGGCGGCTTCATAACCTCGGGGAATTCACATTGAACAACAACAAGATAAACTTTAACGCCGCCCACTTTATTACCAGTGCGCCCAACATACGGCAGATGCCCGCCGACACCGGAGTGGAGATCGCCTTTGCCGGCCGCTCCAACGCCGGCAAATCCTCGGCGCTGAACACCATTACCCAGCAGAAATCCCTGGCCCGCACCAGTAAAACCCCGGGCCGCACCCAGCTTATCAACGTGTTCGAGCTGAGCGAGGGCAAGCGCCTGATCGACCTGCCCGGCTATGGCTATGCCAAGGTGCCGGAAGAAATGAAGCTGAAATGGCAGGAGGCGCTGTCGGAATACCTGCAGCAGCGCACCAGCCTCAAGGGGCTGGTGGTGCTGATGGACATTCGCCATCCGCTGAAAGACATTGACCAGCAGCTGCTGCAATGGGCCAGCGACTGTGAGCTGCCGGTACTGGCGCTGCTCACCAAGTGCGACAAGCTTAAATCCGGCGCCCGCAAGGCCGAAGTGCTGCGGGTGCGCGAGGCGGTGGCCATCTTTGGCGGCAACATTCGGGTCGAGGCGTTCAGCTCACTCAAGGGGCTGGGGGTGGATCAGGCCAAGGAAGTGCTGACCGAGTGGCTGTTGCAGGATACTCAAGATAGCAGCTCTGAGAGCGATTAAACCATGCCCACACATTCCACTTTTGTCAGACGATCACATGCATAAGACCCGAACTCAATTTGTAGCCGACGCCATCAGAAACAAGATTCTGAAGGGAGAGATAAAAGGTGGCTCAGCTCTGCGTCAGGATGCCCTAGCCAAAGAATTCGATGTCAGTCGGATCCCAGTTCGAGAGGCACTGCTGACCCTGGAAGCTGAAGGGTTGGTGGAATTCGAGGCCCACAAGGGCGCCTATGCTACCGAGCTCTCGGCCCCCAAAATTCTGGAGTTGTTTGAACTGCGGGTCTTGCTGGAATGCCATATTCTGGCGGAAGCCATTCCGAAAATGACTCGAGAGCAACTGGACAATGCCGAATCCCTGTTACTGGAGCTGGATCATCTTCTGGACACTTCAAGCCAGATCGATCACTGGAGCGATCATAACTTCGCCTTTCACAAGGCACTGTATGAAGCCGCCGATAAACCAGAAACCATGGCTCTGATCACTCATCTGAACACCCAGTCGGATCGTTATATCCGTATTCATTTACTGCATGCCGCAGGCATCAAGAAAGCCGAGGCCGAGCACAGGGAACTGCTGGAGCTATGTCGTAATGGCGACATTACTGCCGCCTGCGACCTGCTGCGACGCCACATTCTGGCTGCGGCCGAAGATATCGTTGCGCTCCTGCATCAACAACAGCAGGCTCGCTGATAACATGAGAGGTCCAATGCGTCTCGACAGATTTCTTTCGGAAGCCAGCGGCCTTACCCGCTCCCTCGCCAAAAAGGCATTATCACGGGGTGAGATCACAGTAGATGGCAATGTAGTTAAAAAGGGCGATATAAAAATTGCCCACCAGCAGGTGTGCTGGGAAGGGCGCTACCTCGGCCTGCAGCCGCCCCGCTACATTATGCTGCACAAGCCCCAGGGCTATATCAGTGCTACCAAGGAAGAAGTGCACCCCTGCGTGCTGCAACTGCTGCCTGCCGAGTGGGCCGCCGGTCTGCAGTGTGCCGGCCGACTCGATGTGGATACCATGGGCCTACTGCTGCTGACTGACGATGGAAAGTGGTCGCACCGCCTGCGTTCGCCGAAAAAAGCCTGTAACAAGGTCTACCGGGTCGACCTAGCCGAGCCGCTGACAGATGATGTTGTCGAGCGCTTCGCCGAGGGCGTGAAGCTGCACGGCGAAGACAAGGCTACCCTGCCAGCCACTCTGGAAGTGCTCACCCCCACTCGTGTACTACTGACCATACAGGAAGGTAAATACCACCAGGTGAAACGGATGTTTGCCGCCGTCGGCAACCATGTCATAGGCCTGCACCGGCTGCAAATCGGGGAAATAGTGCTGGATAACAGCCTGGCCCCGGGCGAGTGGCGACACCTAACCGCAGAAGAAATCGCCAGTATATAAGTATCAATTGATAAAAATGGCGCGTGTTAGCGCCATTTTTATTCACAATACCCGATAGCTGACTCAGCAGCATTTAAACTGCTTCAATCGCTGCTCCACCTTTTTAGAGCTTTCAGTGATGGATAGTCCCCCCAGGGCGGTGCAACGCAATTCATGCGCAATACTCTTGCCCACATCGAACATGGTTCTTACGACCTCATCGTAAGTAACAACCGGATCATAATCAGCCAGCGCCATATTGGCACAAGACAACGCATTAGAAGCAGCCATCACATTACGACCCAGACAAGGAGCCTCCACACGGTTAGCAATAGGATCACAGATCATGCCCAGAGAGTTTTGCAATGCTAGCGAGGCAGCGGTAATCGCCTGCCGAAGGCTGCCGCCCGCCAACGTGACCAGGCCGGCCGCCGCCATCGACGATCCAGCGCCACACTCTGCCTGACAGCCTCCAACTTCGGCAGAGAAGGATGAATGCTCGGAAATAAAGATGCCGATAACACCGGCTGCCAGCATAGCCTTGACCACTGCATCCTCCGACTTGCCCATTACCTTTGCTGCGCCGATCAGACTGCCGGGCAAAGCACCACAGGAGCCGGCGGTCGGCGCCGCGACGATAACGCCTAATGAGCTTTTCACTTCCATCATGGCGCTCACGTACATGACTATGGTATTGAGCAAACCACCATTCAGCAGGTTACCACTCTCCATACTGTTTCTAAACCCGACCGACTGACATGGCAGTATACGGTCTTCATAATAGGTGCCTTTCAGTCCGAGTTGAATGGAATGATCCATCACCCTTACAATGTCACGCATTTTCTGCATGACCTGCTCGGCAGAAATATTTCCTCGCATACTTTCATAACGTACTGCCAGTTCCCAGAGCTGCAACTGTTCTCTTTCTCCCAACTCGAGCAGTTCGTCACAGTAGGTAAAAGGTACTTCAATATTTTTGCGTGACAGCACAGGCAATACTGGCTTTAAATAACGCACAAAATCGACATTGGCATGATTCTTTATTTTCTCGATATCCTGCTCTGAAAATGCGGTGCTGCTCTTTATCTCAATAAAGCATCTTTGCTGCTGGTGATACTCCATAAAGTCAAAGTTAAGCGATGCAGGCAGTGCCTGCTCAAGCACCTGACAACTTTGGCCATAAACAAGCAACTCGTGAAAGTCGCCATTTATCTCGACGCAGGCACCATCTATCTCCTGTACCTCAATCATGCCGCCACCGGTCGAGATCGCCATCATGGTATGAAAAAAAGCATCATTTGAAACCACAAAACGGTAGGTGTTGGGATGCTGAGCATCATAGTCAATGTAATTGACTTTTATATTGATACCCGATGCTTCCACACTCTTTCGATATTCTGGCATCCTCTCGTCATTGGCCTGCCAGCCTAATATCCCACCATATAAACCCATGTCGGCACCCTGGCTTTCATGAGTTGTCACCAAGGAACCATTAGGATCATAATCAATTATGACGTCTTTGATATCGCCATCAATTAAGTCTCGTAGCAACAAACCTATCCTGCATGCTGCTGCACTATGAGAGCTGGAGGGACCACGCATGACCGGGCCAATAACGTCATTAAAAATACTTGAAACAGCCATAATCAACCTCTTCTGAATTCAATAATTTCAATTAGATATCAAACTCGGTAGGTAGGTAGCCGCCATTGGAAACATAACCACCGACAGCAAGACAAGCAATTGCAAAATAACGAAGGGCATTACTCCCTGATACATGTGCCTGTAGGTCATGTCCTCCGGTGCTATAGACTTCAGATAAAAAATCGACGGAGCCATCGGTGGAGTAAGATAAGAGGTCTGAATCACCACCATAAACATCACAGCAAACCAAATGGGATCGATGCCGGCCGTTTTGATCAGCGGCGTAAAGATAGGCACAAAGATCAGCACAATTGAGATCCAGTCCAGCACGAAGCCGGCCAGAAAGATAACCGCCATCAGGATAAAGGTAAGTTGATAAACACCAATATCCAGGCTGTTAATCACATCGACTATCATCCAGCTGCCACCGGAGACCGCAAAGATACTGGTAAACATGGTACCGCCGACCACAATCATCATGATCATGGCGGTGATCTGTATGGTCGTCTTCAGAGCACCAACAAAACTGGGCCAGGACAACTCACGGAAGACCAAAGCCACCAGTGCTGCACCGGCGGCGCCCACCGCAGCGGCTTCTGTCGGCGATGCTATGCCCAGCAGCAGGGAGCCCAGCACCGAGCTGATCAGCAACAGCGGCGGCAGGATGGCCTTGGCGGTAATCAGCAGCTTCTCGGACAGGGCCACCTCCTGCTCCAGGATCACCGCCGGCCCCAAATCCTTCTTGAAACGGCAGGCAACCAACATATAGACCATGAAAAAAACCACCATCATGATCCCAGGTATCAGGCTGGCCGCAAACAGCTGGCCGATCGACAGCTGGGCCATGGAGGCGTAAACCACCACCACAATGGAAGGCGGAATGATGGTACCGAGCGAACCGCCGGCACAGACGGTGCCCGCCATCAGCCCCTTGTTGTATTTGTACTTCGCCATGGCGGGCAGGGCCATCATGCCCACCACGATTTCCACCGCTCCCACCACCCCCGAGGCGGCGGCAAAGATGGCGCACATCACTATAGTCGACAGTGCCAAGCCACCGGGAAGGCGGCCAAACCACAACTGCAGGGCCTGAAACAACCTGAGTGCCAGGCCCGTTTTCTCCAAGATAGCCCCCATTAAAATAAATAACGGAATGGACGACAGCGTAAAGTTTGATGCGGTATGCAGTATTGCACCATAAAGCTGACTAAACAGCAGTTCGCCAAAGGTGAAAAACCCGAAGATTACCGAGGTGACTATCAATGACATAGCCACGGGGATACCGAGAAACACGAATATAAACAGGATGATAAACATCCATAATGGAATTAATTCAGCCATGGCTCACTTCATCCTTAGTAACCGACTCGCCCGGGGTTTTAATCCCCTTTAAATATCTGAAACCGTCTATATATACCTGTAGGGTAAACGCCGCCAAACCAATGGTGATGGCACCATAGAACGGCCAAACAAGGGGAGACCAGGGACTGACACTTTCTACCTCACCCGTAACCCATGCACTGATGGCTTTCTCTCCAGCGACATAGCTCAGAAAGAAAAATGACGGCCCAATCAAGAGCAAATAAAAAAACAGGTTTATATACTGTTGGTATCGCAAGGAAAGTTTCGAAGAAAGAAAATCAATTCTTACATGCGCTTCTACCTTAAGCGAGTATGCACTCGCCAGTAAAAACAAGGCACCATTTAGCATATAAGATATATCAAATGACCATAATGTCGGCGCACCAAATACGTAGCGGGAGACCACTTCATACAGTATGGACAGCACCAGCGCCACCACCATGGCCATGGAAATCCTTGCCAGATAATCGGAGAGACTATCGAGCCGAGCTAAAAAAGCATTCATAGGTTATACCCCATTAATAAATGGCACCCCAGGGCGCCATTTATCACTTTCAGACAATGCTCATCACCAGAAATGACAAGCCAGGATGGCTCAGTCCCTTACCAGGACGGATGAATTTCGCGCCCAGCGGTTCTGGTAATCCTGATAGTCCTTGAGCAGCCCCTGCATCTTCTTGTTGCCTTGCTCTGCCTGCTCCCTGGCTTGCTCCTGCATCCATTGGTGACCGTATTCCCGCACCTGTGCGATGACCTCCTGGTCCAGGGTAATCACCTGGGTGCCGTATTCCTTGTATTTGTCCATGGCCTGCATATCTTCATGGGCGAAATGCAGATAAGACTCCAGGGTGGTCAGGCGGGCAGCATCTTCGATGCGCCCCTGCAGCTCGGGAGACAGGGCATCCCAGGTTTCCTGTTTGACAAAGAACTCCCATACAAAGGTCGGCTGATGAATGCCCGGAGTGATGATGTAGGGCGCAACCTCATGGAATCCCTCCATGATATTTGAACCCGGGGTCGCCCATTCCACCGCATCGACCCCCTTGCGTTGCAGCAGCGTATAAATCTCTCCGGGAGGCACGACCGTGGGCACCCCCTTCAGGTAGTTCTTCAATACCCCGGCCCAGGCGCCGGAGGTCCGGTATTTGAGATTTTCAAAATCGGCGATGCTGTTAATCGGTTTATTGGCATGCGCCAGTATTTCCGATGTACCCAGCCCAACTACCATGGTATGCAGGCCCATGGTTTCCTGCCGGTACTGCTGCAGGCTTTCCAACCCGCTCCCCTCATACAGCCAGGTAATGGTGGCCTCGGGCGACATGCCGCCCGGAAAACCGGCGAAAATGGCATTGGCCGGATCCTGGTTGACCAGATAAGACGGGGTTGAATGTCCTGCTTCTACAATACCATCCTGAACCGCTTCATATACCTGAAATGCCGGTACCACAACACCGGCACCGAAGGTTCTCAACTTTAATTCCCCTTCTGTATATACTTTTAGATGCTCACTGAAACGTTGCAGGAAGTTATTGTAGAAAAAAGATCCTTCAGGGACAGATGTTGGGACCTTCCAAATTACTTCTTTAGCCGCTGAAATAGGTGCTACAAAAATAGCGCAGGCAGCAAAAATTGCACCACAAGAGCTGGCGAGTTTCATTTTCATCTCCTTTGAAAAATTAACACTCCCCCATTCATGGGAGTAAACACCAACGCCGAAGAAAGAGAATATTTATTTTATTCGGCACAGCTTCATGAAAATATGACGCCAGACAAACTGCTAGCGCCATATCATCATTAATTCATTCAGGCCTGGTTATACCAGATAGTTTTCTTTTGCAGATATTGCTCCATGGCCTCCAGGCCATTGTCTCTACCGCCAAAACCGGACTGACCGTAGCCGCCGAAGGGGGTGGTAATATCACCTTCGCTGAAGCAGTTGATGGAAACGGTGCCCGCCCTCAGGGCCCGGGAAACCCGGTGGGCCCGCCCGATATTGCTGGTATAGAGGGAGGCGGCCAGACCATACTGGGTCTGGTTTGCCAGGGACACTGCCTCTTCTTCGCTGGTGAATTCGGTTACCGCCAGTACCGGACCAAAGACCTCGTCCCGGAACAGGGTCATGTCGGGCCGGACATCATCGAAAATGGTCGGCTCCACAAACAGGCCGGCACCAAGGTCGGGGGTATTGCCGCCGTAACGCAATCGGGCACCCTGCTCTCTGGCCTGCTCAACCATGGCCTTCACCTTGCTGAAGTGCACCGGCTCTACCATGGGGCCGACCATGGTGTCTGAATCCTTGGGATCACCCAGCTTCCAGCCGGACAAACGAGAACACAGCTTGTCCAGCAGCGGTTCCTTCATGCCCTTCTGCACCAGCAGGCGGGATCCGCAACTGCAGTTTTCACCCATATTCCAAAAGGCCGCCGCCAGCACATCGTCGACGATGGCATCCAGGTCTTCCACGTCATCGAACACCAGCTGCGGGCTCTTGCCACCACATTCCAGCACCACTTCTTTCAGGTTGCTCTGAGCCGAGTACTGCAGAAACAGACGGCCAACCTCGGTTGAACCGGTGAAAGACACCATATCCACATCCGGATGCAGGCCCAGCGGCATACCGGTCTGCTCACCCAGACCGGTTACCAGCTGCAGCACTCCCTCCGGAATCCCCGCCTGATGGGCCAGCTGCACCATGCGCCAGGCGCTCAGGGAGGTCTGTTCGGCCGGTTTCACTATCACCGAGTTACCGGTCACCAGAGCCGGCCCCACCTTCCAGGCGAACATCTGCGCCGGAAAGTTCCACGGCAGCACGGCAGCTACCACACCGATGGGCTCGTTGACCACCAGCCCCAAGGTGTCATCCCCGGTCGGTGCTACCTTGCCGAACACCTTGTCTACCGCTTCTGCGTACCAGGCCAGGGTATTGATGGTTTCCGGAATGTCGGTATTCAGGCATTCGGTGATCGGCTTGCCGCCATCGACACAATCCAGTGCCGCCAGCTCTTCCTGATGTTGCTCCAGCAGCGCGATCCAGGCCTGCATCCGTTGCTTGCGCTCGGCCGGGGCCAGCTTGCGCCACTCGCCCCGCTCGAAGCTGGTCCGAGCGGCAGCCACCGCCAGGTTCACCTGCGCTTCGGTACAGGCTTCAACCTGACCAATAACCGATTCATCAAAGGGATCCCGGGTCTCCAGGGTCTGATTGCCGGGGGTATAGCCAACGATAATGGCCTCGGCCCGCAGTTCTCCCTGCCTGGCCCTGGCAAAGACGTTTTGCACTTGTACTGACATGTCTGTCTCCTTATTTCAGCGCCTGGGTCAGCAGAGCCAGAAAGTCCTCTTCATCCTGCTGGCTCACCGGGTACAGGGGCGCCCTGACCGGACCCACCGGATAACCGATATGGCCACAGCCCAGCTTCGCTTTCTGGTTATAACCACCGGATTCCATGTTCTGCAGCACGGGCAGAATACGGGCCATGATGCTCCTTACCTGCTGCCAGTCGCCGGCCTTGGCCGCTTCGATCATGTTGACGTGATCGGCGGCCAGATAGTTGGCGCCACCACCGATCCAGGAGCGGGCGCCCCAGAACAGGTAATCGGCTCCCTGGTCATCGGAGCCACAGACCACTTCAAAGTCTTCCAGCCCCAGGTTGAGCAGGGTGACAGCACGGGTGAAATCGCCACTGCTTTCCTTGATGCCAACAATATTGGGATCCCTGGCCAGTACCTTGACCGCCTCGATGCCAATCTCCACGCCGGAGCGGGCCGGGAAGTTGTACATGATGATGGGCATGTCCACTTCACGGCTCACGGTCTGGTAATGGGCGATAATTTCGTCCTGCTCCGGCAGACAATAGATGGGGGGAGCCAGCATCAGCGCCTGATAGCCCAGCTCCTTCGCCTCCTGCGCCTTGGCAATGGATCCCGCCGAGTGGGTGTCATTGACACCGGCGACCAGCAGCGCCTTGTCACCCACTTCCCTGGCGATAAAGGCCATCAGCTCACGGCGCTCGGCCTGGCTCAGGGCGTAATACTCGCCAGTGGTGCCGCAGGCGACGATACCAGTAACGCCGGCGTCCAGTTGGTGGGCCAGCAGCGCCGCCAGCGCCGGGTAATCGATCTGACCGTTCTGAGCGAACGGAGTAACAACCGGAACCATTACACCTTCAATTTTCATTATGCATATCCTTATCGTGATAAAAGGGCCTGAGCACAGGCCCGAAAAGTGAGTGACAAAAAAGAGGTTATGAAGACGCCTTTGCCAGCGCCAGACTGTCTTCGGATTCAGTGGTAGGCTGCGGGCAGGCCGGCGCGGTGCGCCAGACCGCAATGTTGGCGTAGCCGTAAATCAGCGAGATGATCAGCACCAGAAAATGGAACCAGAGGAACGGCAGATAGCTGAGGGTGCTCACTCCCAGAGTGGTGGCCATAAAGACACCGCCATCGGACCAGGGCACCATGGGTGTGGTGACGGTACCGCCGGCCTCGGCATTGCGGGACAGCACCCGACGGTCGATACCCTGCTTGTCATAGTTTTTCTCGGTGATGGTGCTGGCGGTGATCAGCGAAACATAGGCCGCGCCACCGAAGAAGTTGCCGAAGAAACCACCCAGCAGGGTCGACAAGGTCAGTCTGCCGGCATTGTTGGCCCAGGACAGGAAACCGTTACAGATAACGGTCAGAATACCAATGCGATCCATCAGCCCACCCAGTCCAAGCGCAAACAGCACCAGGGCGATAACACCGAACATGGACTCGATACCGCCGCGATTCAGCAGGGTATTGAGGAAATCCACCTCGGAGCTCATGGCATTGCCGAAATAGGCGGTGTTGACCGCATCCAGCGTCGCCATATCCTGGAACAGCACGGCACAAATAATGCCCAGTACGGCACCGAAGCTGATCACCGGAATGGACGGCTTGCGCATGGCCAGCAAGGCGATCACCGCCACCGTCGGCAACAACAGATACCAGCTGATATTGAACTGCTCGGCCAAGGCCACCATGGCTGCATCTGCCCGGCTGGTGTCAACGGCTCCGTCGACATAGAAATAGCCCACACCCAGGAACAGCAGGCTGGCAATCAGGGCGGAAGGAGCACTGACATGCAACATGGACTTGATGTGGTCGATCAGATCAACCCGGCACAGGGAGGCGGTCATCACTGTGGTGTCGGACAGGGGAGACAGCTTGTCCCCCACATAGGCGCCGGAAATAACCGCGCCGGCCACCAGCGGCATCGGAATGCCGAAGCTGTGGCCTATGCCCATCATGGCGATGCCGGCGGTACCCGCGGTACCGAACGAAGTGCCAGTCGCCAGCGAGGTCAGGGCACAGATGATAAAGGCCGCAAACAGAAAGATGCTGGGACTCATCACCGACAGGCCGTAATAGATGATGCTGGGCACAATTCCACCTGCAATCCAGGTCCCGATCAGCGCACCCACGGTGATCAGCACCAGCACGGCTTCCATACCGTTGTGGATCCCTTTCAACAAGCCTTTCTGGATGGTTTCATAACACAGACCCAAACGAATACCTAGTCCGATCACCAGGAACCAGGACACGAACAGGGCCAGCTGTATGGGCAGAGCCCATACATTCAAAAACAAATACATGACGCCGATAAAGGCCGCCAGCAAACCCAGAACTTCAAAACTGCTGGGCAGGCGGATCCGATCCGCCGGGGTTGACTGCTTGATATCCATATATGTTCTCCCTGTGATAATACGAACCCGGTCAACCTTCTGAGCCGGGCAGGCAAACACTGTTGTTAAAGTTATGCGTGGGGGGTAGTTGCCCAAACCGCGCCAAGCGGTAAGGGGTGGTATCGAGCCCGGACGGTGTTCCCGACAACAGGCTCTGAATAAGTTGGGCGGTGATCGCAGCTTGCGTCAGCCCCAGGTGATGATGGCCCAACGCCAGCAACAGGCGTCCTTGCGGGCCAACCCTGTCGATGACCGGTAATGAATCTGGTAGTGAAGGGCGGCAGCCCATCCAGGGGCTCGCCCCTTCGGTATCCAGCTGCCGTTCAAACAACGCATCCGCATGACGCAGCAGCCCCTGGGCCCGACGGTAATCCGGCGCCTTGTGCAGGCCGGCAAATTCTACCGTTCCTGCCAGACGCAGCCCTCCTGCCATCGGAGTCATAATGAAGCGGCGCTCCAGAGAGCTGATCGCCATAGGAAGACGATCGGGCTCGGCTGGCAGCATCAGGTGATATCCCCGCTCGGTATCCAGCGGGATATTAATTCCGGCCAGTTCCCGGACCAGAGGTTTAGCCCAGGCTCCGGCGGCAACCAGCACCCGTTTGGCGAGCAGCTTGCCTTTGCAGGTATTCAGCTCGATGCCATCATCCAGGCAGCGGCCGCCGTATACCTCGGCCTGCATGTGCACCAGCCCGGCCGCCTGTGCCTGGGTAAAAAGCTGAATAACCAGTTGGTAGGGATCAAGCACATGGCCCGTGGCAGGAAAAAATATTCCCCCGCTTATCGCCGGAGCCAGACCGGGGATCCGTTGATGCAAGAGTGATGCAGACCAGGGTTCACCCTGAACACCGAGTTGCTTAAGCGTCTCAATATGATGAAGCAGCTCGGCAAAGGCAGCATCACTTTCGCATACCAGCAGGGAACCATCTTCTTTCAGCAAGTGGCTCAATCCAGCCTGTTTCAATAATTGCTGCCAGGCCGACAGGCTGGCCTCGTTGAGAGAGCGCAATCCGGCACTGCTGGCGCACTGGGCCTGAGAACGCATGTTTACAACCAACCTTAATAACCAGGGAACTATGCGAGGTAAATAACGCCAGTCCAGACGTAAAGGGCCAAGTGGATCCAGCAGCATGCGGGGTAGCTGCCGCAGTATGGCGGGAGAAGCCAGCGGCAGCACCTGCTCGGTGGCAATATGGCCTGCATTGCCGAAGGAAGCGCCCTGCCCGATCTCGCTTTTTTCCAGTAACAGCACCTTGTAACCGGCCTGGGTCAGCTGCCAGCCGCAGGTGACCCCGATAATTCCACCACCAATCACTACCAAATCGTGATTCAGGTCTTGCATCTGGATATCCCTTTCCCAAACATCTTGATTGTATAAAATATACAACCTATACCTAAACGCCAGAGATGATAGTTAAATACTTGTAAAAACATGATCTAGATCTCAATAGAATAAACAACCACAAGGAGAACAATTAAATGAGAGAAGGCACTTTTTTCTGTATAGATGCCCATACATGTGGGAATCCTGTTCGTCTGGTTGCAGGTGGTTACCCTGCACTACAAGGAAGCAACATGAGTGAGAAGCGACAGGACTTCCTGGCCCATCACGACTGGATACGTCAGGCATTGATGTTTGAACCGCGTGGCCATTCGATGATGTCTGGCTCTATTCTCTACCCCCCTTGCAGTGAGCAGGCCGATGCCTCCATCCTGTTTATAGAGACCAGTGGTTGCCTGCCCATGTGCGGCCACGGCACCATTGGCACCGTCACCAGCGCCATAGAGCACGGCCTGCTCAAACCCAAAACCCCGGGCAAGCTGATCCTGGATGTGCCCGCCGGGCAGATCCGTATCGACTATGAGCAAAACGGCAGCAAAGTGGAGAAGGTGCGCATCTATAACGTCGCCAGCTATCTGGCGCACAGGGATGTCACCATAGCGGTGGAAGGACTGGGCGAACTGACCGTGGATGTCTCTTATGGCGGCAATTACTACACTATCGTCGATCCCCAGGCCAACTTTCCTGGCCTGGAATCATTCACTGCCGATCAGGTTCTGCATTATTCACCCAAAGTCCGGGAAGCCATCAACAAGGTGGTAGATTGCGTCCACCCTCTGGATCCAACCGTTCGCGGCGCCAGCCATGTAATGTGGACCGGTAAGCCAACTCAGCCCGGTGCTCATGCCCGTAACGCGGTATTTTATGGTGACAGGGCGATCGATCGCTCACCCTGTGGTACCGGTACCAGCGCTCGCATGGCCCAGTGGGTGGCCAGAGGCAAGCTCGGCATTGGCGAGGAATTCGTGCACGAAAGCATTATCGGCAGCCTGTTTGTTGGCCGGGTAGAAAGTGAATCCAGCGTCGGAAACTATCCGGCCATCATGCCCAGCATTCAGGGCTGGGCCCGGGTCACCGGTCACAATACCATATGGGTAGACAGCGAGGACCCTTATGCCTATGGCTTTGAAGTTAAATAAAAAATAACACTGTACTCAAACCGCCCAGCCAATCAGTCAGCATATATTCAGTGCAGCACCCACTGGGCGGTTTCCATTAGTATTTGGCTACAAGAATATCCAGCCAGAAGCAGGCGCCCTCGCCTTCGGTTGACTCAAAACCCACGGCACCGTTCATTCGCTCCATCAGCTCCCGCGTAATGGCCAGCCCCAGCCCGGTGCCGCCTTTTTTGCGGGTGTCGGAGCTGTCGGCCTGAGCGAATTTCTCGAAAATCCGCCCCCGGAACGCCTCAGGCACCCCCTCACCCTGATCCTGTACTCTGAGCCGCACTCGGCCGTTACCGGCGCTTTCGGTGCTGATGCGCACCTCGCCGCCGTCGGGGGAAAACTTGACCGCATTGGAGAGCAAATTGGCCAACGCCTGAAACAGCCGATCCCGATCTGCCAGCACCCGGTCCCCGTCCAGCTGAGCGCCCAGCGTCAGCCTCACGCCTCTGCTCTCGCCCAGCGGGCGGTGGCCTTCCACGGCGTCCTGCACCAACTCATGCAACGCCAGAGGCTGCACATCAAACTGCATCTTTCCAGCCACCAGTTTTTCCATGTCGAGCAGGTCGTTGATCAGCAGGTTAAGCCGCTGGCTGTTGGCATGGGCCAGCGCCACCAGCCGCAACGCCGAAGGCGCCAACTCGCCCATGGCGCCCTGTGACAGCAAGCCAAGGGCGCCACTGATGGCGGTGAGCGGCGTGCGCAACTCGTGGCTGACCGTGGACACAAATTCCTTTTGCATCCGCTCCACCTTTTTCAGCTCGGTGATATCTTCTATCAGGGTCCACACCAGTTGCCGGCCTCCCGCATCCCTAATCAGCATGCCCTGCTGGCGCACCGGGAAACGGGCACCGCTGCGGTGCAGCAGTTCCTTTTCAAAGGGGGCATAACGACCAGCCTCGTTCAGGGTGGCCTGAGCGACAGCATCATGCGGCTGATGCTCCGTCGGCGTCAGCGCCGGCAGCGTCAGGCCCAGCAGTTCGGTCTTGCCGTAACCGCTGGCTTCCAGCAGGGCCCGGTTAACATCCAGAATGCGACCACTGCCGGCATCGCTCAGGGCAATACCGATGGACGACAGCTCAAACAGCCCCCGCAATCGTTGCTCGCTGACGACCAGGGCCAGCTCCGCCTGTTTCTCGTGCTCGATATCGGTGAGGTAGCCATGCCAGATGGTACTGCCGTCTTCCAGTCGTTCGGGCCTGGCCCGGCCTTCCACCCAGTGCGTACCGCCATCGGCCTGCAGCACCCGATACTGGGCATGCCAGTCCGACAGCCCCTGTTCGGAACGGACAATGCTCTCGGCCACCGCCTCGAGATCCGGCGGATAAATACGTTCAAACACCGCCTCAGCATTGTTCCGTACCACCTCGGCATCGAGCCGGTATACCTGCTCGATGCCGGCACTGCTGTAGGGAAAGGCGCTACGGCCGTCGGGCCAACGCCGGTATTGGTAGATCATGCCGGGCAACTGGGTGGCCAGCTTGTCGAGCCGGGCCTGCTGACGCTGGCGGCTGAGCTGGTCGCCCAGCCAGCGAGCCATCAGCGCCAGGAACATGCGGTCGGTGTCGTCAAACGGCGTATCCCGCACGCCGGCGGAAGAAAAGTTGAGGGTACCGAACAGCTCGCCGTCCACCAGCAGCCGGGTGGCGATATAGGACTCCAGCCCCATGGTGCGATAACAGGCAGTATCGGAATACTCCGATCGGCCCATGTGGTTGATGGCCATCACCCCGTCCTGGGCCAGCATCAGCCGGCAATAGGTCTGATCCACCTTAAACTGCAGGCCGGGAGCGATGCTGGCCTCGCCGGGCACCGACACCCAGCGCACCACATACACATCGCCGATGATCTCGCTGGCAATGGCCACATCCAGCTGCAGAAATTCCCGGCCCAGCGCCAGCGCCTGGGTAATCCGCTCGTCGACCGAGCCAGTCAGCTTGAAGGCCATGCGGTTGAGCATGGCCAGCGCCCGGTTGCGCCGCTCCAGCTGGGCCAGCGCCTCTTGCTCGGCACTGGTGTCGATATGGGTGCCGTAGATGATGCCCGGCTTGCCATCGGCACCGCAATCGAGCAGGCGGCCTCGGCTGTGCACCCAGACCCAGTGGCCGTCTTTGTGCCGCATTCTTATTCGGCATTCGTAGACCGGCTCCAGCCCTTGAATATGGCGCTCCAGCATGGCCTCGGCCGGCGCCAGATCCTCTGAATGTACCCGGCTTTTCCAAGTATCGATATTGGTATCACCCAGCTCGTCCAGCCGCCAACCCAGCATCTCGGCCCAGCGGTCGTTGAAGCGGCACTGGCCCGTCTGCATGTCGCACTGCCAAGTGCCGATATTGGCCCCCTCGATGATCAGCCGGGCCCGGTATTCGCTCTCGGCCAGGCTTTTGCGCAACTCGTCCAGCCGCTGCCGGCTGAGCTGCTCTTCCACACAATCGGCCAGATTGCGCAACAGCTCGCCGTCCTGCTCGTCAAAACGGCGGGGGCGGCTGTCGATCACGCACAGGGTACCGATGCGAAAGCCCTCGATGCTGTGCAGGGGGGCGCCGGCATAGAAGCGAATATGGGGCGCCGCTGTCACCAGGGGGTTATCGGCAAAGCGTTCGTCCTGCAGCGCGTCTTCCACCACAAAAACCCGGCTGTCGAGAATGGCGTGGCCGCAAAAGGAAATGTCTCGGCGAGTTTCACAGGCATCCAGGCCCTGGGTCGACTTGAACCACTGGCGTTCGCTGTCCACCAGCGACACCAGGGCGATATCGACGCCAAAGCTTTGTTGAGCAATGCGGGTCAGCCGGTCAAAACGGGCTTCGGGTGGCGTGTCGAGCAGACCGGTACGCCGCAATGCCTCTAGCCGTTGTAGCTCATCAAAAGGCAGGTCTGGGGTTTTCATCAAGGGCTACCTTCGATTGGGCCGGTTTCGGCCGGCAATTCAATCCACAGGTGGGCGCCGCTTTGATTGTAAAAACCGATGTGTCCCCCCATCAGCTCCACCAGCTCCTTACAGATGGCCAGCCCCAGACCAGTGCCGCTGACCGCACGCATGGTGCCGTGCTCGGCCTGGGCGAAGCGATCAAACAGCCGGTCGGCAAAGGCCGCGGGAATGCCGTCGCCCTGATCGCTGACGGTCAACCGCAGCCAGTCCGGCCCGGTCCGCTCTACCGATATGGTCACCCGGCCGCCGGCGGGGGAAAACTTGATGGCATTGCTGATCAGGTTATCCAGCAACTGGCGCATCCGCAGCGGGTCCAGCACCACCGGCAGGGAACGACCGTAACCATTGCGCAAGGTCACTCGATACTCTTGGGCCATAGGGCCATTACCGCTGATGGCTTCGTCGATGAGGGCATTGAGACAGCAGGGCACCGGCGCCAGCTCCAGCTTGCCGGCACTGAGCTTGCTGAAATCCAGCAGATCGTTGATCAGATGCTGCAACCGCTCACCGTTGCGCAGGGCCAGCCTCACCAGCTCGCCGGTTTTCTCCGACAGCGAACCAGATACGCCGGAATCCAAAAGTCGCAGGGCACCGTTGATGGAGGTTAGCGGCGTACGCAGCTCATGGCTGACCACAGCCAAGAAGTCGTCCTTTACCTGACTCAGGGCCCGCCGCTCGGCGGTCAGCCGGTTAAAGGCCCGGGCCAGGCGCGCCAGCTCGGGCACGCCGGTTTCCGGCAGCGGTTGCTCATTGCCGGCTCGGGACGCCATGGTGTGAATACGCCGGGTCATGGCCTCCAGCGGCCGCATGGCGCTCCAGGCCATCCAGAAGGCAATCAGCGACAGTCCTCCGCCGATCACCAGGCTGATGCCGGCAAACCGCATAAAAAAGGCCCGGGCCGGCGCCACCACCTGCTTGTGCGGCAGGGCGCGCACAAACAGCCAGCCCAGCTGCTGCAGGTGGGTGGTGGCGTAAACCCATTGTTTTTCGCCATTGTGCTCGAGCACGCCCAGGTGCTGGCCGGTCAGGGCAGCATCAATCAGGGGATCCTCTCCCGGTGCCGGCAGCGGCTGCAGCGCGCCCGCCAGAGCCTGGCCGTTATACACATATACCCGGTTCTTGGTATCGAGGATCCTGAAACTGACCCCTTCCAGGCGCGCCTCGCTCAGTCGTTGCTCGGGCAGAATGGAGGTGGTGGCCAGATTGAGCACGCCCCCCAACATGCCCAGCAGGTCGCCGTCATCGGACAAAATTGGACTCAAAAAGGACACCAATGGCGTGCCGGTGGTCCGACCGATAATGGGATGACTGATCACCGGCTTACGGCTGCGTATCAGCTTCCTGAAATGGGGTCGGTCGGCATAATTGGTACCCAGCCGGCCCGGCACCAGGGTGGTTTCGGCAATGGCGGTGGCGGTGGCGTCAAACACCATGAGGCCATCGGGAAACAGCCGGCGCAGCGCGGGTTGACGCTCCAGCTTGGTCAGCAGCTGTGTGACCGGATACAGGTTAGTGCCATTTGACAACTGTGGAGACAGGCTTTCCAGGGTATTCAGCCGCAACGCCAGGGTTTCTTCCACCTGCTCGGCGGCACGCACGGTTGCATTGAACTGACGCTGACTGTATAGCTGTTCAAAATCGTCCACCAGTGAGTGATAGGCAGTGGCCAGCACGCCGAGCACGGTGAGCAGGGCACCGGCCAGCATGATCAGGGCGATACGCCCCTTGAGAGATAATCTCATTCGGCCCTTTCCTTGTGCAATGGCGAGGAAAAATGGAACCCACTTTCTGCAAAATGGTCCCGTAAGAAACCTTATCAACATATACTGGCTATGGCCATGCGGAACAGGTTCTGCGTCATTTTCAATTAATTTCCCGGGAGCCGCCAATGTTCGACACCACGCCGCTGGAACAACAGCTTGCGCTGCTGCGGGAACGCTTTACCGAGCGAACCCTGCACCAGCTACGGGCACAGCTGGAACGGCTCAGTACCTGGCAGCCGGCGCAACCGCCCCGGCCGCTGCTGGAGGAAGTAAACCAGCTGCAGCACCGGCTGGCCGGTTCGTCCGGCACCTTTGGCCTGAACGAGCTGGGCCGGCAAGCCGCCGCTCAGGAGCTGGCGCTCAAAGCCCGGCTGGCTCAGGGAGAGACAGCTGGCGAAGAGGCCGCCGCCCTGCTCGATCAAGCGCGGCAGGATATGACCCTGCTGGTGAGCCTGCTACAGCCGTCCCCGCAGCCGGTGCCCATTCCTCACCCCCAGCCCTCTGCCACACCCGCCACGATCGGCAGCGAATTGCTGGTACTGGGCAAGCGGCTTGGCGCCCTGGCCGGCGCCCTGCACCATTATGGCTTTGCGTTAAGTGAGATTAGCGACGCCGGCCACTTACAGGCCGCGGACTGGCACCACAACCTGATCATTCTCACCGACGATGACCAGTTACAGACGGTCTCTGACTGGAACCGGCAACAGGCTGCCCGAGCCGCCCGCCAGCCGGCGCCCCTGCTATGCGCCGGTGCCGGCACCGACTTTGCCAGCCGTTACCAACTGGCCAAGCTGGGGGTAGATGGCCTGTTTACCCTGCCGGCGGACGTGCCCGAACTGGTGGCGCGCATCGAACGGCTGCGCCAGGAGCGTCTCGAAACCGGCAGGGCCCGAGTGCTGCTGCTGGATGACGACGAGGATCTGGCCGAGCGTTACCGCCTGGTTCTGACCGATGCCGGCATGGAGATACGGGTGCTGAATTGCCCCGAGACCCTGATGACAATGCTGGCCGAATTCCGTCCCGATATTTTGCTGATGGACATTCATATGCCGCCCTGGTCAGGCACCACCCTGGCGCGCATGGTTCGTTTTGACCCCCAATGGCTGAGCCTGCCCATCGTTTACCTGTCTTCCGAGCAGGATCGGGACCGTCAGCTCAACGCCCTGGCCCAGGGAGCCGACGAATTTATCACCAAACCCATTTCCGATCAGCGGCTGATCCGTACCGTTAGCATTCTCTGCCATCGTGCCCGCCAACTGGCTCAGCTGCTGTCCTGTGATGGCCTCACCGGCCTGCTCAACCACCCTCACATCAAGCAGGCACTGGTCCAGGAACACGCCCGAGTACGGCGGCTGGGACATACCACCATGCTGGCCATGCTCGATCTGGATCATTTCAAGCAAGTCAACGACACCCACGGCCATGCCACCGGTGATCTGGTGATCCGCACTCTGGCCCACCTGCTGAAACGGCGCCTGCGCCATACCGACAGCCTGGGCCGCTACGGCGGCGAGGAGTTTGTGGCGGTACTGCCCGACTGTGAGCCAGAGCAGGCCCGCGCCTTGTTTAAACAGCTGTGCCGGGACTTTGCCGCCCTCGGCTTTCGCGGGCCGCAGCAGGCGTTTCATGTCACCGTCAGTGTGGGCCTGGCCCGGCTCAACGACTTCACCAGTGCCGAGCAGGGACTGAACGCCGCTGACGAGGCGCTGTACCAGCGCAAACGAGGCGGCCGGAATGGCGTAACCGACTATGCTGAACTCTGTCTTCCGGAATCAAATGAGTAGGTATTTCAGTGAATATACTGCTGCTTGAAGACGATGAACTGATCGCCGATCTGGTGGAAACCGTGGTCACCGGGCTGAACCCGAACATTCGCGTTACTCACGCCACCACCCTCACCGCTGCCCGTCACGCCTGGCAACGGCAGGGTGCCGATCTGGCGCTGTGCGACTGGAACCTGCCCGACGGCTCCGGGCTCGAGCTGGTGCGTCTTATTCGCCATGATGACAAACATACCCCCATCATCATCATCAGCGCCCGCTCCGACCGGGAGCACGTCAGACTGGCCCTGCACCAAGGCATTACCGACTTTATCGCCAAGCCCTTTGAGGTGACCACCCTGCACCAGCGGCTGCAACCAGTGCTGCACCAAATACACCAGCAAAACCAGGCCAATGGGCCCTCGGTACCGCCCCTGGAGCAATGGCTGGAGCAGGCCCTGAGTGAGCGGCTACAACTGCCGGGCGAGCTCGCCGCCGATCAGGTACTGCCGCTGCTGGGCCGCGCCGAAGAGCTGACCGCGGTGGAGTTGGCCAGCCAGTGGAAAAACCACACTGCCCTGACCGCCCGGTTGCTGCAACTGGCCAACAACATTTCCCTCAAGCGCAGCGGCCAGCCGCTCTCAAAGCCGAGTGAAGCCATCGCTCTGCTGGGCATACCCATGGCCCTTAACTGCGCCATGGCCATGGCGCTGAACATTACCGGCAGTCTGAGCACGCCCGCCCTGCAAGCCCGCGCCAGAAACTACCAGACCCATTGCGAGCAGGTAGCCGCCATTGCCCGGGCCATGGCCATCAGCCTGAACCTGGACGGCGCCAGCTGCCACGCCGCCGGCCTGCTCAGCCGCTGCGGCGAGTTGGCAGTGCTGCGCACCCTGCAAGCCTATGTCGATAGGGGCGGCCAGCCCGACGAAGCCAGCCTCGACGCCCTGCTGCGCGAGTGGGGCCCCCGCTACGGCAACCGCCTGAAGATTCAGTGGGGCCTACCCATTCCTCTGCGAGAACTGGCCGGCGCCGTACACATGATGCCGTCTCACGCCCCTCGCAAGACCTTGCTTATCATGCATCTGGCCGGGCTACGAGTAGCCTCGAAACTGCATGGCCCCGACGCCGAACGCCTGCTACGCCGCGCCGGGCTGGATCCGGCAAAATGGCTGGATACGCCGGCCTGACTCACACCATGACACCAAGGACTGCACATGCAACCGAGCACCGAGCCCAAGCGCATACTCTATGTGGAAGACGACGAAGACATTCGTGAAATCGCCCGACTGGCGCTGGAGCTGGTGGGCGGATTTGAGGTGATGCTGTGTGCGTCGGGCGAACAAGCCGTGGCCAGTGCTACCGCTTTTAATCCCGACATCATACTGCTGGACGTGATGATGCCGGGCATGGACGGCCCGTCCACCCTCGCCGCCCTACGCCGGCAGCCGGCGGTCAGCCATACGCCAGTGGCCTTTATGACCGCCAAAATACAGCCTCAGGAAATTGCCACCTACAAGGAAATGGGCGCGACGGATGTAATCGCCAAACCCTTTGATCCCATGACTCTGCCGGAGCAAATACGGACTATCTGGCGCAAGGCAGTGGCCTAAGCCACCCGCCGGAGCGCAGCCGGCTCGCCAGCATTGGCGCTGCCAGCGCTTTATCAGTCATCCCGCTTGCGGGCGGAACTGCCCAGCTTGTGGGTCTTGAGATCGTAACGCTCCTTGATCACGTCCTTGACCGTGCCTTCCCAAAGTCTGATGCCCACGAAATAGCCGGCCCGGGCCAGCACATGGGCGGCCACCGGCGCCGTCATGATCACAAACACCACCACCGCCATCGCCCGCACCACCAGGCTGGCCTCGGGAAAATACACGGCAAAACCACAGGCCATCAGCCCGGCCCCAAGAGCGCCGGCCTTGCTGGTGGCGTGCATGCGGGTCAGCAGATCCGGCATGCGAATAATGCCGATGCCGGCCAATAGCATCAGAAAGGAGCCCAGCAGCAAAAACAGGCTGGTAATGAGTTCAGTCATCATCGCGCTGGCCTCCCTGCTCCAGGTAGCGGGCAAAGCCCACCGCCGCCATAAAGGAAGTGAGCGCCAGCACGATCACCACATCGATCAACACCGGGGTGTCAAAGGCCACGCTGTACAGCAGAATAAAGCCCATGGTCATGGAGGCGATGACCTCCAGTGCCACCACCCGGTCCGGCAGGGTCGGGCCAATCAGCAGCCGAATGGTGGCCAGCACCAGCCCCAGGCTCAGAAATACAAACGACAGAGTAAGAACAAGGTCAAACATGGATTCACCCCAGCAAATCGATAACACGGGCCTCCAGGGCCTTGAATTCCGCCAGCTGGCGGGACTCGTCTTCCAGGTACATCAGGTGCACGTACAGCACCTTGCGATCGCTCGACACGTCCAGGGTCAGGGAGCCGGGGGTGGCGGTGATCAGGTTGGCGAGGATGGTGATGCCGCCCTCGTCCTTTAAGTCCAGCGGAATGGCGATCACCCCGGGGCGCATCAGGTGGGTCGGGGTCAGCACGTCGTACGCCACCCGGGCGTTGGACTTGATCAGATCCCAGATAAAGAACAGTACAAAACTGACGATGCGCGGTGCCTTGCCGAAATAACGGGCGAAGGTGGGCTTGTCCCGGCCCACGTAGGCCAGCACCAGGTAACTGAGCAAAATACCCACCACCAGGTTGCTGATGCTGTAGGTGCCCGACAGCACCACCCAGGCCAGGGCCAGCAGCATGTTCCATCCAAAGGCTTTCATCGGCTTTCTCCCAGTACGGCGTCGATATAACCCGCCGGCGACAGCAGTTGTTCCGCCGTGGCCATGGCCAGCTGCACAAACCACTCGGCGCCAAAACCGATGGTCAGGGTGATCAGCGCCAGTCCGGCGATGGGCGCATACAACACGTAAAGGTGCGGATCCTGCTGGCCCCGCATGGGCTTGGCGTCTTCGGGCAGCCCCTTCCAGAATGCCTCGGCCCAGATCTTGATCATCGAATACAGGGTCAGCAGACCCACGATCAGCGCCATCGCCACCATCAGCCAGTGGCCTTCAAGCACGCCCGCCTTGATCACCGTGAACTTGGCGAAAAAGCCCGACAGCGGCGGCAGCCCCGCCAGCGACATGGCCGGGATCATGAACAGGGCCGCCAGCCAGGGCGCCGAGCGATAAAGGCCGCCCAGGTGCGCCAGATCATAGCTGCCGTGGTAGCGGTACATGACCCCGCTCACCAGGAACAGGTTGGTCTTCACGATAATGTGATGAAAGATGTAGAACACCCCGCCGGCCACCGCCAGCGGCGTGAACAGCGCCAGCCCCACCAGCATGTAGCCGATCTGACTGATGATGTGAAAGGACAGAATGCGCCGCACCTCGAACTGGGCCGCCGCCCCCAGCACCCCGGTGACCATGGTGAAAATGCCCATGGCCATCAGCACGGTGCCGTGGGTAAAGCCGGTGTCCTGCACGAAGATCAGGCTGAATACCCGGTACAGGGCATAGACCCCCACCTTGGTGAGCAGGCCGGCAAACACCGCCGAAATGGCCACCGGCGGCGTGTGGTAGGACGCCGGCAGCCAGAAGAACAGCGGAAACGCCGCCGCCTTGATGCCAAAGGCCACCAGAAACAGCATGGCGATCACCGTGACCAGCCCGGCCTGCTCGGCGCCGTTCAGCTTCACCGCCAGATCCGCCATGTTGAGGGTGCCGGCATGGCCGTACAGCAGGCCCACGGCGGTGAGGAACATGGCCGAAGAGATCAGGTTGAGGGTCACGTACTTGATCGCCCCCTCCATCTGGGCCCGTTCGCCCCCCAGAATCATCAGGCCGAAGGAGGCGATGAGCAATATCTCGAACCAGACATAGAGATTGAAGATATCGCCGGTCAAAAAGGCCCCGGCCACCCCCGCCAGCATCAGGTGCAACAGCGGGTAGTAGCCAAAGGCCTCGTGACTGCGAGACATGGTGGCGAGCGAATACACCGCCACCGCCAGCCCGATGATACCGGTCACCACCACCATGATGGCGCTGAGCAGATCCGCCACCAGGGTAATGCCGTAAGGAGCGGGCCAGGCACCCATGTAGGCCACCTGAATGCCCTGGGTCTGCACCTGATGCAGCAGCACCAGGGAGGCCGCCAGCAGGCCGGCGCCGGACAGCACGGAAATCCAGCGCTGTACCAGCCGCCAGCGCCAGCAGGCCAGACACAGGGCGCCGGCCAGCATGGGAATGAGGATGGGAATAATCACTTCTGCGTTCACGAATCGGTGCTCTTCATTTCGTTGACATCGTCGGCGCCAATCACTTCATAAGCCCGGTGGATCAGCACCACCGCAAAGGCCAGCACCCCAAAACTGATCACGATGGCGGTCAGGATCAGCGCCTGCGGCAGCGGATCGGCAATCACCCCGGCAGGCTGGTAAAGCCCTTCCGGAATCAGCGGCGGCGCGCCCCGCACCAGGCCGCCGCTGGTAAAAATCAGCAGGTTGGCGGCGTTCGACAGAATAATCAGGCCGATCAGCAGTTTGACCACGCTGCGCCTGAGCATCATAAACAGGGCGGTGGCATAAAGGCCGCCCACCACAAAGGCAAACAGGTTTTCCATTTATTCCTCCACCTTGGCCAGGGACAGCATGATGGTGGTGACCACACCGATCACCACCAGGAATACGCCGATATCGAAAAACAGCGGCGTGCTCAGCTTGAGCTCACCGATACCGGGCACATACAGGGTCCACCACTGGCTGGACAGGAACGGCTGGCCGTTGAGCACCATGCCCACCACGCCGCTCGCCAGCGCCAGCAACAGGCCACAGCCCATCAAGAGCTGGCTGTCCACCCCCATCAGCTTGCGGGTGCTGCTGGCATCGAAGGCAAACAGGTGCAGGGCAAAGGCCCCCGACGCCACCAGGCCGGCAATAAAGCCGCCCCCCGGCTCGTTATGGCCGCGCAGCAGCAAAAACACCGCAAACAGAAACAGCAGCGGCACCAGAAAACGGGTGGCGGTCTGCAGGATCAGCGAAGAGCCGGACATCATCGGTAGTCCTCCCAGCGAAAGCGGATCATGGCACTGACCCCAATGGCCGCCAGGGCCAGTACGAAAATTTCCCCCAGGGTATCCAGGGCCCGGTAGTCCACCAGGATCACGTTGACAATATTGCGGCCCTGGGCCACGGCGTAGCTGTTGGCCACCAGGTAGTCGCTGATGCCCCCGCCCAGGGAAGACTGGTTGACGGTCAGCACCATCATGGTAACCAGCACGCCAAAGGTCCCGGCCACGGCGGCATCACGCCAGCGTATCCCGGGGCTCGACAAATCCTGAAAACCGGGCAGGCGGAACAGCACCAGCACCAGCAGGATCACCGTCAAGGTTTCCACCAGCATCTGGGTAATGGCCAGATCCGGGGCGCTGTAGAAGACGTAGATCAGCGCCATGGCAAAGCCCAGCACGCCCACCGCCGCCACCGAGCCCAGCCGCAGATGGGTGGCGCTGGCATACACCACCGCCACCAGCATCAGCAGGCCAATCATCACCTCGTAGAAATACACCCCCTCGAACGACAGGGAATACACAAAGGCGTCGTGGGCCCAGAAGGCATACACCAGCAGGCCGATGGCGGTGATCAGTATGGTCAGAATGTAATTGGTCATGTAGCCGTTCTGCAGCAGCTTTGTCTGCCAGCGGGCCAGCCGCACCAGGCCGTCCATCATGTGCTCATAACCCCGTTCGGGGCCGTAAGCCAGAGGATAAATGGCGTTACCCAGCGGCTGATACACCCGGTTCCAGCGGCGATACAGCAAGCCACCGGCCACCAGTGCCACCGCGCTGAACAGCAGCGGCAGATTGATGCCGTGCCACAGCGCCAGATCCAGGTCGGCGGCCGGCGCACCACTAATGGCGGTGACCGCCGCCGCCAGCAGCGGCTCGGCCAGCCCGGGCACCAGCCCCAGCACCAGGCTCAAGACTGCCAGCACGCTGAAGCCCAGGCGCATGGCCGCCGGCGCCTCATGGGGCGTTTTGGGTGTGGGTTTGTGGTCACCCCAGAAGGGTTTGATGGCCACCAGGGCGCTGGCGGCGACAATGCACACGGCGGTGATCATCGCCAGTACCACCAGCAGGGTGGACAGGGCGCTGGCCCCCAGGGCCGCCTCAAACATCAGCTCCTTGGCGATAAAGCCGAACAGCGGCGGAATGCCGGCCAGGGACAGCGCCGCCACCCACAAAAACAGCGCCGTCTGCGGCATGTGGGGGCGCAGTCCGCCCAGCTCGCGCACGTCCTTGGTGCCGGTGGCGTGATCCAGGGTGCCGGCGGCCATAAACAGCGCCCCCTTGTACAGGGCATGGGCCAGCAGGAACACCATGGCCGCCTTCAGCGCCACCGGGGTGCCGATGCCAATCAGCAAGGTCAGGGTGCCCAGGGCCATGATGGTGGAAAAGGCCAGAATGCGCTTGAGATCCGTGCTGCACACCGACATCACGGCGCCCACCGTCATGGTCAGGGCGCCCACCGCCGACAGCGTCAGCAGCCAGGCCTCGCTGCCCGCCATCACCGGTTGCAGCCGGGCCATCAGAAACACCCCGGCCTTGACCATGGTGGCCGAATGCAGATAGGCGCTCACCGGGGTGGGCGCGGCCATGGCATTGGGCAGCCAGAAATGGAACGGAAACTGGGCCGACTTGGTAAAGGTGCCCAGCAACACCAGGCCCATCATCGGCAGGAACAGCGGGTGCTGCTGCAGTGCCGGCCCTTGCGTCAACACCTCGGTCAGCTCAAAACTGCCGGCCATCCAGCCCAGCATAATCAGCCCGGTCATCAGTGCCAGGCCACCGCCCATGGTGACGAACAGTCCCTGCAGCGCCGCCTTGCGGGCCTTTTCCTGCTCGTGGTTAAAACCGATCAGCAGGTAGGAGGTGATGCTGGTGAGTTCCCAGAACACGAACAGGCCAATCAGGTTGCTGCACAGCACCACCCCCAGCATGGCGCTCATAAAGGCCAGCAGGTACATCAGCAGCTTGTGCCTGTCCTTGTTGCCTTCCAGGTAGCGGCCGCCGTAGATGAGAATGAAGGTGCCGATGCCGGTGATCAGCAGGGCGAACATCAGGCCAAGGCCATCCAGCAGAAAGCTCAGGCTGATATTGAGGCTGGGGATCCAGTCGTAGTGAAACTGCACCGCTTCACCGCCGGTGACCCGGGGCCAGAAGCTGGCGAAATAACCGAACAGCGCCGCCGGCAACACCGCCAGAAACCCGCCGATATGCCGACCGAGGCGGGGACTTAACAGCGGCACCAGGGCGGCCAGAACAAAACCTGCCAATACGGCAACAAGCATACGCAAGGCTCCTTTTCATGCCCGTGAACGGGGCGTCAGGATCGGCGAAGATGAAAGGAGAGACTCTGAATGCAGACTATAGCAGTGAACATAATTGGATTAACTATCAGGAAGTTAATCCATTTTTTATTGATTATTAGCGATACGCATACTACAAGCCGCCCCGGCCGGACGCAAGCAAACCGGGACACTAATGCCGGGATCAGCGGGCGAAAAAGTGCTCCACCGGGCCCCGGCCCTGGCCGATTTTCAAGTGAGCACCGGCCTCGATGGCCCGCTCGATATAGTGCTTGGCCGAGGCCACCGCCAGCTCCAGTGTCAGGCCCTGCGCCAGGTAGGAAGCCAGCACCCCGGACAGGGTACAGCCGGTGCCGTGGGTGTTGGCGGTGATCACTCTGGGGGTGTCGAAACAGCGCACCTCGCCATGGTGCAGCAGCCAGTCGGGACTGCGCGGCTCCTGTTGCAGAAAGCCGCCCTTGAGCAGCACCGCCCGGCACTCCAGCTCATTAAGGGCGGTGAGCAGGGGCTCTACCTCACGCAGTGACGCCGGCACCGGCCGTTCCACCAGGCAGGCGGCTTCCGGCAGGTTGGGGGTGATCACGTCCGCCAGCGGCAGCAACCGCTGCTTGAGGCAATCCACCGCCTCGGGGGCCAGCAGCATGTCGCCGTTGGCGCTGACCATCACCGGATCCACCACCAGGTGTTGTGGCCGGTATTGTTCCAGGGCGTCGGCCACGGTATTGATGGTGTCGGTATCCCCCAGCATGCCCACCTTCACCGCCATGACCGGCAGATCGCTGAACACGGCGTCGAGCTGGGCACGAATGATCTCCTGGGGTACCGGGTGCACGGCGGTCACCCGCTGCGTGTTCTGGGCGGTAATGGCGGTGATCACCGAGCAGGCGTAGCCGCCGGTGGCGGAGATGGCCTTGATGTCGGCCTGAATACCGGCGCCGCCGCCGCTGTCGGAGCCGGCAATGGAAAGAATAATGGCTTTGCTGCTGTGCATGTCCTTATGGTCCTTGTAAGGCGTGAAAACCACAAGGCCATCGGCCATCGGTTCCCTACGCCAGTGTTAACTGGATCAGGTTCAACGGGTTCGGCATATCACTGCCGTCTCGGCCTTTCGGCTCCCCGACCAATCGCACGATAATACCCAGCCCACTGGCCAAATGCCAGTCGACGCATTCACTCACAAAAATGTAACTTAACAACAAAAATGGAGTTGGATTGTATACAACACCTGTGTACAGCCGAACAGCGGGCATAAAAAAACGCCTTCAGCATTCTGGCTGAAGGCGGCCTGAGCAGCATATGAAGTAAATGCAAAAAGCGTGACAGGGTGATTTACCCTGCCTCTGTACCTGATGACACTCTACTCCCGAAGGAAAGCAGAGAAAAGTCGAGATACGTAATATTATTTCATTATCGTTATTTTGTTGTCAGATTAGTGAGCCTGATCCCAGTTGTCACCCACCCCGGCTTCCACCAGCAGGGGCACATCCAGACTGGCGGCCTGCTGCATCAGCGCGCAGATGGTTTCCCGGTGGGCGTCTACCTTGTCTTCACGAATTTCAAACACCAGTTCGTCGTGCACCTGCATCAGCATGCGTACCTCGCCCTCGGGCAGCTCACCCAGCCAGTCATTCACTCGAATCATGGCCTGCTTGATGATGTCGGCGGCAGTGCCCTGCATGGGCGCGTTGATGGCGGCCCGCTCGGCACCCTTGCGCCGGGCGCCGTTCTTGGATTTGATTTCCGGCAGGTAGAGCCGGCGGCCGAACAGGGTGGAAACATAGCCCTGTTCACTGGCCTGCTCCCGGGTGGTCTCCATGTAGCGCAGCACCCCGGGGTAGCGTTCAAAGTAGATGTTCATGTAGTCCTGGGCCTCGTTGCGGCCAATGCCCAGCTGGCGCGCCAGACCAAAGGCACTCATGCCGTAGATCAGGCCAAAATTGATGGCCTTGGCCCGGCGGCGCTGCTCGGCAGACACCTGCTCCACCGCCACCCCGAACACCTCGGCGGCGGTGGCCTTGTGAATGTCCTGGCCGTGGGCAAAGGCGTCCAGCAGCCCCTGATCCTGGGACAGGTGCGCCATGATGCGCAGCTCGATCTGGGAGTAGTCCGCCGCCACCAGTTTGTAGCCGGGCTCGGCCACAAAAGCCTGGCGAATGCGCCGCCCTTCCGGCGTGCGGATGGGAATGTTCTGCAGATTGGGATCCGACGACGACAGCCGGCCGGTGGCGGTGTTAGCCTGGTGGTAGGAGGTATGAATGCGCCCGCTGTGCTCATTCACCATCAGCGGCAGCTTGTCGGTGTAGGTGGACTTGAGCTTGCTCAGGCCCCGGTATTCCATCAGCAGTTTGGGCAGCGGGTAATCCAGCGCCAGCTCCTGCAGCACTTCTTCGGCGGTGGACGGCGCTCCCTTGGGGGTCTTCTTGATCACCGGCAGTGCCAGTTTGGTGAACAGGATCTCGCCGAGCTGCTTGGTGGAGCTCAGGTTAAAGGGCTCACCGGCCAGCTCAAACGCCTCCCGCTCCAGCTCCTTCAGCCGCTTGGCTATTTCCTCACTCTGCATGGCCAGCAGCTGGCTGTCGATGCGCACGCCGGTGTATTCCATCTGGGCCAGAATCGGCACCAACGGCATCTCAATATCATTGAACACGCTTTCCAGCACCGGCTCGGCAGCCAGTTTTTCGCTCAGATGGTGATGCAGCCGCAGGGTAATGTCGGCGTCTTCCGCCGCATAGGGCCCCGCCTGCTCCAGAGGGATCTGGTTAAAGGTGAGCTGTTTGGCACCCTTACCGGCAATGGACTCAAAGGATGTGGTGCTGTGATTGAGGAAAAAGGCCGCCATGCTGTCCATGTCGTGCCGGGTCTGTACCGAATTGAGCACATAGGACTCCAGCATGGTATCAAGCAGCGCGCCCTTCAGCGCAATACCGTGGTTTTTCAGCACGTTGATGTCGTATTTGAGGTTCTGGCCCAGCTTGATGCGGCTTTCATCCTCCAGCAACGGCTTGAGGGCCCCGAGCACCTGCGCTTCGCTCAGCTGCTCGGGGGCATCCAGGTAATCGTGGCCAAAGGGCACATAGGCGGCCTGGCCCGCCTCCACCGCAAACGACACCCCCACCACCCGGGCATCCCGGTAGCTGAGGCTGGTGGTCTCGGTATCAAAGGCGAAATAGGGCGCCGCCTTGAGCCGGGCAATCCATTCATCCAGCTCGGCCTGGCCGGTTACGGTCTGATAGTCGGTCTCCAGCGCCGGTGCCGCCGGTACGGCTTCCCCGGCCGAGTCCGACTCCAGCTCCGCCAGCAGATTGCGGAATTCAAATTCCTGATAGAGGGCGCGCAGGGCCTCGGTGTCCGGCGCCGTCTGCTGAAGATCCGCGGGGCCCACATGCAGCGCCACATCGGTCTTGATGGTGGCCAGGGTGTAGGACAGCCGCACCATCTCCTCGTGCTCGACGAACTTGGGCGCAAAGGACTTGGCGCCGCGAAAGCCGAGGCTGGCAATCTTGTCGGTGTTGGCGGCGATGTCGTCGATGGAGCCCAGCCCCTGCAACAACGCCAGGGCGGTTTTCTCGCCCACCCCCGGCATGCCGGGAATGTTGTCTACCTTGTCGCCCACCAGCGCCAGCAGATCGATAATCGACTCCGGCGGCACGCCGAATTTTTCCACCACGCCGTCCCGATCGAGAAAGCTGTTTTTCATGGTGTCCATCAGCAGCACGTGATCCGACACCAGCTGGGCCATGTCCTTGTCGCCGGTGCTGATCACCACGTCCAGCCGCTGCTCGGTGGCCTGCCGGGCCAGGGTGCCAATCACGTCGTCCGCCTCCACCCCTTCCTCGATCAGCAGCGGCAGCCCCATGGCGCGAATGATGTCGTGAATGGGCTGTATCTGGCTGCGCAGATCGTCCGGCATGGACGGCCGGTGCGCCTTGTATTCCGGGTAAATGTCGTCGCGAAAGGTTTTGCCCTTGGCATCGAACACCACCGCCACCCTGGATTCGGGAAACTGCTTGTGCAGGCTGCGCAGCATGTTGGTCACCACGCGAATGGCGCCGGTGGGCCGGCCGTCGCTGGTGCGCAGATCGGCTTGCTGGGACGCAAAATAAGCACGATAAAGATAGGAGGATCCATCAACCAGGATCAGGGGTTTGGCAGGAATGGCAACCATGGTGTTGTTCTCGTTAATGCGTTGGCCGCTAGCATGCCACAGCGGGCCGGCGGACTCCACGGCGGCACCATGACCAGCCTGTGGATAACTCTGTGAAAGAGCGATCCGATCAAGATCTAGTGCGGATTAAATAACACTTAAATATCATTAACTTATATTTTAATGTCGGATCTTGATAAGGGATCCGGTATTGTGGAAAATCGACAGCAAGGGAATCTTGCATAAAAATCAACCACAGCTGATCCTGGCACACGCTGACCCCTTCAGTCCGACCCGGATCACCAACCCCGATCCTCGAACAAGGAGCGCAAAATGAAAAAAGTTGCCGTTATTCTGAGCGGCTGCGGCGTGTATGACGGCGCGGAAATTCACGAGGCCGTGCTCTGCCTGTTACACCTGGACCGCCACGGAGCTCGCTACCAGTGTTTTGCTCCCGACCAGCCCCAGCATCACGTCATCGATCACCGCACCGGCCAGGAAAGCGACGAGCAGCGCAATATGCTGACCGAAGCCGCCCGCATTGCCCGGGGCGACATTCAGCCGTTGTCGGCGCTCAACGCCAGTGATTTTGACGCCCTGCTGCTGCCGGGCGGTTTTGGCGTGGCCAAAAACCTGTGTAATTTTGCCTTTGAAGGGGCCGAATGCGAGGTCGACAACGAGGTGCTGGCCGCCTGCCACGCCTTTGCCCAGGCCCGCAAACCCGCCGGCTATTGCTGCATTGCACCGGTGCTGATCCCGCGTATTTACCCGGCCGGCGTCAAGGGCACCATAGGCACAGACGCCGCCACCGCCGAGGCCTTTACCGCCATGGGGGGCGAACACATTGGCTGCGCCGTTACCGACGTGGTGGAAGACGCGCACTACAAGGTGATCTCCACCCCCGCCTACATGCTGGCCCAGCGCATTACCGAGGCCGACACCGGCATCGGCAAACTGGTGAAACGCCTGCTGGAGATGTAAAAGTTCAGTCACAGCCAGTGTTTCACGAGCGTCGCGAGCGAAAGCCAGGCGAGGCGAAAAGTGGCGAAAAAGCGGAGTGTACTTGTAGTACATGAGCATTTTGAGCCGCTTTTCAACGACGCATGGCTGAGCGCAGCAGCTCGCTTGTCAGCACAAAAAAAGGGCCGGCATTAAGCCGGCCTGAAAAACTCTGGAAGCAATGTGAGCAATGTCGTGCCTTCGCAAGCTGCCTGCGCCAACGTCTGAATGGGCGGCACTGTTCGGAAAGCAAGTTAACGATAATCGTTATCATTTATTATTGCAACCCCTGTCGCTCCGATTTCGATCATTTTTTCCCCTGCCGTCTTTCCCCGCCCCTTGGCTACACTGAAACCATCCCCTACCGGAGAGCACCCCATGCACAAACCGTGGTTATGGATGAGCCTGCTGCTGCCAGGCCTGCTGTGGGCCGATGATGCCGAAATTCGCCGGGCCATTGAGGAAGGCACCCAGGCCTACGAGGCCGGAGAATGGTCCCGGGCCGCCGCCCAGCTTGACTATGCCGCCACCCTGGTGCGCCAGTTGCAGGCCGGCCAGCTCGGGGAGCTGTTTCCCGAGCCCCTGCCCGGCTGGCAGGCCGACGAGGCCAATACCCAGGCCGGCGGTGCCGCCCTCTTTGGCGGCGGTATTCACGCCTCCCGGCACTACCGTAAAGACAATGCCCGGCTGGAGATGACCATCACCAAAAACTCGCCCCTGCTGCAGACCATGGCCATGCTGTTCACCAATCCCAGCATGGCCACCATGAGTGGCTACAAGATCCGACGTATCCATGAGCAGACCGCCATGGTCAAGGAAGAGGGCAACAGCAAGGAGCTGATGATGCTGGTGGCCAACACCACCCTGGTGCAGCTGAGCGGAAGCGGCAGCGAGCTCACCATGGACGAACTGGAAGCCTACGCCGGCGCCCTGGATGTGGCAGCCCTGTCGGCGCTGTGATGGCCGGTGAGACGTGAGACGTGAGACGTGAGACGTGAGACGTGAGACGTGAGACGTGAGATTTTTACATCCAACGTCTCACCTCAAACATTTTTAGCGGCTGGTTTGCAGCGCCGCCTGCTCCTCGCCCAGCATCTTGCGGCTCAGGTATTTCAGCAGCAGGCCGTAGGCGGGCACAAACAGGCCTAAGCTGAACACCAGCTTGAAACCGTAATCCACCCAGGCGATCTCCACCCAGTGCTCGGCCATAAAGGGATCCGGCGAGCGCCAGAACGCCAGGCTGAAAAAGGCCAGGGTATCGACCAGATTGCCGAAAATGGTGGAGCAGGTGGGCGCCACCCACCAGGCCTTGATCTGACGCAGCCGGTTGAATACCGATACATCCATGATCTGCCCCAGCACATAAGCCATAAAACTGGCCAGAGCGATGCGGGCCACGAACAGGTTGAATTCAGACAGCGCCCCCAGGCCCTGGTAGCTGGCCTCAAAAAACAGCACTGACAGCACATAGGAGCTGGCCAGGGCCGGCAGCATCACCGCAAAAATGATGCGCCGGGCCAGTCCGGCGCCAAAGATGCGCACCGTCAGATCCGTGGCCAGGTAGATAAAGGGAAAACTGAGCGCGCCCCAGGTGGTATGAAAACCAAACAGGGTAAAGGGCAACTGCACCAGATAGTTACTGGCGGCGATCACCGCAATATGAAACAACGACAGGCGGATCAGCGCCGTACGGTATTGTTCAGAGGAAATCATGCATCACCTTTTTGATGAATGGGGTGAGGGAACCCATGAGGGTTAGCAATAAAAAACGGCGCTATTCTAGTCGTTTTTCGACCACTTGTCTTCACGTGAAGTGAAATTTTCGTTCAGCGTCGGTTCCATTGTGCGGTCAGCCAGGCGGCCACGTCCTCATCCTGCCCGCTCATGGGTTGCAGCCAGGCGCAGTCGGCATAGTGCTGAAAACACAGCAGCAGCCGACTGCCTTCAAAATCCACCAGCCACTGGTGATAGTCGGCGCCTTGCTCCCGCTCCAGCACGGTCAGCTCCAGCGCCTGAGCCAGCTCATTGGCCCAGTCGGGAAAACGGTCAAGGGTAAGCGGTGGTTGGCTCTTTAAGGGGGTCATGGTCATGAACTACAGGAAATACAAAGGGATGCCGCCCACGCCGGGGCCGGCTCGGCATAATCATTAAACTCGGGCCGATCGTCAAAGGGCCGTGCCAGCAGTTGCAGCAGGGTATCGGCCTCGGCCATGTCGCCCTGCTCGGCCCGTTCAATGGCACGCTGGGCCAGGTGGTTGCGCAATACGTAGTTGGGGTTGACCGCATCCATGGCCGCCCGGCGCTCGGCCTGAGTACGGCTTTCCAGCACCAGCCGGGCCCGGTAACGGGCAAACCAGTCGTGCCAGGCATCGGGTTTGGGCAGCAGCGCGGCCAGGGGAGCCGGCAGGTCGCCTTCGGCGTCAAGCAGGGCCAGCCGGCGGAACCAGCAGCTGTAGTCCACCCCGTGCTCGGCCAGCAGGCTGAACATGTCCCGGAACAGCGCCGGATCCTGCTCGTGCCACTGCTCAAGCCCCAGTTTTTGGCGCATATGCTCGGAATAGGCGGTCAGCAACTGGTGCTCATATTGCCCCAGCGACTGCTGCAGCGCGTCCAGTTCAATGTGACCCGACAGCGCCTGGGCCAGTCGTTGCAGGTTCCACAGCCCCACCGCCGGCTGCTGATCGTAGGCGTAGCGGCCGGCCGGATCGGAGTGGTTGCAGATATGGCCGGGATCGTAGGCATCGAGAAACCCGTAGGGGCCATAGTCCAGGGTCAGGCCCAGCATCGACATGTTGTCGGTGTTCATCACGCCGTGACAAAACCCCACCGCCTGCCACCGGGCAATCAGCTCGGCGGTGCGCGTGACCACCCGCTCAAACAGGGCCCCGTAGCCCTGCGGCCCCTTCTCCAGATCCGGCCACTGGGTGTCGATCAGGTAGTCCAGCAGGGCGGGGATGTGTTCGGGCTGGCCGCTGTAATAAAAGTATTCGAAATGACCAAAGCGCAGATGGCTGGGAGCGGCGCGCAGCAGGGCGGCGCCGGGCTCCACCTGTTCCCGGTACACCGGCTCGCCACTGCCCACCAGGCACAATGCCCGAGTGGTGGGGATCCCCAGATAATGCAGGGCCTCCGACGCCAGGTATTCCCTGAGGGAAGAACGCAATACCGCCCGGCCGTCACCAAAGCGGGAATAAGGGGTCTTGCCCGCGCCCTTGAGGTGCAGATCCCAGCGCGCACCGCCCGGGGCGACGACTTCCCCCAGCAGCAGGGCGCGCCCGTCTCCCAGCCGCGGGCTGAAACCGCCAAACTGGTGACCGGCATACACCTGGGCAAAGGGCGTCATGCCCGGCAGCAGCCGGTGACCACTGGTGATCTCCAGCCACTGGCGATCATCCAGTGAAATGCCCAGCGACTCGGCAAGGTCATAATTCACGAGCAGCAGACTGGGCGAATCGAGGGGAGTGGGTTCGACCAAAGATCCTGCCCAATTGAAACTTGCATATTGATTGTCTAATAACACATTATCACCCTGAAGCTCGCATGCGGGTTTCCTTTTTAAGCACAGCTTAACTTATACTGCGACAGCTCAAAAGCTGAGCTCGGAAGCAACTAGCAATTCGATAACAACGGAGTTCAATAATGAAGAAATTGATGACAGCCGCCGCCCTCGTGGCCATGTTCGGCACTCCTGCCTTTGCCGCCGGCGATGCCGACGCCGGCAAGGCCAAGTCTGCCGCCTGCGCGGCCTGCCACGGCGCCGATGGCATTTCCCCCATGGACATCTACCCCAACCTGGCCGGCCAGAAAGCCGCCTACCTGGTCAAACAACTGAAAGCGTTCAAGGCCGGTGAGCGTAACGATCCCATCATGGCGCCCATGGCCATGCCCCTGTCCGATCAGGACATGGAAGACCTGGCGGCCTACTACGCCAGCCTGTAAGGCTGAAGGGTCCGCCCCGGCGGACCTTTACTCCGCCAGAGGCTGACGCCGTCAGCCTTCCCGCCGCAGCAACTCCAGAAACGCCTCGCCAAAACGCTCCAGCTTGCGCACCCCCACGCCGTTGATGCCCAGCAACTCCGCTTCGGTTTTGGGCCGGTAACGGGCCAGCTCGGTGAGGGTGGCGTCGTTGAACACCACATAGGGCGGCACATCGGCCTCTTCGGCCAGCTGTTTTCGCAACTGCCGCAGCGCCTTGAACAGGGCCCGATCTTCGGCGCGGGTCAGGCCGCTTTCCGCCTTGTCCTTCTGCTTTACCCGCACCAGCCGGGGTTCGGCCAGCTCCAGGGCGACGTCACCGCGCAGCACCGGCCGGGCCGCCTCGGTGAGCTGCAACACCATGTTGCGGGTAATGTTCTGGGTCAGCAGGCCGGAGTGAATGAGCTGGCGCAGCACGCTCACCCAGTGCTCCTGGCTTTTGTCTTTGCCGATGCCGTAGGTCGAGAGTTTGTCATGACCGTGCTCGCGTACCCGCTGGGTGTCGGCGCCGCGCAGCACTTCCACCACGTACAGCACGCCAAAGCGCTGACCGGTGCGATACACGCAGGACAGCGCCTTTTGCGCGTCCTCGGTGCCGTCGTAACGCTTGGGCGGATCCAGACAGATATCGCAGTTGCCGCAGGGCTCGCGCTGGTATTCGCCGAAGTAGTTGAGCAGCACCTGGCGACGGCAGGTGAGGGATTCGGCAAAGGCCGCCATCACGTTGAGCTTGTACAGCTCCACCTGCAACTGTTGCTCGTTGTCGCTGTTTTCCAGCAGCCGTCGCACCCGGCCCACGTCGCCCGGGTCGTAGAGCAGCAGCGCTTCCGACGGCAGGCCGTCACGCCCGCCCCGGCCGGTTTCCTGATAGTAGGACTCGATGTTCTTGGGAATGTCGTAGTGCACCACATAGCGCACATTGGGCTTGTCGATGCCCATGCCAAAGGCCACCGTAGCCACCACGATGTCGAGATCGTCCCGAATAAAGCGCTCCTGCACCGATTGGCGCAGCTCCAGGGGCAGGCCGGCATGGTAGCTGGCGGCCCTGTGGCCTTTGGCCAGCAGCCGCTCGGCCACCTCTTCCACCCGCTTGCGGCTGGAACAGTAGACAATGCCGCACTGACCGTTCTGCTCGGCCACGTACCGCACCAGTTGATCCAGCCCCTTGAACTTTTCCACCAGGGTGTAGCGAATGTTGGGCCGGTCGAAACTGGCAATATGAATGAGCGGCGCGGTGAGGTTGAGCCGGCCCAGCATGTCCTGGCGGGTGGCCTCGTCGGCGGTGGCGGTGAGCGCCATCACCGGAATATGGGGAAACCACTGCTTGAGCCGGCCCAGCTCGGCGTATTCGGGGCGAAAATCATGGCCCCACTGGGAGATGCAGTGGGCCTCGTCGATGGCGAACAGCCCCAACTCCAGCTCCCCCAGCCGCTCCATGAACTCGTGCTGCAGCAGCCGCTCCGGCGACACATAGAGCAGCTTGATCTCGCCCCGGCGCAGGGCGGTGAAATGACGCAGCATGGTGTCCCGGCTGAGGGAGCTGTTGATGTAGGCCGCCGCCACACCGTTGGCCACCAGAGTGTCTACTTGATCCTTCATCAGCGAGATCAGCGGCGACACCACCACCGTCAGGCCGGGCCGCAGCAATGCCGGGATCTGATAGCACAGCGACTTGCCGCCGCCGGTGGGCATGATCACCATGGCATCGCGTCCGGCCACCGCCGCTTCCACGATTTCCAGCTGACCATCCCGAAAGTCCTGATAGCCGAACACCTGCTGCAGCACGCCATGGGGAGTGTCGGGAATGGGAACGGAAGCGATGTCGTCGGTTTCGGGATTCATCTCGGTCAGCCGGGCAAAAATGAACGGGCATTGTAAGACAGGGGACGACAACAATAAACCGCGGCTCCGACCGGTAAAGTTGCATCTGTTACTGGATGAGTACCGGTCGCAGGGCTTACACTGCATTTTTCCCGCTTTTGATTAGCCAATATGGAACAGGATCAATCCGCCCGCGGCGCCCTGCTCGCCCTGTGCGCCTATTTGCTGTGGGGCCTGGCCCCGGTGTATTTCAAGCAGTTGCTCGCGGTGCCGGCACCGGAAATTCTAGCCCACCGGGTGGTGTGGTCCTGCCTGTTGCTGCTTATGCTTATCACCGCCCTGGGTTACTGGACCCGCGTACGGGCCCTGCTGCGCCGTCCAGCGTTATTGCTGCTACTGCTGGTCTCGTCGCTGGTGATCGGCACCAACTGGCTGGTGTTTATCTGGGCGGTAAACAACAACCACATTCTCGATGCCAGCCTGGGTTATTACATCAACCCGCTGCTCAATATCGTGCTGGGCATGGTGTTCCTGAAGGAGCGTTACCGCCCATTGCAATGGCTGGCGGTGGGGCTGGCGGCGCTGGGGGTGCTGGTGCAGTTGCTGGTGTTTGGCCGCCTGCCCTGGGTGGCGCTGGTGCTGGCGCTGTCGTTCGGCACCTATGGGCTTATTCGCAAGCAGGTGCCGGTGGATCCCTTTACCGGCCTGCTGCTGGAAACGGCTGTGCTGCTGGTGCCCGCCCTGTGGTGGCTGTGGGGACTGGACTCCATGACCGGCAACCTGACCACCAACCCCGCCGGCCTGAATCTGCTGCTGCTGGCGGCCGGCCTGGTGACCACGGTTCCCTTGCTGTTGTTCGCCGGCGCCGCCAGCCGGCTGCGGCTGTCGACCCTGGGCTTTTTTCAGTACCTGGCCCCCAGCCTGGCGCTGCTGCTGGGGGTGCTGGTCTACGAAGAAGCCTTTACCACCGACAAGGCCATTACCTTTGCCCTGATCTGGACCGCACTGGCCATCTACTCTGCCGACGGCCTGCGCCAGCGACGGCGGGTCAAGCGGGTGAGGGGTGAGGGGTGAAGCCAGCGGGTATGTTTGGCCGTGCAATCACGTCAGGCAAAGCGCAGGGCTGAACAGACTACGCATTCCCACACAGAACGTGGGAATACGAAAAGCCGGGTTGACGACCGATAACAAAAGGCCTCTTATGAGGCCCTTTTGTTTATAAAATTCCGCCCACTGAACGGGCCAGGTTATCCTCAAGTGCCACTCTGGCCTCTTCAAACTCAAGGTTAACCTTGTTTGCTGTGCTCACTACACGAGTCTGGTAGCGCATACGGTTGCTTTCCTTACTGTAAGAGACGTTAGTGCGACCGGCATTACCCTGTGCCAGAGCTCCCTGACTATTAACGCTGACCTTACCGTTTACTTTTTCAGAAATCTGCAAATCAGTAATCATGGTATAATTCACGTCTTCAACCATGGCATCAGCCGCAATTCCAATAATACCGCCAACAATACCACCAGCCACAGCAGCACCTGATGAGTTATACCCATAGCCGGCAGCCAGAGCACCGGCTGCCGCGCCGGTTAACCCGGCACCATAACCGCTGGACAGGTAGCTATTGGCTTCGCGCAAATCCATCTTGTCGACTTTGAGTACATTCATTTGAACCCAGTAGTAAGCACTGTTGGCATCTGTGGTAACGGTATAACCTTTCTGTTCAAAGTTCTGACGCAGCTTTTCTGCAATCTGTACATCCTTGTCGCTGGTATTGCGGATTTGCAGATAAACCGTCTTTGCACTACCGGAAACCGGATCCAGCCAGATGGTGTCACTCATCTGGGTTTTCACTTCCAGATCACGCTTTTTTATCGCTGTGTGCATGGCAGAGCAACCACTCAAGGCCAGTATTGAGGCCAGCAAGCTGATACCAACGATTTTTTTCATTCCGCTTTTCATCCCTTCGCTCCTTTTTGATAGAGCGTCAGATTTTGTCCGATCGGACTCGAACGATGCAACCCTTTTGCATTATAAAATTCAAATTTGCACAAGATGAATAGTACTAAAGCGCTTCCAGCCGGGCATAGGCGGTGACCAGCCACTTGGCGCCGCCGTCGTCGAAGTTGACCTGGACCCGGCTCTGGGCGCCGGCGCCCTCGAAGTTAAGCACTATGCCCTCGCCGAACTTGGGATGCAGCACCCGCTGCCCCAGGCGAAAGCCGGTCTGGTTAAAGGTGTCCTGCACCCTGTCCTGGCTGAAGCGGCCGTTGGGAATGGCCCGGGTGACCTTGGCCTTTAAGCGGATTTCCTCCAGGCAGTCGGCGGGCAGCTCCTTGATGAAGCGGCTGGGCCGGTGGAACATTTCCCGGCCGTAGAGCCGGCGGCTCTCGGCATGGGTGAGATAGAGCTTTTCCATGGCCCGGGTCATGCCCACATAGGCCAGCCGGCGTTCTTCCTCCAGCCGGCGGCTTTCTTCCGCCGACAACTGGCTGGGAAACATGCCCTCTTCCACCCCCACCATGAACACCAGTGGGAACTCCAGGCCCTTGGCGGAGTGCAGGGTCATCAGCTGCACGGCGTCGTCAAACTGATCCGCCTGGCCCTCGCCCGCCTCCAGGGCGGCGTGGGACAAAAACGCCGACAGCGGCGACATGTCTTCTTCTTCCGACGGAGTGAACTGCCGAGTGGCGGACACCAGTTCCTCCAGGTTTTCCACCCGGGACTGGGCCTTTTCGCCTTTTTCTGCCTGATACATGGCCTTGAGCCCGGACAGCTCGATCACCCGGTCGGTCTGCACATGGAGCGGCAGCTCGCGGGTGTCGTCTTCCAGCTGATTGATAAGGTTAATGAACCGGCTCACCGCCGCCGCGGCTCTGCCGGTAAGCACCTTGTCTTCCACCAGCGCCCAGGCCGCCCGCCACAGGGTAACTTCCCGATCCCGGGCTGCCTCGCGGATTAACCCCAGCGTACGCTCGCCAATGCCTCGTGTAGGCGTGTTGACGATACGCTCAAACGAGGCCTCGTCGCCTCTGTTGTTAATCAGCCTGAGGTAGCCCAGGGCGTCCTTGATTTCCTGTCGTTCAAAAAAGCGCAGGCCGCCGTAAATGCGGTAGGGAATACGCTCCTGAATGAGCGCTTCTTCCAGTACCCGGGACTGGGCATTGTTGCGATAGAGAATGGCGCTATCGCTCAGGCTGCCGTCCTGCTGGCGCCACTGCTTGATGCGCTCCACCACAAAACGGGCCTCGTCCACTTCGTTGAAGGCGCTGTACACGGCAATGGGCTCGCCCTCGGTGCCCTGGGTCCACAGCTCCTTGCCCATGCGTTCGGCGTTGTTGGCAATGAGCTGGTTGGCGGCCTTGAGAATGGTGCCGGTGGAGCGGTAGTTCTGTTCCAGGCGTACCGTCTCGGCGCCGGGAAAGTCGGCCAGAAACCGGGCGATGTTTTCTACCCGGGCACCGCGCCAGCCGTAGATGGACTGGTCATCGTCCCCCACTATCATCACCCGGGCGCTGTCGCCGGCCAGCATGCGCAGCCAGGCGTACTGAATGCTGTTGGTGTCCTGAAACTCGTCCACCAAAATGTGCTGAAAGCGCTGCTGGTAGTGCGCCAGAATGTGCGGCTTGTGCAGCCACAGCTCATGGGCGCGCAGCAACAGCTCGGCGAAGTCCACCAGGCCAGCCCGGTCGCAGGTGTCCTGATACACTTGGTAGATCTGCCGGTAGGTCTTTTGCAGCGGATCGTTAAGCACCTGAATATCGCCCGGGCGCAGGCCCTCGTCCTTGCGGCCATTGATGTAGCCGGCCACCTGGCGCGGCGGCCACTGCTTCTCGTCCAGGTTCAGGCTTTTGAGAATGCGTTTGAGCAGGCGCAGCTGGTCGTCCGAGTCGAGGATCTGAAAGTCCTGGGGCAGGTTGGCGTCCAGGTGGTGGGCCCGCAGCAGGCGATGCGCCAGACCGTGAAAGGTGCCGAGCCAAAGGCCGAACAGCCGGCCGCCCAGCAGTTGCTCTACCCGGCGGCGCATTTCGGCGGCGGCCTTGTTGGTAAAGGTCACCGCCAGTATGCCCGAGGCCGGCACCTGCTCCACCTGCATCAGCCAGGCGATGCGATGCACCAGCACCCGGGTCTTGCCGCTGCCGGCACCCGCCAGCACCAGCATGTTCTGGGAAGGGGCGGCCACCGCCTCGCGTTGCTTGTCGTTCATGCCGTCAAGCAGGCTGGATACATCCATCACAACTCCTGGGAATATTTACAGTATGACGGCGATTATAACAGCTCGAGCAGCTGCTCCAACCGCGTCAGGGTCACCTGGGGCAGGCACTGCAGGTCTGCTTCGGTGCGGCCGTTGTCGTTCAGCCACACCGCCTGGCAGCCACTGTGCACGGCGCCGGCCACATCGGTGTTAATGTGATCACCGATATGCAGGATCTCATTCAGACTCACTCCGGCTCGCTCCGCCAGCCGCTGAAACAGATCCGGCGCCGGCTTCATGCGGCCGTCGGGCCCGGCCTTGAGCACAATCTCGAAATAGGGCGCCAGCTCGGTGCGCTCCAGCGGCATGTTGCCGTTGGTGATCACCGCCAGCCGGTATTTCTGTTTCAGGGTCGAGAGCACACGATGAGTGGCGTCGGGCACCACTATCTTGCCGCGCTGCTCGATAAAGCCCTGGTAGAAACGCTCGGCCAGCTCCCCGGCCCGCGCCGGGGCCACCCCCTGCTGCCGCAGGCCCTCGGTCAGCACGCGCCGGCGGCAGGCGCTGACGTCGTGGGCAAGCATGGGATGTTCGGCGATCAACCGGCGTTTGATGGCCGCCAGGTTGTCCGCTCCCAGCAGGGTGGACTCGGGATAATCATCGCGCAGCGCCCGCAGCAGCCAGTGTTCGGCCGCCGCCATCACCGGCACGTTGTCGTAGAGGGTATCGTCCAGATCAAAGCTGAGCACGCTGATCGGTGCCATTCGTTTGTAAAAGCGCATCCATGAATTCCGGTTTTGAGCCTGAAGTGAATGCATTCTAACCGTAAAACCGGGGAAAAATCCCGGGACTGGGGATTAGGGACGGGTCTTACTCCTCATCCTTGCGCCGCTTGGCGCGCGGATGGGCCTGATCATAGGCGTTGGCCAGGTGCTGAAAGTCGAGGTGGGTGTAGATCTGGGTGGTGGCCAGATCGGCATGGCCCAGCAGCTCCTGCACCGCCCGCAGGTCGCCGCTCGACTCCAGCATGTGAGTGGCAAAGGAGTGACGCAGCTTGTGGGGGTGCACATGACCGGCCAGCGCCTGCTGCCGGCCCCGCTTGCTCAGGCGCAGCTGCACGCTGCGGGGGGTGATGCGCCGGCGCTGCTGGCTCACGAACAGCGCCGGCTCGTCGGGGCCGGCCAGCTCGCCGCGCACGCTCAGCCATTTTTGCAGCCAGTCCAGCGCCATGCGCCCCACCGGCAGAATGCGCTCCTTGTTGCCCTTGCCGAGCACCCGCACCTGCCGCTCGGCGAACTGCACATCCCCCAGATTAAGGGCCACCAGCTCCGCCAGGCGCAGGCCGGAAGAATACATCAGCTCCATCATGGCCCTGTCCCGCACCGCCAATGGATCAGTTTCGTCCAGATTCATCAGCTGGTGCAGCTCGTCCACATCCAGGTTTTTGGGCAGGGGCCGCCCCTGTTTGGGGGCACTCACCCCCTTGGCGGGATTGGCGTCCAGCCGGCCGGTCAGCACCAGCCAGTCGCAGAAGCTGCGCAGGGCGCTGAGTTTGGCGGCGATGGAACGGGGCGACAGCCCCTGTTTGTGCAGGCGGGTAGCCAGGCCCCGGGCATGACTGACCGACAATTGCCGCCAGTCGGCCAGGTGAAGCTCGGCCAGCTGTTCGCCCATGGCGCTCAGGTGGCGACGGTAGTTATCCAGGGTATGGGGGCTGAGCTGGCGCTCCACCCGCAGGTAGTCGAGAAAGTCGGCCACCGTCTCGGCCAGCTCAGGCGTGGTCATCGTCCACCATGCGCGGCAGCAGCAGGGCAAGAAACCCGGCGAGCTGGCGAATGATCAGGGTGTCCATGCCCGAGCGGTAGTGGCTGCTGTCGGCGCTGCCAAAGGCCAGCAGGCCCATTTCTCCCCTGGCCCCGATGCGGATCAGGGCGCAGGAGTTGACCAGCGTATCGCCGAACAGCCGCTGCTTTTCTTCCCGGCCCAGGCGCCCCAGGTACACGTCCTGGCCCGCCATGCGCTCCCGGTACAGCTTGTCCAGCTGCTCGCCCGGCAGCGCCCGGGGCAGGTCGCACCAGCGCGCGTCCGGCACCAGCCGCACCGCCGTCACCCGCAGGCGCTCCCTCAGGGCATGGGCAATGCGCTGCTCCAGCTCCGCCGGGGTCCGGCAGTCAAACAAGCGCGGGTACAAATCCAGGTAAACGCGGAAAATGCGCTCGTTCTCGCCGGCCACCGTCATCAGCTGGGTGATTTCCTCTTCCAGCTGATGAATGCGCTGGCGCTGGCGCTCCATGCGGGCCTCTACCAGCGACACGCTGCCCCGCTGCTCGTGGGGCAGGCGCAAGGCGTCCAGCAGTTGCGGGTGGCGAACAAAAAAGTCCGGCTGGCTGGCCAGGTAATCGGCCAGCTGGCTTTCATCGAGCCCGGCCTCGGCCAGGGCGCTTTTGTCGGTCATAGGCTGATCTGTCCGTCAAACACGTGCTTGGCCGGGCCGGTCATGAACACCGGCTTGCCCGGCCCCTGCCAGGCGATGGTGAGCGTGCCGCCGGGCAGTTGTACCTTCACCCGCTCCGCCAGCTTGCCCCAGCTCATGCCCATCACCGCCGCCGCACAGGCGCCGGTACCGCAGGCCAGGGTTTCACCGGCGCCGCGCTCGTGCACCCGGAGTTTGATTTCCCGGGCATTGACGATCTGCATAAAGCCCACGTTCACCCGGGCCGGAAAACGCTCGTGATTTTCCAGCTCCGGCCCAAGAGTCGCCACCATATCGGTGTTGATGTCGTCCACTTCCACCACACAGTGGGGGTTGCCCATGGACACGGCGCCGCACAGCACCGTCTGCTCCTGAGCGCGCACCAGGTAGGTTTTTTCCGCCTTCTGGGCCTTGAACGGAATATGCGCCGGATCGAACTCGGGCACCCCCATGTTAACGGTGACCTGATCGTCCTTTTCCAGCTGCAGCACGATATTGCCCTTTTGAGTGCTGACGGCAATACGGTCCTTGTTGGTCAGGCCCTTGAGCCGCACAAAACGGGCAAAGCAGCGGGCGCCGTTGCCACACTGCTCCACCTCGGAGCCGTCGGCATTGAAGATGCGGTAGTGAAAGTCGAGCTCGGGATCATAGGGCGGCTCCACCAGCAGCAGCTGGTCAAAGCCCACGCCAAAGTGACGATCCGCCAGCTGGCGGATCACCTCGGGATTGAAAAAGACCTTCTGGGTGACGCCGTCCACCACCATGAAGTCGTTGCCCAGCCCCTGCATCTTGGAGAAATGAAGCGTGCTCATGGCTCAGGCCTCGGGCAGCAGGTGCTCGCCCCGCCACAGATCCGCCAGCTGCTCGCGCTCGCGCACCACATAGGCCTGGTCGCCGTCCACCATCACCTCGGCGGCGCGGGGGCGGCTGTTGTAGTTGGACGCCATCACAAAGCCATAGGCACCGGCAGAGCGCACCGCCAGCAGATCCCCTTCGGTGATCGAAAGTGTACGGTCCTTGCCGATAAAGTCGCCGGTCTCGCAGATGGGGCCCACGATGTCATAAACGGCGGCGTCACGCTCAAGGGTCTTGTCCACCGGAATAATGGCCTGCCAGGCACTATAAAGCGCAGGACGAATCAAATCGTTCATGGCGGCGTCGACAATGGCGAAGTTCTTGGCTTCGCCGGGCTTGAGGTGCTCGACTTTGGTCAGCAGCACGCCGGCGTTGGCGGCAATGGCCCGGCCCGGCTCAAACACCAGGGTCAGGTGGCGGCCCTGCAGGCGCTTTTTCAGCTCTTCGGCGTAATGGCTCGGCTCCGGCGGGGTTTCGTCGTCGTAGCGCACGCCCAGACCGCCGCCCACGTCCAGGTGGCGAATATGAATGCCGTCGGCGGCCAGCTGGTCAATCAGCGCCAGCAGTTTGTCCACCGCTTCCAGAAAGGGCGACAGTTCGGTGAGCTGGGAGCCGATGTGGCAGTCCACGCCGTGGATTTCTAGGTTGCCCAGGGCCGCGGCCTGGCGGTAGATGCTCCGGGCCTGCTCGATGGGAATGCCGAACTTATTTTCCTTCAGGCCGGTGGAGATGTAGGGGTGGGTGCCAGCGTCAATATCCGGGTTCACTCGAATGGACACCGGGGCTTTCATGCCCATGCTGCCTGCCACCCGGTTGATGCGCTCCAGCTCCGCCACCGATTCCACGTTAAAGCAGAAAATCCCCTGCTCCAGGGCAAAGCGGATTTCATCATCGCGCTTGCCAACGCCGGAAAAGACCACCTTTTTCGGGTCGCCGCCGGCGGCAATCACCCGGCTCAGCTCACCGCCGGAGACGATGTCAAAGCCCGAGCCCAGCCGCGCCAGCACATTGAGCACCGCCAGGTTGGAATTGGCCTTGACCGCGTAGCACACCAGGTGGTCTACCTCGCCGGCGGCCCGGTCAAAGGCATGCCAGTGGCGCTCCAGGGTGGCCCGGGAGTAGACGTAGAGCGGGGTGCCGTATTGTTCGGCCAGGCGGGAAAGATCGCAGGCTTCACCGTACAGGCGGCCATCATCCTGATAATTGAAATAATCCAAGGTTGTTTCCTTTACGACTGCTCAACCTGAGTGGGTTGCTGTTCGGGCTCGGGCAGGGTCAGCGGACCTTTGAGGCCGCAGGCCGACAGGCCCAGAACCAGCGCAACCAGTGCGGTCAGCTTGAATTTGTTCATCGTATGACTGTGAATATGGTTCAGGGCTCTTATAATCGCATTCACATTCTCAAAAGCAATAGGAAGCGGGTATGAACGACAGCGAATTCCACGCTCTGGCGGACGCCATTTACGAGCATATCGAGGCACGTATCGACGACAGCGGCGAAGACATTGAATGTGAAACCGTGGGCGGCGTGATGAACCTGACCTTTGAGAACGGGGTCAAGTTCGTGATTAACCGCCAGGAGCCGCTGCACCAGATCTGGCTGGCTACCCGTGAAAACGGCCACCACTTCGCCCTGCAGGGCGATAAATGGATCGACAACCGCCAGGGAGTTGAGCTGCTGAGCTGGCTCAGCCTGCAGGCCAAGCGCCAGGGTGGCGTGGAGCTGGCGCTATAACCGTCGGGGTCTGTTGACCCGGGCCTCAGGCCGGGCCCGCCCGCAGCGGGTCCCGGTCGTCCTTGCTGGTGCGGTAGGTCAATACCTGTACCTCGCCGTCCACCCGCACAATTTCGTAATACTGGGGCAGGTTGAAGTGGCTGAAATGGCTTTGCCCGTTTTCCTGCTCCTGGTTGGCGGTATAAAAGCGATTGATGCTCTGCACCAGCTCGTCCTTACTGCCGGCAATCTGGTGATAGACCTCGGTGCGGTTGGCTTCGTCCAGAATATAGAGGTTGTAACCCTCGCCGCTGTTCTCAAAGAAAAACTGCATCAGGCCCTCGCTGGCGTAGGTGTCCACCACCTCGGGCACCGGCTGGCGCTGGTGCCGCTCCAGACGCAGGGCATGAAACGACTGCCCGGACGCCGGACGCCGGCTGTCCGGCTCGCCCTCCATGCGCTGCACGCTGACCCCCCGCCGCTCAAAGAAAATGCCAACCTTCTCGGTGCCCAGGGTCAGTCGTTTTAGCTGATGCCCCTGAATGGGCTCCAGTCGCAGCCGAATGCATTCCTTGACCAGCTGCTCAAAGCGGGTGCGCAGCAGGCTGCGAAAATGACGGCTGTAACAGAACACATCCAGGGTATCGGGCGGGCTGGAGCCCTGGTGCATCTTGCCCAGCATGGCGGTGAGGGCGTCGACCACGGCGGTGTCGCCGTCAAAATGCAGGGTGCGGATTTCGTCCCAGGAATTGCGGTAAATGATGTCCACCGAGCCCGCCAGGTTTTCCCGCTGACGACCAAAGCTGAAGGGATCACTGGTGCCGGCGCCAAATTCGATGGTGCGCTCCCGCCGCAGGGCGGTGGGATCCCGCTCCAGGTTGAGGAAAATGGCCAGGTTGCGCACCTCGCAGGGCCGGCTCAGGGCCAGGTTGGTGGGAGACGGCATGCGCACCGGAAACACCCGCGCCAGATCCCGGCTGCATTCCTGCAACTGGCGCAATTCCAGATCGGTGCTCTGGTTAAACAGGTGCCAGCGGCTGTGCTCGGTCAGCAGGCCGTTAAAGTGGGCCCAGGCCACCAGCTGGGCGGCATAGCCGCTGTGCTCCAATGGCCGGCGACCAATGATGTCGGCCGGCGCCAGGCCATACTTGTACAGATACCAGCCGGCCTGGTTGGTTCTGCCTTCGGGCACCTGCACCAGGCTGATGTCGGGCTCGCTCAGATCCGGGGCGATGCGCAGGTTGATGAGCTGTACCTTGCCCGGCAGGTTTTCAAAGGCGGCATACAGCTTGCGCGACAGTATGCCGATGTCTTCCGGGTTGATGGACTCGCTGATGTTGTTGCGCCGGGCAAACTGGATCAGGCTGCGGTAGCTCTGCATCAGCGCCTCGAGCAATTCGCCGTAGGCGGCCTTGACCTCATCCACCTTCCAGTTGGCCCTGTTGTCCAGCCAGGCCAGCTTTTCCGCCGGCCAGCTCCAGATGCCGATCAGCCGTTCCATGATGTCACGGCGCCAGGCGAACTGGGCGCCGTCACGCTGCTCCGGATCCAGCCCTTCCGACACCTTGAGGTAGAAACAGCGCCGCACCAGGTCGAGGCGCTTGTGATCGTTGATGGATTTCAGGTAATCGGTCACCTTTTCCAGCATCAGCACATAGTGATCCTGCCGTCCGTCCAGTTGTTCGGCGCTCTGAAAGACGCTCTTTAACTGGCGGCACAGCAACTGGGTGTCGGGGTATTCGTGGGAATAGGCTTCCATCAGCACGGTTTTCAGCACCGCCTTGTAGGGGGAATCGATGCTTTTATACAGCTGCCACAGGGCGGAGCCGAAGTACTCTTCCGCCGGAATGCGGGCGAAGCCGCCCAGATCCAGCCATTCGTCGTGATTGAGGGTGCCGTTGGCAAACTGCTCGGCCACAAAACGGTCGTAGTCGGGGCCCAGCTTGCCGGGGGCAAACATCCACACCAGCCGCTTGCCGGCAATGCGCAGATGGCTGCGATAGAATTCGTCCAGCAACAACAGATGCTGGGCACTACCGCAGCTTTCTCCCTCCACCCATTGCTGGTTGTCGGTGCGGAACTTGTTGTCGGGGATCAGAAACAGGTTGAGCTCGACCCGGCGCTGCTCGGCCCATTTGGAAATCAGCAGGCATTTCTGTTGCAGCCGCTCCACCCGTTCGGGGGCCATATGATGGGAATAGCACACCCAGATATCCAGATCGGAGCCGCGGCACTGGCCAATGGACGAGGTGCTGCCCATGGCATAGAGCCCCAGGATCTCGCACTGCTGCTGCACCAGTCCCTGATGGCCGTTGGCCGCCCGGCACAACTCGTCGATAAACTCCCGCTGGCAGCCATTGGGGGTGAACTGGCAGATGCCCGCCGGCACGTCACCGGGCACATAACCCGGCAGCAGGGGGTGGTGGTAGTGCAGCAAGACCGGCAGCAGCTGAAACACCTGCTGGCCATAGCGACTCATCACCGCCAGAGCGCGCGCTTGTTTCTGCTGGTTGAATTGCTCACACCGCTCGACGAGCCGATGAAAATTAGCGTGCAATGAGTTCAGGCCTTCGTTGGACCGACACAGACCCTAGCGGGTCAAAAAGTGTGATCATGGTAACAATTAGTCAGTAAATGAACAATATCCGCCGTGTACATTGTCGTAACATGCCGCCGCGGCCGCTTTCCCCCCTGAAATGGCCCCCCGAGAGTGATAACATTCTCAGCAATAGTCGACAAACAACGAGATTCATATGGCAAATCGCATCATTCGTATCGCCACCCGCAAAAGTCTGCTGGCCCTGTGGCAGGCCCATTATGTCAAGGATCGGCTGGAAGCGCTGCATGAGGATGTCACCGTCGAACTGGTGCCCATGACCACCCAGGGTGACGTGCTACTCGACACCCCCCTGTCCAAGATCGGCGGCAAGGGGCTGTTCATCAAGGAGCTGGAGCAGGCCATGCTCGACGGCCGCGCCGACATCGCCGTGCACTCCATGAAAGACGTGCCGGTGGAGTTCCCCGAGGGGCTGGGGCTGACGGTGATCTGCGAACGGGAAGATCCCCGCGATGCCTTTGTCTCCAATCATTACCAAAGCCTGGACGAACTGCCCGCCGGCGCCGTGGTGGGCACCGCCAGCCTGCGCCGGGAATGCCAGATCCGCGCCCGTCGCCCCGACCTGGTGGTCAAAACCCTGCGCGGCAACGTACAGACCCGGCTGCGCAAGCTGGATGACGGCGAATACGATGCCATTATTCTGGCCGCCGCCGGCCTCAAGCGGCTGGCGCTTGAGGAGCGCATCGCCGGCCTGCTGAGCCCGGAAGACAGCCTGCCCGCCAACGGCCAGGGCGCCGTGGGCATTGAATGCCGGCTCGAGGACGCCGAGCTGCTGGAACTGCTGGCGCCGCTGGACGATCGCGACACCCGGCTGCGGGTGGAAGCGGAGCGGGCCATGAACCAGGGCCTGCAGGGCGGCTGCCAGGTGCCTATTGGCTCCTACGCCCTACTGGAAGGCGACCAGCTCTGGCTGCGTGGCCTGGTGGGCCGCCCCGACGGCACCGAAGTACTGTTTGATGAAGTCCGTGGCCCCGCCGAGCAGGGCAAGGCCCTGGGCGCCGAACTGGCCAAACGCCTGCTGGCCGCCGGCGCCGACAAAATCCTGGCCGAGGTCTATTCGTCGTGATCCCGCTGGTGGTGCGTCCCGAGCCGCAAAACCACCGCCTGTGCGAGGCCCTGCGCCAGGCCGGCCACCAGCCGGTGGCCACGCCCCTGCTGAGCTTTGCCCCCGGCGCCGAGCTGGCGCAGGCGCCCCGTCTGCTGGGGGAGCTCGGCAGCCGGGATTATGTGATTGCGGTCAGCGTAGCGGCGGTGAATTTCGCCGATAATGCCCTCAAAACGCGCGGACAGCCCTGGCCCGACGTCACCTATGTGGCGGTGGGTGAAGCCACCGGCCGGGCGTTGGCCGCCGTGGGCGTGCCCCATGCACTGGTGCCGGACGACCCCCGCTCCGAGGGCATGGCGGCCCTGCCCGAGCTGCAGAACCCGGCCGGATGCCGCGTCTTGATCCTGCGCGGCGACGGCGGCCGGGACATGATGGCCCCCACCCTGACACAGCGGGGGGCTCAGGTGGCCTACTGCGAAGTCTACCGGCGCTGCTATCGTGATGATGCCGGTGAACAACTGGTGAAAGAGTGGCAACGCCAGGGGGTGGACAGTATTATCATCACCAGTGGCGGCCTGCTGCAGCACCTGTTTCAGCTTGCGGCCGACAGCGCAAAGGACTGGCTGCTAAGCCGTTTATTGATTGTGCCCAGCATTCGCGTGACCGAACAGGCGAAGGCCTTGGGCTTCACTCATATCATCAATGCCAAAGGTGCATCCAACCCGGCGTTGCTCAGCGCCCTGGATGAGAGGAAAAGGAATGACAGACAATAAACAAGATCAACAGGACGACAAGCAAGTGGCCGACACCGCCGATACCCAAGCGCAAGCCCCGGTAACCGAGGCCCAGCCGGCACAGGCCGCGGCGCCGGCCAAGGAAAAACAACCTTCTTCCGGCAAGGGACTGGCCACGGTGGCCATTGTGCTGGCGGTGGTACTGACCGGCGGTCTGTACTGGCACGGCCATCAGCAGGGCGTGGCCCAGGCCGGCCAGCTCGCGGCCATGGAAGCCCGCCTGGCCCAGCAGCAGGCCAGCCTGGATGCCCTCAAGCGCGAACAGAGCGCCACCCTCGGCCAGCTGGAAAGCGCCCAGAGCAGCGTCACCGAGCAGGTGGAAGGGCTGTCGCGCAAGGTGCTGGATCTCGACAGCAAACGTCCCAACGACTGGATGCTGGCCGAAGCCGAATACCTGGTGCGCATGGCCGGCCGCAAGCTGTGGCTGGAGCATGACGCCGTGTCCGCCGCCATGATGCTGGCCAACGCCGACGAACGCCTGGCCGCCCTCAACGATCCCACCCTGGTGCCCATCCGCAAGGCCCTGGCCGACGACATTGCCAGCATCAAGTCGGTGAAAAAGGTCGACCGCGAGGGCCTGGTGATCAAGCTCAACAGCATCAACGATCAGGTCGACAAGCTTAAGCTCGCCGGGGTGATCATGGCCCGGGCCGAAGAGCCCGACTTTACCGTGTCCGAGTCGGTGAGCGACTGGAAGGAAAACCTGAAAAAGAGCTGGGCCAGCTTTACCGACGACTTCGTGACCGTGCGCCGCCGCGACGGTAACGTGGAAGCCCTGCTCTCGCCCCAGCAGCACTGGTACCTGAGCGAGAACCTCAAGGGCAAGCTGCTGCAGGCCCAGCTGGCGGTGTACCGGGAGCAGCAGGAAGTCTTCGACAGCGCCCTGGCCCAGTCCGAACAATGGCTGCAGGACTACTTTGCCGACGACAGCGTGCGCCAGTTTATGCTGGAGCAAATCAATCAGCTCGAAGGCCAGCAGATCAACGTGGACTATCCGGAGCAGTTCGCCGCTCAGGAGCGCCTGCAACAGCTGCTGGATGACCGGCTGCAACGCCTGCTCACCGGCCTGTAAGGGGGACTCATGATACGTCTTGCGATTATCATCGCCATTCTGGCCGCCGGCCTGGTGGCGGGCCCCGAATTCATGGGCCGTCAGGGCTATGTACTGGTGGCCGCCGGCAACTACACCATTGAAACCACGGTTACCGTGTTTTTGGTGGCCGCCGTGCTGTTCTACCTGCTGCTGCTGTTTATCGAATGGCTGCTGGGCCGGGTGTTCGGCCTCAGCCACCGCACCCGCGGCTGGTTTATGGGCCGGCGCCGGCGCAAGGCCCTGAACTATACCCAGAGCGGCATGCAGGCGCTGGTGGCGGAAGACTATGCCACCGCCGAAAAAATGCTGCTCAAGGGCACCAAGGGCAACGATCTGGCCCTGCTCAACTACCTGAACGCCGCCAGCGCGGCCCAGGCCCAGGGCAATGAAGAAAAACGTGACGACTACCTGCGCCAGGCCCAGGAGCAGCACCCGGCCGCCAGCCTGGCGGTGGGCATTACCCAGGCCCGGCTGCAGTACCAGCAGGGCCAGTTCGAGCAGGCCCTGGCGGGCGTGCAGGCGCTGGAAGCCAGCTATGGTCATCAGCCGGCCCTGCTCAAGCTGCAAAAGGACGTGTATGTGGCTACCGGTCAATGGCAAGCCCTGCTCGGCATTCTCGACAGCCTGAGCAACAAGGGCCTGATCGACGCCGACGAAAAGGACGCGCTGCATCGGCAATGCTGGATTGGTCGCTTTGACCAGGCCGCCCACGATGAAGGCAGCGATGGTCTGATCAAGGTGTGGCAGGCACTGCCGCGCAAGGACAAGTACCACCCCGAATTGCTGCTGCCTCTGTGCGATCGGCTGATCGGCCTCAAGGCCCACAAGGAAGCCCAGCAGCTGCTGCTGGAAGGCCTCGACAAGAAAACCGATGCCGGCTTGCTGCTGTGCGCCACCCGGCTGCAGCTGAGCGACTACCATCCGCTACTGAGCGTGCTGGAGAAAAAGGCGAAGAAGGAAAACCTGCCCGAGCTGCATTCGGCCCTGGGCAGGTTGTATCTGAAGGACGGCAAGCACGACCAGGCCGAGCAGCAACTGCAACAGGCGGTGGCGCAAAAGCCCGACGCGCAGGATTATGTGCTGCTCGCCGAGCTGGCGGAAAAACGCAAGGATCTGAGCAAGGCCAACGACTACTACAAACACAGTCTGGCCCTGGGCACGGCCTGAGCCACAGCCATAAACGCAAAAAGAGGAGCCTAGGCTCCTCTTTTTTTGATCGTGCACTTTCGTCGGTCAAAGGGCACTGCTTCTTCGGCACGCCGTGAACCCATCCATGGGGGCTCCGCTGCGCCATCCGTGGCGCAGAGGGCACGACGAAGCAGTGCCCTTTGCCCTCCTGATCACGAACTGAATTGTCTATCAGTGACCAGCTAACGGAACCGATATTTCAGGAAGCAGCAGCAGGGTTTGCCGGAACCGACCGTCAAATGCCAAGGACGGCATTTGCCGAGCGTCCCAAGGATGGGCTTGGAGCGTGTCGGTGGAGGCAACCCTGCTGTTGCTTCACATTGCGGATCAGACGTCTTTATACAGCTTGATCAGGGTCGCCGGATCCCGCTCCAGAAAGCCCTTGCTGCCGTGCTGGCGCATCAGCTGAGCCGCCAGGCCCGACATGGGAGTCGCGCTGCCGGCGCGCAGACTTTGGGCCACCGCCATATCCAGATCTTTAAGCAAAGTGCGCACATGCCACTTGGGATCAGGATCGGACTCTTCCGCCATCAAGGGACCGGTGATCTGCATGGGTTTGGAGTCGGCAAAACCGCCGGCAAGTGCCGTAGGGATCTGCTCGGCATCCACCCCGCAGGCCTTGGCCAGGGCCATCATTTCCGCCAGCACCATCAGGTTGCAGCCCACGATCATCTGGTTGCACACCTTGGTGACCTGGCCGGCGCCCACGCCGCCCATGCGGGTCACCCGCTGGGACAGGGGCGCCAACACCGGGCGAATGCGCTCGATATCGGCTTCCTCACCACCGCACATAATGGCCAGGGTGCCGGCCTCAGCACCGGCCACACCGCCGGACACCGGCGAGTCGACCCAGCCCATGCCGCAGGCGGCTTGCAAACGGGCGGCATAATCGCGGGTGGCGTCCGGGTCGGAGCTGGAGAAGTCCACCAGCAACTGGCCGGCCCGGCCATGCTCGATCACGCCGCCCTTGCCGAACACCACGCTTTCCACCACGGCGGTGTTGGCCAGGCACAGCAGCACCAGATCCACCTGCTCGGTCAGCTCACCGATGCTGCCGGCCACCCGCGCGCCGGCGGCAGCCACCTCGGCCAGCTTATCGGTGCTACGGTTCCATACGGTGACATCATAACCGGCGGCCAGCAGTCGCTCGGCCATGGGTTTGCCCATCAGGCCGATGCCGATAAATCCCAGTTTCATACTTTCTCCCTGTCAGTCATGTGTGCCGCCCGGTAATAACACAGGCCCTTTTGCATTGCCAGGCACAGCCAGCAACTGAGCACAAAAGGCATGGTCAGCATGGGCAGGCCCAGCTTGAGCATCACCGCCGTCATCAACCCGGCCAAGGCCGCGGCCAGCAGCATCCAGACCTGTCTGCTGCCGTGCCAGAACATGGCGATGGCCGCCAGTACGCCGTTATAGCCGGTGAGGCCAAAGTTGATGTAATCCGGATTGACCAGCAGCAGCAGCGCCGCGCCACTGGATACCAGGGCGCCCACAAAGGCCCAGCCCAGCATGCCGATGCCGGCCAGCAGCAGGGCGGCGCAGATCAGCACCGCCGGCACCGTATCGGGCAGAAATACCACCTGTCCGATGGCCGACAGCGAAAAGTTGTAGCCCTGAGGCACCTCGTCGGCCACCCGCTGGCCCACAAAATACAGCCAGGGCAGCACCACCAGGTTAAACGGCAGGGTATACCAGGGAATGGCGGCCAGCCGGCGCAGCCGGTAATACAGCCAGGCAGAAAGCATGCCGCCCAGCGCCGACATCAGCAGCCAGAACGGCGTGTGCTCGGCAAACAGGCCAAAGGCCAGCCCCACCAGGGCGGCGTTAAAACCAAACAGGCCGTCGCGCCAGGCGTCCGGCTCCCATTTGCCGAGCTGCGCCAGCAGGGTAGCGGCAAGGGTGGCCAGCATCATGGTGGCGGCCATCCAGGGAGACACCCAGAGCACCCCCAGTGCAATCAGGGCACCGGCCAGGCGGTTGTTTACAAAATATATCTGGCCGATGGCGGCCAGCAGGGAAGACAACAGCGCCACGAAAGACACTCCTGTACCAAGGGCAAGAAACACAGAGAACGGCGCGATTAGACCAGCAGAGCGAAAACTGGTCAATATATAATTGTGAACAGTGTTGTATCCGCGTTATCAGGGTTTCAATAGAAAACCCTCATGTTGTGATGATGTTAATCCGTTATTCGCCTTCCACCCAGGCAAAAAAAAGCCGGGACAAGCCCGGCCTTGATCGTTGAACCGTGGCGCCCGGTCAGTGGGCCAGGAAAAAGCGGTAAGCCGGATCCTGAGTGACGTCGTACCAAGTGTAGCCCAGCTCCGCCAGATGGCGCTCGAACGATGCCAGATCTGCGTCGGGCAGTTCAAAGGCACAGAGTACCCGGCCATATTCGGCGCCGTGGTTGCGGTAATGGAACAGGCTGATGTTCCAGTGGGTCCCAAGCGTGTGCAAAAAGCGCATCAGGGCACCGGGCTGCTCCGGAAACTGGAAACCGTACAGCCGTTCCTGCAGCGGCTTGGGCGGCCGGCCGCCCACCATGTAGCGCACATGGGACTTGGCCAGATCGTTGTCGGTCATGTTGGCCACCGGGTACCCGGCCTGCTCCAGCTCCGCCATGATCTGCGCCAGCTCCCGATCGCCGTCGGTCAACCGCACCGACACCAGCAGCGCCGCCTTGTCTTCCGAGGAATAGCGGTAGTTGAACTCGGTCACCATGCGGTTGCCGAGCACCTCGCAAAACTGCAGAAAGGCGCCCTTGCGCTCAGGGATCGTCACCGCCAGCACCCCTTCCCGCTTTTCCCCCAGCTCGCACCGCTCAGACACGTAGCGCAGGGAATGGAAGTTGACGTTGGCGCCGCTCAGCACCGCCGCCATGCGGGCGTGGGCATAGTCTCCGGCCTGACTGTATTTCTTCAGCCCGGCCAGCGACAGCGCCCCCGAGGGCTCGGCGATGGCCCGGGTATCTTCAAAGATATCCTTGAGGGCGGCACAGATCTCGTCGGTGGTGACGGTGATCACGCCGTCCAGGTATTCCCGGCACAGACGAAAGGTCTCTACGCCCATGCGCTTCACCGCCACCCCGTCGGCAAACATGCTGACCCGGTCGAGGGTGACCAGTTCACCGGCGTTGAGCGCCGCCTTGAGGCAGGCGGAGCCCTCGGCCTCGACCCCGATCACCTTGACCTGAGGCAGCAGCTGCTTGATGTACACCGCCACCCCGGCGGCCAGACCGCCGCCACCCACAGGCACGAACACGTGGGTCAGGCGGGTGTCCTGCTCCAACAGCTCGCGGCCCACCGTGCCCTGACCGGCGATCACGTCCTCGTCATCGAACGGCGGTATCAGGGTGGCGCCCTTCTGCTGCGCCAGCTCCAGGCAACGGGCGTAGGCCTCGTCGAAATTGTTGCCGTGCAACACCACCTTGCCGCCAAAGCGGCGCACCGATTCCACCTTGATATCGGGCGTCACGGTGGGCATGACGATGGTGGCGTCAATGCCCAGCTTGGCCGCTGACAGCGCCACCCCTTGAGCATGGTTGCCAGCGGAGGCGGCAATGACCCCCCGCTGCTGCTGCTCGGGGGTGAGCTGGGCAATCTTGTTGTAGGCACCCCGCAACTTGAAAGAATGCACCGGCTGCATGTCTTCCCGCTTGAGCGACACCGGGTGCCCCAACCGCTCGGAAATCTTCTTGAGTGGGGTCAGTGGCGTCACCCGGGCAGCCTCGTACACCGGCGACAACAGAATGTGGCGCAGGTACTCGGTAGCCGAGCGGGGCGTGCTTTTTGCTTCCTTCAATGCCGGTTGTGCCATGGCTCAGCCTCCCAGTTTGCTGCGATCGCGCACCGCGCCCTTGTCGGCACTGGTGGCCAGGGAGGCGTAGGCACGCAGGGCAAAGGACACTTCGCGCTCGCGGTCTACCGGGCGCCAGGCCTGTTCACCTTTGGCCTCCATGGCTTCCCGGCGGGCCGCCAGCTCGGCATCGGACACCTCCAGCTCGATCTTGCGGGCCGGAATGTCGATGTGGATGAGATCGCCATTCTGCACCAGGCCGATGGTGCCGCCGTTGGCCGCCTCGGGAGACACATGGCCGATGGACAGGCCGGAGGTACCGCCGGAGAAACGACCGTCGGTGATCAGGGCGCACTGGGTGCCCAGCCCCATGGACTTGAGGTAAGTGGTGGGATACAGCATTTCCTGCATGCCCGGGCCACCCTTGGGACCTTCGTAGCGGATCACCACCACTTCGCCGGCCTTGACCTCGCCGCCGAGAATGCCGGCCACCGCGGTGTCCTGGCTCTCGAACACCCGGGCCGGGCCGCGGAAGGTCAGGTTGTCGTCGGCCACGCCGGCGGTCTTGACGATACAGCCGTCGATGGCCAGATTGCCGGCCAGCACCGCCAGGCCGCCTTCCAGACTGTAGGCGTTGTCGATGCTGCGAATACAGCCCTCGGCGCGGTCGTCATCCAGGGTGTCCCAGCGGCAGTCCTGGCTGAATGCCTTGGTGGTGCGAATGCCCGCCGGACCGGCGCGGAACATGGTTTTCACCGCCTCGTCGTCGGTCACCATGATGTCGTAGCGGGCCAGCTGCTCGGCCAGGGTCATGCCCAGCACGGTATTCACCTCGGTGTTGAGCAGGCCGGCCCGGGCCAGCTCGGCCAGAATGCCCATCACGCCCCCGGCACGGTGCACGTCTTCCATGTGGTACTTCTGGGTGGACGGCGCCACCTTGCACAGCTGGGGCACTCGGCGCGACAGGGCGTCGATGTCGTCCATGGTGAAGTCCACGTCCGCTTCCTGAGCGGCGGCCAGCAGGTGCAGCACGGTATTGGTGGAGCCGCCCATGGCGATGTCCAGCACCATGGCGTTCTCAAACGCGGCCTTGGTGGCGATGTTGCGCGGCAGCACGGCGGCGTCTTCACCTTCATAGTAACGCTTGGTCAGCTCGACGATGCGGTGGCCGGCGGTCTTGAACAGTGCTTCACGGTCGGCGTGGGTGGCCAGCAGGGAGCCGTTGCCGGGCTGGGACAGGCCCAGGGCCTCGGTCAGGCAATTCATGGAGTTGGCGGTAAACATGCCGGAGCAGGAACCGCAGGTGGGGCAGGCGCTGCGCTCCACCTGTTCGCTCTGGGCGTCGGACACGGTGGGATCGGCCCCTTGAATCATGGCGTCCACCAGATCCAGCTTGATCAGCTGATCGGACAGCTTGGTCTTGCCCGCTTCCATCGGGCCGCCGGAGACGAAGATCACCGGAATATTGACCCGCAGGGCGGCCATCAGCATGCCGGGGGTGATCTTGTCGCAGTTGGAGATGCACACCATGGCGTCGGCACAGTGGGCATTGACCATGTACTCAACCGAGTCTGCGATCAGCTCCCGGCTGGGCAGGGAGTAAAGCATGCCGCCATGACCCATGGCGATACCGTCATCCACCGCTATGGTGTTGAATTCCTTGGCCACACCGCCGGCGGCTTCAATTTCCCGGGCCACCAGCTGACCCATGTCTTTCAGGTGCACATGGCCGGGCACAAACTGGGTGAAGGAGTTCACCACGGCGATAATCGGCTTGCCGAAATCCGCTTCGGTCATGCCGGTGGCGCGCCACAGAGCGCGGGCGCCGGCCATGTTGCGGCCGTGGGTGGTGGTGGCTGAACGATACCTTGGCATTCCTTTTACTCCTGATATTGCGTGAGAACAACGGGGCGCAAGCGCGCCCCATCTCGATAAGTTAAATTAGTCTTTGACCGGGGTGAGCCAGCCCCACTTGTCCTGGGTGGTGCCGTCAAACAGGCCGAAAAACGCCTGCTGCAGCTCCTTGGTGATGGGGCCCCGCTTGCCTTCCCCAAGAGTGATGCCGTCCACGCTGCGCACCGGGGTGACCTCGGCGGCGGTGCCGGTCATGAACATTTCGTCGGCCAGGTACAGGGCTTCCCGGGCAATGGCTTCTTCCCGCACCTCATAACCGGCGTCCCGCGCCAGGGTCATCAGGGTATCACGGGTGATACCCGGCAGTATGCAGGCGGTGACCGGCGGCGTGTAGAGCACACCGTTCTTGATCAGAAACAGGTTTTCACCGGCGCCTTCACTGAGGTGGCCGTGCACATCGAGGGAAATGCCCTCGCTGTAGCCGTGGCGCTTGGCCTCGCCGGAAATCAGCTGGGACGACAGGTAGTTGCCCCCCGCCTTGGCGCCGGTGGGCATGGTGTTGGGGGCCAGACGGTTCCAGGAGGTGACGCAGACGTCGACGCCGTTTTCCAGCCCTTCCTCGCCCAGGTAGGCGCCCCAGGGAATGGCGGCGATGATCACTTCACAGGGCACGTCCTTCGGGGCATTCAGCCCCATGCCCACATTGCCGATAAACACCAGCGGGCGCAGGTAGGCGCTGTCGAGGTCGTTCTTGGCTACCGCCGCTCGGCAGGCATCCATCAGCTCCGCCTTGGTAAAGGGAATGTTCATCCGGTAGATCTTGGCGGAATCGAACAGCCGCTGCACGTGCTCTTCCAGCCGGAACACCACCGGCCCCTTGGGGGTGTTGTAGGCGCGAATGCCCTCAAACACCGACGAACCGTAATGCAGGGCGTGGGTCATCACATGCACCTGGGCCTTGTCCCAGGGCACCAGATCTCCATTAAACCAGATGTACTTGGCGGTAGACATTGTTGTTATCCTCAGGCCGATTTTTTCAGCGGTTGCTCCATGATGTGCGTCTCAACGCGGGTCACGTTCATCAGTTTTTCGAGCTGGCGGCTCAGCAGCTGAATGGGACGTTCACTGCTGACAGTAACCCTGATGCTCAGGTTTTGACAATCGGCGGAGGTGGACATTTCCATGTCGTCCACGCGAAAGCCGCGGTGGCGGGTCATGCGCAGTACCCGCTCAAGCACTTCCGGGCGAAACTGGGCTTCTATCTGCAAACTGTGCTGGTTCATGCTTTGCTCTCCATCATCTGATCGTTGGCAACGCCCGGCGGCACCAGGGGCCAGACGTTCTCTTCCTCTGAAATACGCACGTGCAGCAGGTAGGCGCTGTCGGACTGCAGCATGCGCGCGATGGCGGGCTGCACCTGCTCCTTACGGGTAATGGTTTCGCCCGGAATGCCAAAGGCGGCGGCCATGGCCACAAAGTCCGGGTTGTCGGTGAGAATGGTTTCACTGAAGCGGCCGTCAAAGAACAGTTCCTGCCACTGGCGCACCATGCCCAGGCGCTGGTTGTCGAGCAGCACCATCTTCACCGGCAGCTGGGCGCGCTTGAGGGTGCCCAGCTCCTGTACGTTCATCATGAAGGAGCCGTCGCCGGAGACCAGCACCGACTCGTGCTCGGGCCGGGCCAGCTTGGCACCGATGGCGGCGGGCAGGCCAAAACCCATGGTGCCCAGGCCGGCGCTACTGAGGTGATTGCGCGGGCTGGTAAAGCGCATGTGCTGGGCCACCCACATTTGGTGCTGACCCACGTCACAGCTGACCATGGCGGTGTCTGCCAGAGCGTCGCTCAGTTGCCTGAGCATCAGCGGGGCGTAAATGGCCTCGCCCGGGTGATCGTAGCGCCACTGATGCTCGGCCTTGAGCGCCTTGCACTGTTCACGCCAGGCGTCGATGGCCAGGCGCTCGCCGGTGAGCCGCGGCAGGACGTCTTTCAGCTCGGCGTCGATACCCACCTGGGCCCGGCGTACCTTGCCGAATTCGGCGGCGTCCTTGTCCAGGTGAATGACCTTGGCATTGACCGCGAAGGCATCCAGCTTGCCGGTGACCCTGTCGTCAAAACGGGCGCCCACCACCATCAGCAGATCACTCTGCTGAACGGCCAGGTTGGCCGCTTTTGTTCCGTGCATGCCCAGCATGCCCAAAAACAGCTCATGGTCCGGATCCAGGGTGCCGATTCCCTTCAGGGTGGTCACCGCAGGAATGCCGCTTTGCTCGGCAAAAGCACGTAATTCTGCCTCGGCGTTGGCCATGCCGACGCCACCGCCCACGTAGAGCACCGGCTGCCGCGCTTCGGCCAGCAGGGCCCTGGCTTCGGCCAGGGCGGCCTCGTCGAGGGTACTGGGTGCCGTGGTGCAGGGCACGGCCGGACGCGGCTCCACCAGGGCCACCTGCACGTTCTTGGGCACGTCGATCAGCACCGGTCCGGGGCGGCCGGTTCGGGCCACTTCAAAGGCTTCGGCGATGATATCGCCAAGATCTTCCACGTTCTCGACCAGATAGGAGTGTTTGGTGCAGGACAGCGACATGCCCAGCACGTCCACTTCCTGAAAGGCATCGGTGCCGATGGCGGCCATGGGCACCTGGCCGGTGATGGCCACCACCGGAATGGAGTCGAGCATGGCATCGGCCAGACCGGTGATCAGGTTGGTGGCACCGGGGCCGGAGGTGGCCATGCACACCCCTACCTGACCACTGGCTCTGGCATAACCCACTGCGCCCAGGGCGGCAGCCTGCTCGTGCCGGCACAGCAAATGGTCCACACCGCCGTCGTAGAGGGCGTCGTAAAGCGGCATGATGGCGCCGCCGGGGTAGCCGAAGATCTGGGTTACCCCTTGTTGTTTCAGTGCCTGGACAATGTACTGTGCGCCATTCATGTGTTTGCTGTCCCTGTATTGCTGCCAAAATGATGTAAAAAAAAACCCCCGAGCTTGCTCGGGGGTTTGTGTGTTGTTGTCGGCCGGTTATCGGCTATCGTCAGACCACAGTGCCCCGAGCGGAGATTTAATAATCACCACTAGGACCACGATAATGTTGACGATGCGTACGATGGAATTCATAAAACCGACCCAAAAATATGTGCTGTGTGCCGGGGTCCCCGGCGCGGCTGGCCTATAGAACTAGCATAGTGTTCTACACTACTCAAGACTTTCTTAAACCCGGATCACAAAAAAAGCCGGTCAGCCGCCGTATCCTGACAGCAATAAAAACTGCAAAAAAAATTAAATGTAAAACAAAAAACCAAGGATGATGCCATGTCACTTGCCGTTGTGTTTGCACGGGCCAGCCTGGGCGTGACCGCCCCCCTGGTGACGGTAGAAGCTCACCTGGCCAACGGCCTGCCGGCCTTCAACATCGTCGGTTTGCCCGAAACCACGGTCAAGGAAGCCCGGGATCGGGTACGCAGTGCCCTGATCAACGCCGGCTTTGAATTTCCCGCCCGGCGCATTACCGTCAACCTGGCGCCGGCGGATCTGCCCAAGGACGGCGGTCGCTTCGACCTGCCCATCGCCATGGCCATTCTCGCCGCCTCGGAGCAGATCCCGGCCTCGTCCCTGGACGGCCTGGAGTTCCTCGGAGAGCTGGCACTGACCGGTGAACTGCGCGGCATCAAGGGGACCCTGCCGGCGGTGCTGGCCGCCCGCGCCAGCGATCGCCGGCTGATCATGCCCGCCGCCAACGGCCGCGAAGCCGGGCTAATTACTCCCTGCCCGGCCCTGCTGGCTCCCCACCTGCTGGCCATTACCGCCTGGTTGCAACAGCAGGGCGAGCTGGCCCACCCCGAGCCTGTGCCCATTCATGAGGATGCCATCACCCCCTGTCTGAGTGAGGTGATCGGCCAGGAAACCGGCAAACGGGCGCTGGAGATTGCCGCCGCCGGCGAACATAACCTGTTGTTTCTCGGTCCGCCCGGTACCGGCAAGACCATGCTGGCGGCACGCCTGCCGGGCCTGCTGCCACCCATGACCGAAACCGAAGCACTGGAGGCGGCCGCCATTCGTTCCATCAGCGGCCAGCCCCTTGACCCCGAGCACTGGCGGCAGCGAGCCTTTCGCCAGCCTCACCACTCTTCCTCGGCTGCCGCCCTGGTAGGGGGCGGCAGCCATCCCAGACCGGGGGAGATATCCCTCGCCCACCGCGGGGTGCTGTTTCTCGACGAACTCACCGAGTTTGAACGCCGAGTGCTGGATGCCCTGCGCGAACCGCTGGAAACCGGTACCATCAGCATTTCCCGGGCCGCCCACAGCGTGACCTTTCCGGCCCGCTTTCAGTTGATCGGCGCCATGAACCCCAGTCCTTGTGGCCACTATCAGGACGGCCTGAGCCGCAGCTCGCCGGAGCAGATATTGCGTTATCTCGGCAAGATATCCGGCCCCTTTGTCGACCGTTTCGATCTGTCGGTGGAAATTCCCCTGCTGCCACCGGGCGAGCTGAGCCGGCCACGGCAAAAGTCCGCCAGCACGGCCGAGGTTCGCGCCCGGGTGCTGGCTGCGCGGCAACGCCAACAGGCCCGGGCCGGCAAACCCAACGCACGCCTGGGTGCTGCCGATCTCGACCGGCTGTGCCCGCTGAGTGCCGACGATGCCGCCTTCCTGGAGCAGGCACTGCATCGCATGAAGCTGTCCATTCGAGCCTGGCATAAACTGATCCGGGTAGCCCGCACCATCGCCGATCTGGCCGGCGAGCCCCATATCGGCCGGCCTCACCTGATGGAAGCCCTGGGTTACCGGGCCATGGACCGGCTGCTGGCCCGGCTGCGGCAATAACCGTCTCTCAACCGACAAGGAGCTAGCGATGAAAAGCGCCAGGGAATTTGCCGAATGGCTGCAGGAGCGTTTTGGCCGGCATCAGGAAGGGGTATACCTGACCCGAAGCGACATTGCCGAACTGTCGGGTCGACAGCGTTTCAACCAGCAATTCGTGTCGGACGTACACTTTGAGCTGAGCCTGCTGGGCATGGGCTTTGTGACCGACACCCACCGGGAAAAGTTCTACCTGTTCCACCTGCCCAGCACCCACTGGCGGGCCCTGGGCCACGACGATATCGACCTGCCGCTCAGCCATGACTCACCCGGCGAGCAATAAAAACGGCCGGTGATCACCGGCCGCCTGGTCATTGTGTGGGTGCTCAGTTGGCGGAAAGCAGGTATTCCACCACGCGGTAAAAACGCTCTTCCGAGCCAATTTCACCCATGTTCAGCTGGTATTTGCCACGCACGATAACGGTGGGCGTGCCGCGCACATTGTACTTCTCGGTGAGCTTGTCGTACTTGGCGATCATGCCATTCAGGGCAAAGCTGTTGATCACTCCATCGAAGTCCTTGGCGTCCACACCATTGGCCACAAACACCTCTTTCACGTCCTCAAGAGACGCCGGCATCTTCTTCTGGCGGTGAATACGGTCAAACATCACCGGTGTCAACTTGTCTTCCACCTTCAGCAGCAGGGCGGCACCGTAGGCACGCTGCAGCACCGGCCCCATGTCCCGGCCAAGGAACGCCACCGGCACCTTGTTAATGTCGGCCTCGGGCAGACGCTCGGCCAGCTTGTCCATCAGCGGCTCAAAGCTGTAGCAATGGGGGCACACGTAAGAGAAAAATTCGGTTACTTCCGGCTTGCTGCTGGGCACCTCGGCAACCACGGTGTATTCCACCCCTTCCTGAAACTCGGAAGCGGCCTGAGCCAGGGGTACCAGCAACATTGTCACAAAGGCAAAAATCAGCGTTTTCATAGGGTGAATCCCGTTTGTTTAAGGCTGACCCAAGTTAAGGAATCAGCTCCATGAGGTCAAGGACAACGGCGGTGCCGAAAGGCTCTGGGCCTGCTCCGTCAGTGCACGTATCTGCTGCTGCCAGTAATCCTCGCTGTTAAACCAGGGAAAGGCGGCCGGAAAAGCCGGATCATCCCAGCGCGCCGCCAGCCAGGCCATGTAGTTGACCATGCGGGTGGCCCGCAGCGGCTCGATCAGCGCCAGTTCGGCGGCATTGAACTCCCGCACGGTTTCATAGCCCGCGAGCAGGGTATCGAGCTGCACCAGCTGCTCCTGGCGGGAGCCGCTCAGCATCATCCACAAGTCCTGCACCGCCGGGCCGCGCCGGCAGTCATCGAAGTCAAGCAGCCAGGGCCCCTGATGCCACAACAGGTTGCCGCCGTGGCAATCGCCGTGAATACCGATAAGGGTAGCGCTCCGGTAATGTTCGCTTACCCCGTCAATCAGCCGCTCCAGAGCGCTGAACAACCCCTGTCGCAATGCCGCGGGAATGCGGGCCTGCCGTTCCAGCACGCTGCGGGAACGAGCAAGCTCTGTCGCCGGATCCAATACCGGGCGCAGATCCAGCGACAGGGTTTCCCCCACGCAGTGCAGCCGGGCCAGTTGCTCCCCCAGGGCCTCCAGCTGCTCCAGGTTGTCCGGTTCAAAGGCGCGGGCCGGCACCGAGCGCCATACGGAAAACAACAGGCCCTGGTATTCAAACAGGCTGTGACCGTCCCGCTGCAGCGGCTCGGCCACCCGCACGCCCTGGGCGGCGGCGGCGGACACAAAGGACAACTCCTGCTCCACCTGGGCACGGCTCCAGCGGCCGGGACGATAGAACTTGGCCACCAGGGTGCCGTCGTCCTCGGACTGAAAGCGATATACCCGGTTCTCGTAACTGTTCAGGGCCATCAGCCCACGATCCACATAAATGCCCACGCTGGCCAGGGCATCGGCGATCACGTCCGGGGTCAGTTGGTAGTAATCCATAGATCTCCAATAAAAAAGCCGCAGGGTCGCTGCGGCTTACTCTAGCATGCTTTACCGGACGTCAGCGCAGGGCGCTGAAGAACTTGCTCTCGGTACGTACCGAAGACTTGGCCTCGTCGGCATTCGCGCCCTTGCGACGCATCACAAAGGTAATGTCCCGCACCGGTGAATCCAGCAGGTAGGGATCTGCGGACAGGCTGACCGGCAGGCTCAGCACCTCGCCGCCATCAATGCTGACTTCCGCCGGGCCAATCCACTCGGCGTCGTCCATGCCTTCCACACTCAGCTGGTAGGTGGCCGGCGCCAGAGTCTTGTTCAGCAGCTTCAGGGTATAGGTGTTTTCCACCAGGCCCTCGGCGGTTTCCCGGTAAAGCTGGTTGCGATCCCGAATCACCTCCAGCCCCATGGGCATGATGCGGGTGGCCATAAAGGCAAAGGCCGCCAGCATGATCACCATGACGATGCCGTAGCCAATCAGCTTAGGGCGAGCCACATGGGTCTCTTTGTGCACCAGCTTGTGCTCGGTGGTATAGCTGATCAAACCCGGCTCATAACCCATGCGCTCCATGGTCTGATCACAGGCATCGATACAGGCGCCACAGTTGATGCACTCATACTGCAGGCCATCGCGAATATCGATGCCGGCCGGGCACACCTGCACACACATGTCGCAGTCGATGCAGTCCCCCAGGCCCAACTCCTTCGGATCCTTTTTGCGGGGACGGGGTCCACGGGTTTCACCCCGTTCGGCATCGTAACTGACGATATAGGTGTCCTTGTCGAACATGGCCGACTGGAAACGGGAATAAGGACACATATGGGTGCACATTATGGTGCGCATAAAGCCGGCGTTGCCGTAGGTGCAGAAGGCAAAAAACAGCACCCAGAAGCCGGCCCAGAAACTGGCGGAAAAGGTCAGCAGTCCCCAGGCCAGCTCTTGGGCGGGAATAAAGTAGGCAATGAAGGTAAAACCGGTCAGCAGCGATACCGCCAGCCAGCCGGTATGTTTGGCGGCCTTGCGCCAGATCTTGTTGAAACTCCAGGGCGCCTTGTCGAGCTGGCGGCGCTTGTTGGCACTGCCCTCAAACTTTTCCTCAAACCAGATAAAGATAAAGGTCCATACCGTCTGCGGACACAGGTAGCCGCACCATACCCGCCCCAGAAAGGTGGTCAGAAAAAACAGGGCAAAGGCCGCCACCATAAACAGCAGGGCCAGCAGGGTCAGATCCTGGGGCCACAGGGTGGTACCGAACACATGAAAGCGCTGCTGCTCCACATTGAGCAGAATGGCCTGATTGCCGTTCCACTGGATCCAGGGACCCAGCAGGAATACCAGCATCAGCAGCCAGCCCATCTGCTTGCGCAGGCGCTGCCATCTTCCGGTTTGTGCCCTAACGTAAATATGACCGTCATCGGCGGGCCGGTGAGAACGCGGTTTTGGAGTAACGTCCTTGACGTCTATTCTGCTTTTTTTATCGTTCATTGATGCTCACAATCTTTGCTCTGGTTGCTGCCTGAATCTGCCTACAAGATGTAACCCCTTGTTAACATGCAGATAAAATACGACTTATGGCGCATTCTGCGCCAAAAGCGAAACGGAAAAGGTGATCCAAATCACTCTTTTGCCGAAGGGGCGACGGCGGGTCCGCCCAGTGCTTCCATAATAGGGCACTCCGGCTTGGCGTCTCCATGACATTGATCAGCCAAACGGCGTAAACCCTGCAGCATCATCTGCATATGAGCAATGCGTTGCTCGATATCGTTGATCTTGGCCAGCGTCAGTGCCTTGACTTCGGCACTGGTCCGACTCTCTTTATCCTGCAACGCCAGCAGTTCCCGGCATTCGTCCAGGTTGAACCCCGCCTCCCGGGCGTTTTTCACAAAACGAATACGACGGATCAAGGCGTCACTGTAACTGCGGTAACCATTTTCGCCCCGTTCGGGGCTGGGAATAAGGCCGATAGCCTCGTAGTAACGAAGGGTTTTGCTGGTCAGCCCGGTCAACTCGGCCACTTTGCTGATATTCATGCCCGACTCCGTAAGCGGCAAAGTACCACCATAACCTTTCCCCCCTGGGCAAGGTCAAGCCGGTTATTCAGCCCATACGAAAAAGCCCGATACATCAGTATCGGGCTTATCGGAATAGAGTGTTTGACTGTGACCTACTTTCACATGGCAGCTGCCACACTATCATCGGCGCGGTTGCGTTTCACTTCTGAGTTCGGCATGGGGTCAGGTGGTTCCACAACGCTATGGCAGTCAAACAAATTCTGGTGCTGATACCCAGAATCGAACTGGGGACCTCACCCTTACCAAGGGTGCGCTCTACCATCTGAGCTATATCAGCGGAATTGGGTGCCTGGCAGTGACCTACTTTCACATGGCAGCTGCCACACTATCATCGGCGCGGTTGCGTTTCACTGCTGAGTTCGGCATGGAATCAGGTGGTTCCACAACGCTATGGCCGCCAGGCATAAAATCGTAATTCGAAAAAAGCTTTTTGATGATGAATTTGGTTGTGCTCTTGAGCCTGCAAGGCCTCACACTTCTTGGGTGTTGTATGGTTAAGCCGCACGGGTCATTAGTACAGGTTAGCTGCACGCCTCACAGCGCTTCCACACCCTGCCTATCAACGTCCTGGTCTCGGACGGCCCTTTAGAGGCATCAAGTGCCTGGGGATGACTCATCTCGAGGCTCGCTTCCCGCTTAGATGCTTTCAGCGGTTATCGATTCCGAACTTAGCTACCGGGCAGTGCCACTGGCGTGACAACCCGAACACCAGAGGTTCGTCCACTCCGGTCCTCTCGTACTAGGAGCAGCCCCTCTCAATCATCCAACGCCCACGGCAGATAGGGACCGAACTGTCTCACGACGTTCTGAACCCAGCTCGCGTACCACTTTAAATGGCGAACAGCCATACCCTTGGGACCGACTTCAGCCCCAGGATGTGATGAGCCGACATCGAGGTGCCAAACACCGCCGTCGATATGAACTCTTGGGCGGTATCAGCCTGTTATCCCCGGAGTACCTTTTATCCGTTGAGCGATGGCCCTTCCATTCAGAACCACCGGATCACTATGACCTGCTTTCGCACCTGCTCGACCTGTCCGTCTCGCAGTTAAGCTGGCTTATGCCATTGCACTAACCGTACGATGTCCGACCGTACTTAGCCAACCTTCGTGCTCCTCCGTTACACTTTGGGAGGAGACCGCCCCAGTCAAACTACCCACCAGGCACTGTCCTCACCCCCGATAAGGGGGCTAAGTTAGAACATCAAACATACAAGGGTGGTATTTCAAGGTCGGCTCCACGGCAACTGGCGTCACCGCTTCACAGCCTCCCACCTATCCTACACATGTAGGGTCAATGTTCAGTGCCAAGCTATAGTAAAGGTTCACGGGGTCTTTCCGTCTAGCCGCGGGTACACCGCATCTTCACGGCGATTTCAATTTCACTGA